>BQIW01000070.1 GCA_021604105.1 Nitrospirales bacterium | reverse complement strand
CCCGTAATGGTAACAATGTGATCCTTGACATTGAGCCCGGTCCGGGTGACCGCCGTGCCGGAGGCTGTTTGGGTCAGGGAGCCGGGAACCGTGCTGTATTTTACCTGGCTATTGTCCGCTGAATTCAGGTCGGTACGCCAGACAATCGTAATGGAGGTAGGGGTGGCAAGCTGCAGGTACGGTTGCCGCACCACTGCAGCTGCGGCTGGCACCACAGCGGTTAGGATTAAGGACAGCAGACAGCCTAAGCTCACCACACCAATTTTCTTCATATAATGTCCATAATTATGTGGGGAAATAGGTCGTCATCCTCGGTTCACTTAGAAAAAGAATGAAAATGGAACCTTTCTGATTTATGAGGCTCTTGTTAGTCGAGAAACTTTCCTGGCAACCAAACATGGGTATTAATGAGAGGGTGAAATCAAGACACCGATTCCATATGTTATTGCACACCTGATTTTTCCAAATCTCAAAAATTGGATTTCTCACTCTATTGGAGTAACCGGTTCATTCATTATGCATCAAGGGCATGGGTAGGAGAGAAAAAAACCAAGTAAATCCTAATAAATGAAGACCTTCAAGCCTTGGTTCATACCCTAGCTAAGCATATACCCACTTAATTATGTCTATAAAAATACCGCAATAAAACTATTTCTCAAGCATACCCCGTGCCAATAGTAAAGAAAATGATTAATCAAACTTAAATCTTTTATCTAAAAATTCACAGTTTCTTTAAAACACACAGACTTGAAATCAACGTGTAAATGCGACAGTTAATGGTGTGGTGGTGTCGAAGAATATCTCATGTGGTGTACGATAACCGTGCGTCTTTCTGGATCGGTGGTTCAGCATGGCCATCACTTCTTTCAGTTCATGCTCGGGAACATGGGTGAGGTCTCGGTTTTTCGGGAAAAATTGGCGAAGAAATCCATCGGTATTTTCGTTCACTCCTCGTTCCCAGGACGCATAGGGATGCGCCAATGAGATGCGCGTATCCAGATTCTTGGCCATCCCCGCATGATCACTCAATTCCCCATCATTGTCGTACGAAATCGTCCGCACACAAACTTGGTACGGGCGGAGGCCACGGGAAACGGCCTCCGGACGGCAGCAGCGGTCTTGTTTGGGACACATTCAAGCACCGTATATTTGAATTTCCGTTCCACCAAAAGTCACTAAAAACCCCGATGCCCGTTCCCAATCAGGGTATCTCCTTCCCAGTCGCCAACTCGTCGTCTGGTGTTTACTACCGCCGGACGCTCATCAATCGAGATTTAATTGGGGATACGCCCACGGCAACTGTACGTGCCATAGCGATTCCGGCAGACTTTCTGACAACACAAGGAGCGGTAGAGATCACCCCTGCATGTTGATCCTGATAGATATACCGATACATCCATTCACAACTGATCGTGGCTTTATCAACTCCAATCACCGTCGCCATGTGGGTTTGATTCTAGCCTGTTTTCACAAGGGCAAAAATTTGATTTCGTGATTCGCGGGTCAGCTGGGTGTTCCTCTTACTTTGGTCGGTAAGACGAAGCCATGATGTTTTCGCAGCCGCCCCCTCAACCAAGAGCTCGAGTTGCACTTACAAGTCAAATCTAAGAGATACTATAGACAGAATATTATAACATTATAATAGCCACATAGCCTTTAAACTTTATTCTGGCCCCTGGCACTCTCCAAGCTTTGATGACAGGTCAATCTACCATATTATCCCCCCAACTCTACTCCACAATTCCTTCCTTCTAAGAAAAACGCTAGTTCATTTCAAGTAATTAGGTATTTCCAAAGTTTTCAGTCTTCTATCTTGCCATAATTTGTTGGCCTGATTGGATTCTGAATCACTTACCGAGACTTCAAATGAATAGCTGGCGCCACATCCTAAACTTATAAATTATTGGATAAATCCTTGATAGAAACTCTACCCACCAACACCAGATTTCTCAAGTTAGACCAATGGTTTCTCGTGCATATACATTCACCTAATTCAATCCAGTTATGCCTTTTGAACTATACTCCTTCATCATACATTTCATTTTACCCAAAGAAAGCTCTCTTCCTTGGCTCATCTGCAAGCTACAGACCATCATTTTCAACTGACATAAGACCCGAAAAATTTAATAAAGGCAACAGGGCCATCTTGAAGATACTTCTATTCCAAATCCTCTTCGATATTTTTACTATACGTAAATCTGCTGGACTTTCCCATTAATCATTTGCTATCAACAAATCAATGGAGGGTAATGTCGAGAGAGGTTTAAATTTAATCCTTATTAACCCGCCCTGTCCCCCAAATCTCAGATGCCCCTCTTGGACCTACTGAAAAGTTCTTTAAAACCTTGAGTTCCAGCTTGCCGTGACCCCCGTTTCTGGTGAGAAACGGGAATCACATTAAGCAGGACTTTCTCTTAGTGAGGTAATATTAACTAATTTTGAATTTCCCAGGATGTTGACGCCGTGCCGGGGAAACCAGCGGAAGTCATCGTTACCCCGTTCATCAGCCACACGGCCACCGCGCCGCTCGCGGTATTGCGCCAGATAATATCGGCATTGCCATCAGCATTCGTATCGCCAACTTGCCTAATTTCCCAATTTGAGCTTACCACACCTAATGAGCCGGTAGCAGAGGGAGCCGCTGTCCCATCTAGCAACCATACCGCAGCACTACCATTCGTATGCCGCCAGACAAGGTCGGCCTTATCGTCACCGTTCAGGTCTCCGACCCCCTGGATGGCCCACGCTGTGGACGCAGTGCCAGGAAAGCCAGCGGAAGTCATCGTCACCCCGTTCATGAGCCATACGGCCACTGCGCCGCTTGTGGTATTGCGCCAGATAATATCGGCCTTGCCATCAGCATCCGTATCACCCACCCCCGAGATCTGATACGCTGAACTCACCACACCTAATGAGCCGGTGGCGGAGGGGGCAGCTGTCCCATCTAGCAACCATACCGCAGCACTACCATTCGTATGCCGCCAGACAAGATCGACCTTGCCGTCACCGTTAAGATCCCCAACACCCTGAATTTGCCAAGCCGTCGATGCATTGCCGGGAAAACCAACGGAGGTCATGGTCACCCCGTTCATCAGCCACACGGCCACTGCGCCACTCGTGGTATTGCGCCAGATGATATCCGCCTTGCCATCAGCGTCCGTATCACCCACTCCGGCGACCTGCCATGCGGAGCTCACACCCCCTAGAGAGCCGAGGGAGGAGGGAACCGCTGTCCCATTTAGCAACCATACCGCAGCATTACCATTTGTATGTCGCCAGACAAGGTCCGCTTTGCCATCCCCATCTAAATCATGCCGCACAGAACTAGATGATGACTCAATCAGCCGGACCGCACTACCATATTTGCCGCGCCCCTCATTCCCCATAGTGCCATCAAAACTAATGGTCAACACCACAATCCCATCGCCACCAGATTTCACTTCACTCCACCGAGCAACATACCCGTTATCATTGTCCGCCGGTAACCGGGTTGAGACATCTGCCGGCCCTGAAAAAATCACACCCCCCACCTCATTGGGATTATCGGAGGCGACCGAACTCATATTTATTGGCGACCCCCCGGTTCCAGAAAGAGTCACCAGGGAGGCCCGATCCCATGCGTAATCGTTTCGATGCGCGAAGAAGGCCAGATCATAGGTTTTGTTTGGATTAAGGCCGCTAAAGGTCAATACGAGCGAATTGCTATCATAAGAAATCGCGCCAAGCCCGCTAACCATGCCATCAAAAATCGCAAGTGCATCTCCGGTAGTCGGATTTGCCCCTTGAGCCGCCTGGGCAGAACCATCAAATGATCCGCCAGTAACGGTCAGGGTGATACCGGTATCGAGGCCAGTGGTGAAATCCTTCAGTAGCCCAGTGCTGGGCAAGCCAGATCCCCCGTTGGGAGAGGTAATCTTTGTGATATTTGTTTCGAGCTGTCCAGTGCCCCAGGCGAGGTCATTGTAGGCAGTAAAGCCCTCCGCAGCAGCCATAGATCCCGTTCCCATAGCCAACACAGCAGTCGCAAATGACCCCGCTACCCACCATGATGTTCGACACGCATTCCTTTTCATAAATCCGCCTTTCTTTTCTCTCCAGGAATTTGACCATATCTAAAATGGAATCCGTTCATTTCAACATTTCTCCACAAAAGGTCCTTCCCGGACAATTGTTAGATCACGCCTAAAGAATATGAATATGACCGCATGCTACAGTACGTTTTCCCTCTCGAACTTATTGAAATGTTGGGGGGAGTAATATCTCAAATTATCCGATTTCATAAAACGCTTCAAGTGTTCTCCCTGTAACCACCTCCTTTGTGTCTATTAAGTCAATTTTCATGAATGGACAATTTCGGAACAGGCAGCACTTTTATCAAAGCTCAATACCGGTTAGCTGTTTTGAGAAAAATGAGTATCTTTCTTCCAGCTTGGTACAGCAAAACAACTGCCATGTTTCGGGGCACTACGATTTTCTCTGTACTTTCTTTCTTTCTCAGTGCATTGCGTGAACTCAATGAACGTTGGCGTAGTTAAAAAATTAGCTGTTTTTTGAAAATAGTAAACGGCTATGACAGAATTAGATGCTCAGTAATTTTAGACCTAAAGAAAGGTAAAACATCTTCCAGCAAGTGATATAATAGGTTCCAAACATAGATAAGTTTTTCGACGACACGAAGATTTTTAATACCCAGTGTCCCAAGTCGAATAGTTGATTATTTGACTAATTGGGGAATTTCAAACCCTTGCCGAATTTTCTCCTTGAATATTTTCGGATAAATCTAATTTCTATGTTTTATTCTCGTAGGTAATTAGGGCGTTTCGTAACCAATGTATGTTAGAAAAATGGCATGGTTACTCGACGAAAAACGTTTTTTAGTTTTGCGGCCAACTTTTTGCGCGGTCGCAAGTGTATTTTTGGTGGCTCTTTCAAGATTCTGCACACGAGACGGGGCTATTTGAAATGCCAGCTCTGTGGCAAGAGCAAAAGCTTGAGTCGGCATTTAGATGTCGACGTGAAAGTGGGCACCCACGTCAACCAGCGGATGCGAGCGGAAATGGTCGGTCAATTACACCGATGCCTTTCGGGGCTATTAGTCCTTGAAACGATTTGTGAAGCATCATACGATTAATCACTCAAAAGCCTTTGTGAGCCGTCGACAGCTGAAAAACCACATTAATGGCATTAAAGGGTTTGGGAGTTTCGCCAAGCATATTCTGTATCACTACCGGGGAGGCTCAAAATATCCTATTCCGATGTACTTGAAAGAATTTGAATACCGCTTTAACCACCGAACAGAAAACCTATTTAAACGGTTTTTGATTATCTATTTTGGTTACGTTTCTACTCAAATACCTTCTCTTATTCACTACCTAAATCGGTGAATTCAACTTGTAAGTGCAACTCACCCGTTCGGTTTAGGAGGTCAGTTGCGATAGCATCCTGACTTCTTTTACTGGCTAGTAAGAGGAGCACTGATGAGACACGACACACACCTGCCCCTGGAGCAACGCTAGCAGATTCAGGCCTTATTGAACATGGACCATCCCTATCAGGAGGTCGCCACTGTGGTTGGAGCCCACAAATCCACCATTAGCCGTGAAGTGCGACGGAATCAGTGGAGACGGGGGTATCGCCCACAACAAGCCAATCGTTTCACCCGGACTCGGCGCTGCAGGAAAGTCCACCGCCGCATTCCGGCCGCCACATGGCACCGCGTCAACCGCCTGCTCAAGGAAGAGTAGAGCCCGGAACAGATCAGCGGATGGTTGCGGACTAGCCATAGGCCCTCAGTCAGTCATGAATGGATCTACCAACATGTCCATCACGATAAACGCTGCCAGGGAACCCTGTTCCGGCATTTACGGTGTCAGCGGCAGCGCCGCAAACGCTATGGGACCTACAGTCGTCGAGGCCACCTCTCCAACCGCATCTCCATCGTACACCGTCCCGCGATTGTTGAGCGTCGCACGCGGCTGGGGGACTGGGAGCTGGATACGCTGGTGGGCAAGGGCCACCAACAGGCCTTGGTCTCGTTAACTGAGCGCCAATCACGATTGAGCCTCATCGCCAAAGTCACCCGCCGGTGTGCCGACGCGGTTGCCACCTCAGTGATGGCCTTATTGAAACCGCTGACACTCCCCTTGCACAGCCGGACTGCAGATAACACCAGAGAATTCGCCCATCACACAACGATCACCAAAGCCCTCAAGGTGCGCTTCTTCTTTGCCCATCCCTACGCGGCTTGGGAACGCGGACTCAATGAAAACACGAATGGGCTCATTCGCCAATATTTCCCCAAACACCGGCCCTTTGCCACCATTACTCAGCAAGAGATTCAGCAGGTCATGAATAAACTGAACCACCCAAGGAAAAGCCTTGGGTTTAAAACCCCGAATCAAGTATGTTTTGGCATCAACCCAGTCGTTGCACTAGCGAGTTGAATCCAAGATCTATAATTCAGTAACTCCCCGAACGAAAGGCAATTCTTAACTATTTAGTTAGCCATGGGCAAAAATAATATTAGGGCTGAATTGAGAAGCTTGAACGAGAGAATTAAAAAAAACCACATTGGTCTCATGCGGTTATTTTTTGATGAAACTGATGAAGTTCCATCGATGGGAGGTAGCGGGGATGCAGATAAAAAACAATAAAAAAGACCCTTGATACTGCCTTTTTGAATGGCTAAACCACCAGATCAAATCAACTATTGGGGCATGGCATTTCTCCATCGGAATTTTATTAAAAAACAGGGTAGATCCATTTTTTTGAGACCACTCATGAAAATCGGGAAGCGCCTCAGGGGAAGAAGAGCTGTAGGCGATTATTGATCAGGTAAAACAATTACATGGTTTGGCGCCCCAAGCATTCGCCAACTTATCTCAATACATTCGCTAGCCACTCCTATGCCCTGGCTTATTGCAGCTTCCCTCCACTTGTGAATTCGAAAGAACCACACTCGTCCCGACAAGTATCCAAAACAGATAAGAATGGCTTCCGCCGAAGCTGTCCTCAAAAAAAATACGGATCGAAAATCCAAGAACCATGAGGAACACTCCCAACTGTAACCAACGATGCGAAGAAGTCCTAGCCTTTGTCCATTCCTCATAGATGGCAAATCCCACTTTGGCGAGCAACCAAAGAAACAAGGCTAACCCTGGTAATCCAGCCCCCGTCACCACCATGAGATACCAGTTATGGGGTTTTTCCGGAATATCGGGGATCCCAAGATTCACAGCTTCCAACTCAATGATATTTTGTCCGTGACGTTTTTCTAAAATTGGCACGCCATAACCCACTCCAACAAAGGGATGGTCCAGAATATCTGAAGCACTAAGACTCCATACTGCCAACCGAGCCTTGATCGTCCAAGGATTAAAGGTTTCACGATGGAACCCCAATTGACCGAGAACGACTCCAACCGAAAGAAATACCACTATTCCTACGAGCAGCAAGCGAAATGCGTGACGCTTATGGACAAGAAAACCTCCAATAATTATTTGCGTTAAGCAGGCTAACCAGACACCACGACTATAGGAAAGCACTAAGGCCAAGAAAGAAAGAAGCATGCCGCAACCTAACATCACCCGTTTCCATGAACTGGTCACCGCCAAGAATCCCGTAATGAACAAGGGAAAAACCATCAACGCGTTGGTACTCAGCCAGGTAAAATCTGCGCCGCTGACTTTTGGAAAACCCGCACGGATCGTGCGATCTAAAAGGTTCCCTCCTCGATACCAAAAATCAAGAAGGGAATAGGTGTAACAGGCAATGGCCCCCAACAAAAAAAAGGGGAGAGCCTTTCTTAGAAAATACTCATTCCGTTGTTCCTGCACAATCAGACAGGTACCATAGAGCACTGCCAACTGTGCGACAACTTTTTGCCATTCCCGCAAACTGATCCAAGGATCAATTGAAAAGGGAATCGTAAACGCAATCCATCCCACAAAACAGATAAATGGGACAAGGAGCCGGGGATGAATCCAGAGAGGCTTTCGCTCCAATAAACAAAGGAATATAGCCATAGCCAGAAGAGGGAAAAAGAAATATTCTTGAATATGAAACAGTCGGGGAGAAAATCCCAAGAGAATGACCACACAAAGGCCCCATCCCAGGGCAGGCCAAAGATAGGAACTGGAGAAAGTCCTAGAGGAAGAGGTACTGCCGATCTGTCCTAAGTCCAAGTCGATGCTCATTAGATCATTCATTTGATACAGGGGTATCTCGCATAAGAAACGTTTTCAACCTAGTCCTCATTAGCAGATTACGGGTTGGCAAAAACGCTTAAAAATCTCTTATCCTAGACGCTGGCGACCGATTATCTTGTACTCAAGGAACTTACATGGAGAATACCTATCACGCAGTATGCTTTTCATCTTATTTAAAGACAGGGAGCTTTCCTAAAGGCCGCGGGAAATCAGGTCATGAATGTGTATCATGCCGACGACTTTTTCCTGTCGGTCAAGAACGGGTAGCACGGAGATGGGCTTTTCCCGTTTCTCCATAAATTGAAGAACTTTGACGGCTTTTTCATCCTGATATACCCAACTGGGCTTTGGGTTCATTACTGATCCAATCGTGAGAGCGAAAAGGTTTTGTCCCTCTTCCAGAACTCGACGAATATCAAAATCGGTGATCAATCCCAATAAACGATCTTCCTCATCAAGGACGGACACGGCGCCAGCACGTTTACTTGTCATTTCACACAACATAAATTGAATCGTGTGAGAAAGGCGGATAACCGCATTGGCTTCACCGGATCGCATCAGATCCCCAACATTCAAAAGTAGTCGTTTTCCTAACTGGCCACCAGGGTGAAACATAGCAAAGTCGGCTGGTTGAAAATTTCGCAATTTCATTAATGCCATGGCAAGGGCATCCCCTAAGACCAAGGCTGCAGTGGTACTGCAGGTTGGTGCCAGATTGAGCGGACAAGCTTCTTCTTGAATGGGCGTTACTAGAATTAGATCGCTACCTCGTGCGAGGGTGGAGTTGGCCTGGGCTGTAATGGTAATAATTCGTGCACCGATTTTTCGAATTAATGGAAGCAGCGCCAGCAGTTCTTCGCTTTCCCCTGACTTTCCTACCGCAATCACTATATCTTCTTTGGCTACAATCCCTATGTCCCCATGCAGTCCCTCGGAACCATGTAAAAACACCGAAGGTGTGCCGGTGGACACCATGGTAGCCGAAATTTTGTTCGCTATCAGACCGGATTTCCCCACCCCTGTGAGAATCACTTTTCCCCTACAGGTTTGCAACATTTTTACTGCCTTCTCGAAAGGAAGACCAATGCTCTCTTCAAGGTGCATAATGGCTTGACCTTCCAGCCTGATCACCCGACGAAGTTCTTGAAGAATATCCATAAAAATTTGGTTTTCTTATCCCTAGCCAAACTGGCTATTCTGGTCAAAAATTTCAAAATAAAGCTATCATTAAAACAGCTTCAGTTAGTTTTTGTCGGACAAAGCGCAGGACTCGTCCCGTACTTGAGGAGCATCTTCGCTATACTGGAACTCAAACAAAGAGATTTCCTATTGACGCACAATACAGAGGAATGGAATCGATGATAGGAGGAACTTTGCCCATTTTTGGGAAAAGACTATTTTCCTTAGAAGAGCATCTAAAGCTACTCTCGTGTATCAATACACAAAATCGTAATTTAGGTCAAGTTGAGACAGGACTCACCTTCATGGCCTGGATTATGACACCGCACCTTGCTGTAAGGGCTATTATCGCCTTTGCCAAACCTGGTACAAAGAAGAAAATATGAACAAATTGAAAGGCCCATACAGAGTATGAAAAACCCTAGATTTTCCTCTGCCACGACTCAGGAAATTACGAGAATGTATTATGCGCTGGACTATGATGGGCTTGGCCCGGTTTATTGCGACGAAGGTGGAGACGCGTTTTGGCAGGATCGCCGAGGCCCCTGCAAGAAACTGGGGATCGCGATTGCGAAAGCCCTCCGCACCCGCCTACCGGCTATGGGGCGAAGTCTATATGTGGGCGCGGGAGTCCCAGAGATTCCCCCTTTGGTCATGGAACGGCTGGAATTAAATCGAACAGTATGTCCCTATAATCTTCGGCAAGCAGAAGTGGATATACTCAACCAAGCCGGGGGCGAAAGCGGAATCTCATTTTATTGCGGGTCGGCAGAGAATGCGACAGGCAACGTTGATCATCTTTGGATTGTCAGTGTTCTGAATGACCCGGAAGAATTCCCCAATCTGTCGGTCCTTTTTTCATACGGCCGTGCGGACCCTCTGGCATTTGATGCCTCGGCCTTTTTACATGAACGGGAAACAGGAATTCGCTTATTTGCCAATTGCATGGCCAAACTTACCAAACCAGGGTTGCTTACAACCTCGGTGGAGGAAATGCCCTGGGTTGAACATTGGTGCCACTCACACGGTATTCCTTTCCAAGTTGAGGATCAGACCTATCCAACAGCCTTGGTAGGTGATCCAGTGTGTTTTATCCATATTGGATGAGGGCAACTGTTTTCTTAATCATTCCTGAGGGATAAGGGAAGGAATTAGGGTTGTTATGAAACCGATTTTCCTTGGATTGATTGGCATAGGACGACACGGCTCCCGTTATCTTCATCATTTGCTCTCCGTCGAAACAGGAGGAGAATTAATTGCCATCAGCCGAAGAAACCAAGAGGAAGGCACTCGACTTGCTTCAGAATACACCCTCCGCTTTTACCCGAACTATCAGGATCTTTTAGCCGATTCGGCTATTCAGGGCGTTCTGATCGTGACCCCTCCCTCACTCAATTTACCCATTGCCTTAGAAGCCATCCAACATGGCAAAGCGGTTCTTTTGGAAAAACCCCTTGCCCTTAACCGGTCCCAAGGCCGCCAAATCGTTGAGGCCGCCACTAAAGCTAAAATCTCTGTCATGACTGCCCAGACTCTGCGGTATGAACCAACAATCCGGCAATTGCAAGCCATCGCACCATCCTTAGGCCAATGGCAATATCTTGTTTGCACCATGCGATTCGAATCCGGCCCAGCATTGCCGGGGAAAAACACGTCAAGGAGCAATTATGGATCCCTCATGGAATTTGGGATTCACTTGCTGGACCTGGTCCGTTTCCTCACTCGGGATGAGGTCCATTCGGTTTCAGCGGACATTGGTCGACCGACGACCCAAGACCCCGAAAATCAGGCTTTCATTAAACTGGTTACGCTAAGGGGACTCCCCTGTTATCTCGATATTTCACGCGTCAGCCAGGGACGGGTGACCCGCGCAGAAATTATGGGGTCGAAAGGACAAGCATCAGCAGATTGGACGACCAACATCGTTCGAAAAATTTCCGGAAGAAATGAGATTTTAGACTATCCCTTTCCTCCCAGTGCAACGCTGATTGATGTCCTTCGAGACTTTTGCCAGGGAATTCGAACCGGAGGCCCAATGCCCATTACGGCAGAGGATGGGTTACGAGCAGTCGAAATTGCTGATGCGTGTTACCGATCGGCACAGACCGGGAAATCCGTTTTCCTCAATTAATTCCTGTATCTTCATGGCCGCCCTCCTGTCATTTGTGCTCTCCACAGTTCATAGACATCATGGATGGATGATCCTTTCATACGATAGGCTACGTCGGCTTCGCTGAAAATTTTCTCAATCAATTCCCAATCTTGTCGGGAAAAATTATAGCGTTGAAAGATTTCAGTAAGAGCTGGTTTTTCCCACATGGGTACGTTGTGATTATAGCTCACGAGAGCCTCTAACATTTTGGATGTCAAACCTCTTTGGTGAAGTGACTGTAAAAACCCTACACTTTCATTTTCAAAACGCTGTTCAACCGCGGCTGAAAAATAGTCGCTCAACTCTGCTGATTGGGATTTCACTAAGGCCGACTGCAATTGAATAAGGCCATGAATCAATTGATTGGCCTGGGAGGACTCCTCCGGCGGAAGAACATTAGCACCTTCAAATGTGGCTAAAAGGGCCATGACGGAACCAACCAAGGCCGAACCAGCTCTCTTTGAAGAAAAATCTGACGAAAGCTGGGGAGACGAGGCAACCTCGCGGGCAGCAAGAAATACATAAGCTGTTACCCCAGGTTTATTCATATAGGCTAGGCGGGTATGTATATTTTCCTTCTGAATTGACTTTAAATTTTCAACTTTTGACAAGGACTCATTCTCCAAACCTCCCTCACTTCTACTTTGCCCAACCTCCCACACGAACAAGACGGTCGCCCCTATGCATAGAGTCAAGAAGATCCACGGCGCTTTACGAGGATCGCCCTGGCAGATCATGAGATTTTTGCCTTCCACGTGTTCATTGATTCTTATGAACCATTTATTTGTTGTCTTCATGTGTGGGCAAAACATATGTATGGTCTAAGGACCGTTATTGTGAGTCCAATAGGCAACCGGCAGATTCTTCCTGTGTTTTGGGAAAATTTTTTGCTTCAGGAAAAAGACCTTCCCCTTCCAAATAAACAATTTCCATACAATCCATTACCTTACTTACCTCTTTTCTAAAAATGATAGCCGGTACCATTTTTGCTTTCTTTAAACAGTGACAACTGAGGACTTCTTTTTTTCCCCTAGTATCTTAATCATGAACAACCCCTTATGCACCTCTCAACTGCCTTCTCACAAACGACAAAGAACGTCGAACCTTCTCCGATCCCTTCGTTATTACCAAAAGGGCAACATACACCCCGAAGCCTGGTTTTCTATTGTAGAAAACGATTACCACAAAATCTTAGGTGCCGTGAATTGGGATTCGCTATTTCCGGAACAGAACGAAGGCTATCAAGTCCTAGACATTGGATGTGGACCCGGCCGATTTTCGAGAATGTTGCAGGCATGGCTTCCGTCAACAATTCGCCTTCATTATGATTATCTGGATTCTTCCCACTATTGCCTCTCAACCTGTAGCCAGTCTCTACGCCGGCCATTTTTCCCCAGACATGCCTGGCAAACCACCTGGGACAATGCTGAAAAGTTCCTGACTCCAGGTTCTTACGATGTGGCATGGGCGATCCAATCCCTCTCCGGCCTGGAGCATGCGTCTCTCCATACTTCCTTGTCCCGACTCATTGGTGCTCTGCACCCATTTCGGGGAACGGCATGCATTGTCCTTGCCAAGCAAGAGGCTTTTTTCTCACAACTGCATCACACCTTCTTTCAAGAATGTTCCCCTCACGCCTCAGTGCCTTATCTTTCCGCAGAGTCGGTAGTTGCTGTTTTAGGAAAATTGAAAGCTATGATCACTATTCGAGAAATAGCCTGCACCCATAGCATTTCAATACGGCATGATCGGCTATTGGAACAATACCTCCAACAAGTCGTCATGGATTCAACCCCCCTGCCCAACTGGATGAAGGAGCCCAGATTACGGCAGTTTATAGAGTCCTACCGTCATGGAGATACCTATCATTTTACCAATCCATATTGGCTCATATTGTGTACCCCCCCATCTGCAGGAACCGGAGGGAGGTCTCGGCTACAGCAATACCTCGCATCGGTAACAGCTGGTAATCTCGCCTCTTAGGAATCTTACGAGGAAACCGGCCTCCTTGCCATGTCTGTGGACGAGGCTGTGGCGTCTCCCCGGGTGGATCCCTTTATCTTCTCCGCTATATTCGCCACCTGATTCCTACCAAAAATTATGATCCGCAGGACCTGTGGTACATATCTTTTGTCCCACCAACATTGACCATTTTCCTAGCATTATGAGACATTCAGGAAACGAATCTCTGATTGACCCTCTATTCCATTCACCAAGGATATATGATCGAAGGAGCACTGTTTCATGTCAAAAACCTTAAAAAAAAATAGCCTTCCCCTAACTGAGGGACCGGACCGTGCCCCCGCTCGTGCGATGCTCAGGGCCGTCGGCCTGACCGACGATGACTTTACCAGGCCCCTCATCGCGATCGCCAACACATGGTCGGAAGTCACCCCGTGTAATTATCATCTCCGCGATCTTGCAGCAAGTGTGAAAGAAGGGATACGTGAGGCGGGAGGAACACCCATCGAATTCAACACCATCGTGGTCTCAGACGGTATCAGCATGGGAACAGAGGGAATGAAGGCCTCTTTGATCAGCCGGGAAATAGTGGCGGATTCCATCGAATTGGTAGTTCGCGGACATCTGTTTGACGGAGTCATTGCCTTGTCGGGTTGCGACAAAACCATTCCAGGATGCGTGATGGCGCTGGCCCGTCTGAATCTTCCATCAATCATGCTCTATGGAGGCTCCATTATGCCAGGAGAATTCCATGGAAAACCGGTATCGATCCAGGACGTCTTTGAGGCCGTCGGATCACACGCCAAAGGGAAAATGACCACGGAGGAGCTGATTGATCTAGAACGGCGAGCCTGCCCAGGAGCCGGGGCCTGCGGTGGTCAATTTACGGCAAACACCATGTCAATTGCGTTTGAGTTTTTAGGAATTTCCCCAATGGGATTCAATGGCGTGCCAGCCCTCGACCCCAAAAAGCGCCAAGTGGCCAAGGAATGCGGAAAAATTCTGATCAATCTTCTGCAAAACGATCTTCGCCCACGGGATATTATTACTCGCCCCGCATTGGAAAACGCCATTGCGGCAATCGCGACTACAGGTGGATCGACCAATGGCGTCCTCCATCTTTTAGCTCTTGCCCATGAAATGTCGCTCCCATTAAATATTGACGATTTTGATACCATTAACCGCCAAGTCCCGCTCCTGGCTGATCTGAAACCAGGAGGTCAGTTCATGGCAGCCGACCTCTACCAAGCAGGAGGCACCCCGTTAGTGGCAAAATGGCTTTTGGAATCTGGCCATCTCCATGGAAACCAAATCACCGTCACCGGACGAACGTTAGCTGAAGAAGCGGCCACAGCCAAGGAAACCTCAGGTCAAACAGTTCTTTTTCCCCCTTCCCAGCCAATTAAACCAACGGGAGGACTTGTGATTCTGAAAGGCAACCTTGCCCCAGAAGGCTGTGTTGTGAAAGTGGCTGGTCATGCCAAATTAGCCCACCATGGCCCGGCAAAAGTCTTCGACTGTGAGGAAGATGCATTTCAGGCAGTCCAACAAGGAAAAATCGTGGATGGTGATGTAGTCGTTATCCGCTATGAAGGACCACAGGGCGGACCAGGGATGCGAGAAATGTTAGGCGTGACCAGTGCGATTGTCGGAGCAGGATTAGGCGAATCAGTTGCTCTTTTAACGGACGGACGATTTTCAGGAGCCACGTATGGCTTCATGGCCGGACACGTCGCCCCTGAAGCCGCAAAAGGGGGCCCGATTGCGGCTGTTCAAACCGGAGATTTGATTCATATCGACATTACTGCGCGACGGTTGGACGTTGAACTATCAGATCAAGACATTCAAGCCCGTTTGGCAAAATGGACTCCACCAGCACCACGATATACAACTGGCGTCCTGGCCAAATACGCCAAATTGGTTTCCTCGGCTTCAGTTGGAGCCGTAACTTCTTAACGGACCATCCTCCGGAGGCGACAGTATTTATTTTTTGAGAGGAACGTTCAACTTCTTTTGGGCAATTTGGACCGATTGAAAGGCCTTGTCCTTCTTCCCAAGTGCCGCCTCTTGTTCAACTTTTTTCAGAAAATCCTGAGGTCCGTGGACAGGGGCATATGTGATAGTCACCACAACATCCATTGATGGCGCATCCTGTGGTGTGGGAAATGTAAAGTTTTCTACGCGCATTTCTTCAGGTTTAAGAAGGGTGTCGCGTAATACCTTTTTAGCCTCAAAATCAAAGACCGTCTCTTTTCCCTCCGCATCCCCAAACGTCCGCTCATAATACCGTTGTTCGTTATACACCTTCTTGAGATTTTTGCCAAAAATAGAAAGGTCAACGACAACCCGAGACCACCCGGGATGCGGCAAAGGCAAATTATGCGGGACCAGGCTTTGAATACTGACCTGAACTTGAGAATTGTCGGGATTGGTATCGGTGGTAAAGTCCAAGGTTACTGCTTCCGCGCGGACTTTTCCGAATCTCCCAGGGAAGCTGTGATTGGCGACCTTCCTGACTCTCTCTCCATTAGCAGATTCATCAACTGCTTCGGGCATATGACAGGATTGACAAGGTTTCCCATTGGTTTCAGCTTTGGTTTTTTCCCATGGTCCAAGCCAACCAGGTAGGTCCTTAGCAGAGTCTGTGATCTTTGGAAGTGAGTCATGACAGGTTACGCAGAATTTGGACTCTCGATAGAGATCTAGCTTCTGTGATTGATGGGCAAGGTTTTCAGCGGCTTTATCATATCCTCCAAAAATCGTCGTCCCCAATTGAAAGGTTGGCGTTGGCGGATGCGAATTCATGTCCACGTCCTGAATAAGATGGCATTGCGGGCATCCGACTCCATCCATCTGAGGATCCTTTGATTGAACCTCCTTAATAAAATGAGGCAAGTGGTCGGCATATTCAAGAATGTGCGGAGCATGACAACGAAAGCACATTGCATGATCTTTTTTATCGGTTGAAGCCAGAAATTGGTCCAAGGTTACTCGGAAAGGGGCAGTCACAATGGAACGCGATTGAGCCGAAGCCTCCCATTCTTCGAAAACCCTAAGGTGACACCGTTTACATTTTTCGGAATTGGGAAATGATTTTTCTATTGGTTTTTTATTTGAGGACGATTCGCCTGCAACCGAACCCAGAAAAGGCGCTGTCAACAGAAAACATCCAAAAAACAGCAAAAAACCCCCTACCCTAATACATTTGCTCATGGGGGCACTCTTTTTGTAGCTTTTCCTCATCTGACAATCCTTTGTATATTATTCAACAAAAAATCTGGAGGTTCTTGCTGCCTATAAATTCATTGTGCGAAACGTGAGGAGCCGCGGGGAAGAATAATCATTAATAATGCGTTCTGCGGCTTCCCGTTCTTTATCGGTAGCCAGACTTTCAAGGAACTTCGCGGCAAGTGCCTTCGAGGGCTCAGGAATGAGAGAATAACTTACTGAGGCTTCAATGAGGGAAACCTCTGAATCTTGGGGATATTTCAACGTAAATGGGATATGTCTGGTTGTGCCTCCATTCACAAATGGTCTGGGAATCGGACCACGAAGCAGTTCTTCAAATGTTCGGCCAAACCGTTCCCGATATTGATCTATAACCTTTCCATCTGAATTTTTGAGAGTTATTGTGACATAAAATTGTTTTAACACTGGATCGCCACCTGGAAAGGTATGGGGCAAGGCACCATTTCGCACCAGGACTTCACCCTCAACCTGCCCCTTACCCTTTTTAACCTCAATATCCACCCTCGAAAACCATTCGGCCTGTAAATTTCTATTACTCAGCATAATCCCCGGAATCACAATACCTTGGAACCAATGCCGACCGATGGGCCGAGTGAGAGCTCCACGCTGAGAGGTTGAACTCCCCGTAGAGCGCTCCATATGACAATCCTGACAAATGGTGCCCTTCAAAATTTCCCCTGGAATATCAGGTCGAGTAACGTCTTTGACCTTATCAAAATGGCAGGATGCGCAATAATGGGCCCCTCGATAAATTTCCGCCTGCCCAGATGGATGCACAAGATTCTCCTCTGGTTCTGCGTAGGGTCCGTAAAGAGTCTCCCCAGACTTAATTTTGAAAGTGGGGTGCCCATCGGCATTTTCTTGAATGCCGGTAATGAGATGGCAGGCACTACAACCGATGCCTTCTATTTTGACCCGTTTTCCTCCTTTTATCACTTGGTCAATAATCCGATCCGTGTGCTGAGGATACACGGTCACCGCTGGTGCATGACAGGAAAGACAGCGCGTACGTTGATCCTGATCTGGATTCGTCTGAAGCCACAGACCTAAAACGGTTTTGAACACCTGAGAGGTGAAAGCCGTCCCATGAAGAAGGGCTCCATCCACGCGGCCAAAGGTCTTTAAATCCATGGTCTGCTCACGCATCCCCTTCCACTCTTCATAATGACGGTCATGGCATTGTTTGCATTGCTCAGAAGGGATGAAAACTTGCTCAATTTCCCTAATCCAGGATTCTTCTGCTTCACCAACATCCGTGCCCAGCTGCTGGGCAAACCCGACACCAGACAAACAAAAAATCCCTAACATGATCGTTAAAATCCATCGGTTGGGCATGGGTATTACTTCCAATAACCGAAAATTTCTCCTACACAGATTCTTCATGCAAGTAATTTAATCCTGAAGAATTCGTACAAAATGGAAATTAAGCCCGCCAGTAACCCCTTGATTATCAGGATCCGCAGGTTCATAGGTGGCAACAGTAAAATTCTTAGTGGGAAGGGTCTGCTCCAAGGCTGTTCCCAAATCTACAAGGGTTTGAATTTCGTATTTATCCACTTCCTTAATGATCGCCTTTACCTTTATGCCTGACAATTCAGCAGGAGATCCTCCTATGACGGCATACACTACAACCCCTTCAGCTTTGGTCAATCCAAGAATTTTCTTGACCTCCTCATCTACTTCCCCCACATCGATACCAAATTTTTCGGCTAAAATCAGGGCTTTTTCATTGGTCATATTGTCACTCGGCGATTGACCAAATGCTCCTCCTTGAAGAACCATCAATCCAAGCCACAGGCAACAACATATTAAAAACCACTGTATTCCGCCTGTAAGTCTCATCCTCTTCATTAATGGGACCCTCATGATGATCTATGCGTGGATTCAATCCCTCTTGTCCCATTTTGAGATGGGGGCTGAACAGGATCAATATGTAATTGCATCCAGGAGGCAACCGACTTTTGCCCATTCCGCTCCTTATTTTCTCCATTCCAAACGGCAAAGGCTATGGCTTGCATTCGCCCGGGAACCAGCATCGCTTCATTGTCCAAATCATCTCCAACGGATGTCAGGGGCCGTTTCATGACTACTCGCCACAGGCCATTTTTCCACTCCGCTTGTCCTTGAATTCGTCCCTGCTGTTCTTTGCTAGTTAGGGTGCTAAACCCCCCTCCCACGAGGTCCTCGACCGATGAGGGCCGTCGCGGAATCACTTCAAACCGCCGAGGACCTGACTTTCGACGCTTAGATTCTTTGGCTCGCTCGGCACGGCGATCCACGTCGCTTTGCCAATCCGCTTTCCAATGCCAAATATTCACATAATGATCCAGTTGGCCCATGCAAAAAAATGCCGGTGCATCTCCCAGAGGCAGAGCCACTGCAACCCCATCCCTGAAGACCCCCGGCGTCAACGATTCATTAATTGTGGCATCCTGCCATTCCAACAAAAACGCAATGTCTTTTCCGTTATGAATTGATCGGATAGAAAGGGCTCTCGCACTGGGCTCCGGCCATACGGGCCTGGTAATGATCTGGCCACTGAGGGGAACAGGGAGAGGAGCCACGGTCTCCCACGCTGAATCGGAAGGATGAGAAGGCACTTCCCCATTTGAAAAATGCGCGAGGACAACCATGCCCTGAGAACTGACAAGGGGGACTTGGTACCAAGTCAATCCGAATAAAACCACCCCCGCAAATACCACAAACAAAACAATCCGTTTTTTGGCGTGAATTATGCTCAATCCTCGGTTTCCTTGGAATTTTTAAAGATTCAATGCCAATGATATTTTAAGAATGAGAAAAAATCAGTCCATGTTACATAGATACTCGCAACAGGTTACGAGGAGAGAAGCGAAACTAATGATATAGGCTGAACTAACAAGTGGGCCAGCAATTATGTATCTCTCTGAGGCAGAAATGGCTGCACAGCATACAGTCAATCCCTGAAAAATCAGATTAGCCTCATTATCGTAATTTCACCCGACGAATTTTATTTTCATTCCGCTCACAAATATACAAATACCCCTGTGAGTCCAAGGTTAGGCCAGCTGGAGTGTTCACAATCGCCTCAATGGCGATTAGGCCATCACCATGTTTCAACATGCCAGCGTCTTCTTTTGCCACAAAGCGCGCAGCACCGCACCCACCCATATTTTTGTCATCATAACCACTATCGCCATTCCCTGCTATGGTAGAAATAACACCGGTCTGGCTATCAACTTTACGAACCCGGTGGTTCATGGAATCGGAAATATACACATTACCCTCTGAATCCACTACAGCGCCCTCAGGGACATTAAGCATGGATTTCACCGCCAACTTTCCATCACCGTCAAACCCATACCGACAGATGCCAGCCACAGTAGACATCGTGCCTGTTTTCCGATCCAGCTTTCTGATGCGGTTAGTCCCCTTATCAGTGAGATATAGATCGCCAAGTTTGTCCACATCGATATCGACCACGTCATACAACTTGCATTCCAAGGCCGGCTTGCCATCATCAAGATATAACGATAAATCTAGTCCATCTGAACACCGCGGACGCAGCAACCCTTCATCGTTGCTAAAATCTATCCCAATCGCATCGCCAGAAAGGACAATTAGATTTTGTGCTGTTAGAGGACTCACGCGCTCATCATCTTCTGCCGTCCAACACCCAGCAATGGTCGTAAGCATTCCTGTCTGAGGATTATAATGCCGAATGCGATGGGCTTGCGTATCTGCAATGTAAAGATGATCCTGATCATCGATTGCTATGGCTGCCGGATAGGTTAAATTGCACTCCAAGGCTGGCCCATCACCGTTAAATCCCCACTGACCGGTCCCGACGATGGTTGTAATGATTCCTGTATCCGCATCAATTTTTCGAATTCGATTACTGCCTGAATCACAGACATAAATATGATTGTGAGAATCACACAAGACATCCAATGGAAGATAAAGCCCAGCTTCCCCACAAGGTCCGTAATCGCCGCTATAACATGTCTCACCGGTCCCCGCGAAGTTATGCAAAAGGCCTGTTTCCATATCCACTCGCCTGATCCGGTCAGAACCGGATTCGGCAATGTAGAAAAACCGCCCATCCCGATCAACCGTAATATGGTTAGGCAGTGGAATTCCAGATTTCACCGCCCGCTTGCCATCACCTGTACTACGAGATTTTCCATTACCGGCAAAGGTTTCAATCACCCCGATTTCTAACGCGGTCTCCATACTCATAGACAATTCACCCTTCAACGTTCATTTCAAAAAATCCGGCCCAATCACCACCACGGAGAAGATTTTGGCCCCTTGCCGTTATAGCAGACAGAATTAGGCCTTAGAGGACGCAGGAACCTGTTCCTGTTGAGCCGGCTGGACTGCTGCCGGTGGCAATGGGGAACCCGATTCCAACGGGGCGGTCTGCATAGGCTGTGAAATTTGCGGTTGAGCATTTCCCTGGTTGGCAGATGCCGAATTTTCCGCCTGTGCTTGGGGGTCTAGGTCATATGCTTCTGCCTCTTGAACAGATTTCTTGAATCCTTTAATGGCTTTTCCGACCCCTTCACCCAATTGCGGCAATTTCCCTGCCCCAAAAATGATCAGCACAATCATGAGGATGAGAATTAATTCTGTAAATCCTAGGCTTCCAAACATGGTACCTCTCCTTGTTGGGGTATCACTTTTTTACCGTTTCCCGCGAACGCTTGTTAAATCGATCTTTGAGACGATTTCTGGTCTCTTCCGCCTGTTCAAACATCTTGCACTTTTCATAGGTGTTAATCAGATTATAATAGGCCAATGGTTCATCCTGATTATTTTCAACGGCATCTTCCATTATTTTCACTGCCATATCAGGTTTCTTCAGATTCAAGGCAATTTCCATGAGCTTAAAACTCGACTCCAAATGACTTGGGTCAAACTGCAGGACTTTCATATAAGCCTGCATAGCCATGTCTAACGTATTAAAGTCGGAGACATTGGGATCATCTAGTTTTTCATAGACTCCAGCCAAATTATACCAAGCAATCGGATCTTCAGGTGAAATTTCGATCAGACGTTCAAAATACTCTTTGGCCTCCAGAAAAGCATTTTTGTCATTATAGAGTCGGCCGACATTAAAAAGTGCAAGAACATCATAGGGGTTTAATTCCAGCGCTCGTTTAAATTGAGCCGTGGCCTCATCCAACATTCCTTTCGTTCCATAGATCGTTCCAAGGTTCGAATAGTACATGGCCAGAGACCGATCCATTTCTATCCGAATGCCCTCTGCCATCTCTATGGATTTCTTTACTTCCGCCAGGGCTTCATCCATTCGCCCTTTATTGAAATAGAGTTCACCCAATCGACACCGTGCTTGAAAGTCGTCCGGCTCCTCGCTCAGCAACTTTTCAATCTCAGCAATTTCCTCATCAACCGTTAAGGGGCGTTCTTCTGTGGTCGTCTCCCCCGACTGTGGATCCATTGTTTGGCTTCCAGCATTTTGTTCTTCCATTGCATGTGTCCTAACTACTGTGTTTGCCCGTAAACGGGACGAATTGGTTGATAGACTACCCCCTCTTGGGTTTTCTTACGAAGTTTCCCTAAAGTTCCTCTTTTATCGATATTTAGCAACATTAACCCAAGCACTACCATCAAGGTCAAATGTGATAATTGGAGCGCATAGCCTGCCATAAACATGAGACCTAGCCCATATCCTGCTAACCGACCGATCAACACCAACTTAATCACGGTATACGCCCAGCAAGTAAAGCCCAACACATAAAATGCAAAAGGAAGATAAAAGGTATAGCCCATTCCCATTTGAAAAATCCAGCCTATCCCCTCGCCAGCCTTCCTGACTTCTTTCGCCACTTCAGGATTCCAAAGAGAAAGGAAAAAGTCCATGAACAGTAAGACTACAAAGGCTGTGCCCCCGCTAATGACTAAAGTTAGGCCCCACCGGCGTTGTTGCTTGTTTTTGGTTATAATTGAAGTGGTGCCATAGGCCCAAAACACGAGGATGCTTGAAAGAACCATGAGTGCTTCACCAAGCCTGTTACCTTCATGCACCAGGGGTGGGGCATCAAAAATATTGAGCCATCCATAAGTCGTTGACATTGTTTGATAATACAACCATCCGCTAATACCCAAGAAAAAACTACCCACCATAAGCCGTTGACTCAACACCCGGTGAGTAGCCCAGTATTCCAAAACCAGAAAAACGATCAGCCCAAACGCCAAAATATTATAGACAATGGTCCCGACCATGACCGGAGGAAAAAATAGATACCCCACCGTACAAGCTACCAATAAGGCCGCCAAGGGGATAACAACCTTATCCCACTCTCCTCCCCAGAGCTTTGTCCGATATTTTTGAACCAACAAAATACCCAAAATCAGAAAAACCAGAATGGCAGTCATATTCAACAGGACAAACCCCAAAGAAGAGAGTGTGCGAAACCCGATCCTGACCGCTTCATATTTTTCGGCTAATTTGCCAAGATGCATACCCAACCGTGAAACAAGCCGATACAGCACCAATTCAAAAAAGGCTGCAAACAGCAAACTCTTAAGACCCCACTCAAAAAGAAGCCCTGGGCCGTCAATTCTTTCCTGGTTCTTTTCAATAGGAGAAATCATAAATTCAGGTATTGAAGCGCATGCGTAATTAGCTGACAACGTTTTCAGCCAGGATATCTAATTATCTACACCCTAGAAGGCTCTACCTCAAGCTCTTTGTTATGACGGGTGATATACAATAACCCATCCGCCATGGAGTAATTAAATGGTAATTCACACACAACTTCACTAATCTTTTCATACACATATTGATATACTTTTTCAGCCTGCTCTGGAGTCATTCCCGATTTTACTTCATAAAAGAACCCTAAGCTCAAATCTTCCGAGGCTGGTCGCATAATTCGTTGAATCCCATACCCCCCTGGATCACTCATGATAGGGGCTTCCTTTTCTAAATCAAATAGACACGGCTGACAGGAAAACCCATAGGAGGAATGCAGCTTGGTATTATTGACAATAAAATTCAATGTCTCCAATGATTCTTCTTCTGTTTCGGTCGGAAACCCCACGATCACATAGCAATGCACCGCAATTCCAAGATCAACACAATCGGAACAGATCCGATCCACATTTTCTTGGGTAATCCCCTTAACCATAAAATCCATCAACCGGGCATTATAGGTTTCCAATCCAAAGACAATTTTCTGACATCCAGCCTCCCGCATGGAATTGAGTAATTCCCGAGATAAATTCTTTTCAAATCGCAACTCGGCTGTCCACTGCAAATCCAATCCTCGATGAATGAGTTCCTTGCACAATCGTTTGGTTGGCGAAAGGGCCAGACATTCATCGGTAAAGAAAAAATACGGAGTTTCATATTTATGAGACAACGCTTCCAATTCATCAACAACTTTTATCGGATCTTTTTGCCGAAAATTCTGATGATCTAAGGTCAGGGCACAAAAAGCACAATCCTTGTAATAACACCCTCTGGAAAATTGCACCGGCAACACCGTATGTGGGGCTAAATAGTCACCCAAGGGAAAACCGTCATAATTTGGGGCTGGGTGGTCTGCAAGGTTTTCAGAGTAGAAGGGCTGATTCACAATTATTTTTCCATCTTGGCGCCAGATTAGATTCGGCACTTTCGTAAAATCTTTTTTCCCATCTAACTGATTTATCAGTTCCAAAAGGGCCGTCTCACCCTCAAACACAATGAAATCATCAGTCAATTGAAATAACCGATCACACCGCCTGAGATTATCTACCAGCCTTGTAAAAATACTACCCCCGACAGTTACATGAACCTCAGGATGAATTTCTTTAATTAATTTACACAGAGTTAACCCAGGGATAATCTGTGAGGTTGCGGTAATGGAAACTCCAACAAAGTTTGGAATATCTTGACCAAAAGCAGGAAGAAAAAATTTACGATAAAGGTCAAGATACGGATTCTGGTTTTCATCATGGATAGCTTGAAGAATTTCTCGTGAGGAGTAAATTGAATAGGCAAATTGATTGTCTACCACCGTCATCCTTGTCGGGAAATACAAAGAAGATACAACCTCCAACCACCGATCAATTAAAAAAAGACACTCTCGGTACCGCTCAATGTGGTAAAACTCTTCCCCACGCAAAGAGGCTTTAACGGGTTCGATTTCATCTATGAGATATGGAAACCGGTCAAGCGATTCAACAACACGAGCGTAATGCTCCTTACTTCCGTAGCCGGTATCTCCAGAAGCCGATCCTTCCAGTTTTTTTACCAAATCAACTAATCGTGGATAAATATCTAATCCAAAGCCTTTAGTTAACACCCTATCAAGCAACTCAATATTTAAATCACGTTGCTGATGAACTGGTACACCGGATTTTTCAAGAAAAGCTGAAAGACAGGGAACACTTAAATAGGGCTGAGAGGGATGCCAACTAGGAGGGAATAAAAGTGAAATTTTCACAGCGCGGCTCCCAGGTAATGGTATAATAAAAAACGCAAAAACTACCTACTTTAAATTTATACACGTCCTATTCTCTTCAATGCAACAATTACCCATTTCTTGTCTTATAAAAATCCATTTTTATCTTTTACCGGGTAAAGAGGGATTAATAAAAAAACCTCCGGTAACTTCCCCCATCACTGGAGTCCATTACCGGAGGTTTTCAAATCCAGTTACGTCCTATATAAAAAAGGACCTAGATCAGGAATAAACTTAGTTCGGCATTTGAGCCGTAAACCAAGTCGAAATTCCTTTCATCCCATTTCGCTCAACGTTGGAACCGTCCCAGACCGCAAAAGCTATCGGGAAGCTTCCTCCCGCTGCGAACTGAACGTCATTAGGGTCTTGTGTTTTGAGACTCCGCTTCATTACCACTCTCCAGGTCGGACCGCTGCAGCATCCACCCTTTAGTGATCCATACGGCTCCCATAATCCATTTCCCACCACGTCTTGTGATGCTTGTGTAGTCAACGTACTAAATCCATTAGCATTCAAATCTTCGACTGATCCCAGTCGCAAGTTAGGATCGGACATGATATTACCAGACCAGATACCAGGGTTAAATGGTCCTAAACTCCGACCAATTCGGTCAGGATAAGTCACACCACCAGCTGGCTCCTCATAGTAGTAGTCCCAGGCTATGGAAGGATATTGATTGTCCACATCCCACATACCGGCTACGCCCGCACCAAGATCTTTTTGCCATTCAGCATTCCAACGCCAGATGTTGACCGTCCCGCCGGACTGTCCCATACATTGGAACGGAGGAGCGCCTGCAGATTGCACAGGAAATTGCACCGCCATCTGATCCCTGAAATCCTGCGGACCAATGGTAGTGTTATTTAAAGTTTGATCACCCCAGTTAGCCCAAACGCCGATTTCCTCGCCATTTGTTGCCATTTTAATCATCACAGTTTTCACTGAAATGTTCGGGTGCATTGGGGTCGTTATCGTCTGCCCACTTAATGGGGCAACGATACCAGGCACAGATTCCCAAACCGGATTCGCTGCATCCATAGGAATTGGGCCAGTAATTTTGCCAACCGGAATTGTTACCGGCTGCGAGACGGCCAGCGGAATCTGCCCCATGGTCAAACCTACACACACCACCAGGACAGACAGAAGAACGCCAAACACCAGTCGTTTGTTACGCGTCTGCACCAATCTCATAATGACGCATCCTCCTTTGATAAAAGATTAA
>BQIW01000069.1 GCA_021604105.1 Nitrospirales bacterium | reverse complement strand
CACCTTTCACAACCATGGCATCAACGAAGCCTTAGCCGATGCCTGCCGAAAGATGGCAGAGGGGGAAGTCCTCCAACTCTGCGCCAACAGTCAACCGCACCTGTCGGAGGCCGCCTATCTCAAAATTGTTGAATATAAAACAGCTGCCCTGGTCGCTGCCTCCTGTAAGGTCGGGGCGATCGTGGGAGGTGCCTCGATAGAAGAACAAGCCGCCCTCTATCGGTTTGGTTACCATCTTGGAATGGCATTCCAATTGGCTGACGATCGCTTGGATTATTCCGCAGACCATGCAAAGCTCGGCAAAGCCCTTGGTCAGGATATTCGCCAGGGCATGATTACCATTCCCCTACTTCACCTTCTCCAGACTTGTACCCCTCAAGACAACCAATGGATCACCGAAAAGATTTTGGCACATGCCATAGAGGATGAGGACGTCACGAAAATCATCCAATTAATGCAGAAACAAGGGTCTCTGGCCTATTCCACTGCTCGAGCGCGAGAATACGTAGAAGCCGCGGCCCTCGACCTTGAACCGTTCCCCGCCTGCATGGCCAAACGATCCCTCTCCATCACCGCCTGCTATATGGTCAACCGCGACCAATAGCACCACCCCCTGACATTCCTGCCGGTTTTTAGCGGGAATCCTTCGTACTTAGCTTTTAAAAATCAACACAACGTTGTTTAAGACAACAACATCTTACTCGTTTATCAAATGACCATGTCCAAGCGGTTATTGATGTTGCCGGGTTTCGCCCCGGCAGGCGAGGCCCTTTTGTTTCGGCAAAAGGACCCTAAACCATTGACGCCCAGTCCGACCTCATTGAGATAGGACGGCCGCGGGATTCAGGAGGGCGGTCCAACTCGCGGAGCCTGTCCTGAGTTTTATCGAAGGGCTCAAACAAGGCCCGCCAAGACAAAAGAGCGCCCGTCCCCCTAGTCGGACAACAGGCGTCGAAAACCAATACTCATCACACCATGGGAAAAGTGGCTGAAATACGATATATCGATAGCGCGGAACAAATGGCGAACTCCATTTTTGCTCGAAAAGGGGACAGGACGGATTCCAACAACCAATCCACGTAACAGAATGGGGTATTCGGTAACATTCTTCTCTAGCCAACACCACACAGCTCGACCCGCATCGCTACGTGAAGGCCGCTGAACTGGTTCACGCACTCTTGTAGCAGCCTATTGAAATCAGCGAGTGGTTCTCCCTCATAGTAGTAGCCTCCTGTGACATTACTGTTATCGTCCTTCATCAGCAAAATGAATTGTTTGGGGCCCTCGCTACTTGTCTCCAATCGCTTGGAAATCTCGTTTTCGTTCGCCGGATGCATTGATGCCTTCTTGATGTCTTGATCAGGCGATCGCAGCGTTGGATAACGGAAAAACGTGCTTATAGGATCGCGATGTTCAATTTCCTCGATCCATGTGTCCATCTCAGGAGGGAACGTCCACAAGTCTTTGGGTCCAATGGAATCGAAAAAGGCCTTGTGTTCATGGAATAAACTTGCCAAGTATTTCCAAAGGCGCTTTACGCTGTGAATATGATGGAACTGCACCCATTTGCCTCCATCAAAGGCGTGAGGAGAACCGCTATGTGGCAACTCACCATACGGCAGTTTGAGCTTTCGGTGAATTATCACGATTCCAGATTTCAGGAATAGTTCAAGGGCATGACGTCTCAGAAAGTTGATAGGTAAGTGCTGGTTTCCGAGCCCTGGACGAGGTGAACCCTCACTTTCCAGTTTCGTAGCCGCAGTCAAGAAGGCATCTCCTGTCGCACCGAAGCCGAAGTCGATATGCGTATGCAGTGGGGTCAAAAGATAATGCATCGCGTCAATGTATCCATCCATCAAGGTTCATCTCCAACATTAAGACCACCTTGCTTTGATGAATCCATGTAACAGAATACCGTATTCGGTTACATTTCCGTGACTCTTCAAGCTCTTGTCCGAGGTTAAAATCCTGGCCTATCAACCCTTGCAACCCCCTGTGTTTATTGGAGATGGTCAAAAAATTAACAGTTCTCCAAGGGAAGTGTTGCATTTTCAGTATTTTTTGTCATCTCACTTGTCCATCCTTTTTAAGCAATTGCTTCATATCCCAAATCTTCCGCTACGACTTAAACTTTCTTGGCAGCATTTGGCCACAAGCACTAATTAACAACGACGCCTGCTGTCCGGCTTTTGGGATGAACGCTCCTATCATTCGGCGGGCCTTGTCTGAGCGCAGCGAGTTGGTCCGCCCCCCCCTCCTTGCGTTCATCCCTCCTAATCTGGCCGGACTGGGCGTCAATGGTTTTGGCCACTTTTGCCGAAACAAAAGTGGCTCGGCTGCCGGGCCGAAACACGGCACCTACCGGAAGGCCCCTTTGCGATAGAGGCGCCAGAATGTCGTGAGCCCGGCCCAAATGGGATGCCGCCGCTGGGCGGGAGTCAATTCGATTTTCACTCCGGAATGCCGTTCGATTTTCCAGATGAGGTAATCTGCCCCCCCTTGGAACGTAAAGGCGGATTTCATAAGCCGCAAAATTGATAACGCCTTCCCCTGCACTTTTCGAACAGTCCAGGCTATTCGATTCATCGTGCGGTCCCACCTGGAATATTCCATCTCATAGATGGTTACGTCATCCCGCTGAATGACCTTGATCGTTGGGAAATTGACTGAAAACGTTGCATGAGCGACTTGTTCATAATATGCCTGGTTACTGTCCCACAATGTTGCGATTCGCCCTTTTGATTCGGCACGCAATTCAGCGCTATAACTGAGGGCCAGGCCAATACTCCATACATCTTTGGCTGAAAATTTCCGTGGCAACTGCGGAAGGACATTTCCCAAAAAGGTCAAAACCGCTCTGCCCAACCCTGCGATAACCCGTTGACGCATCGCCTGGCTCGGGCAGGCCATCACGGCCGTCGGCTGCGCGAAGCGCCCCCAAAAGTATGAATGAAACCACTTTGGCGTCACACTTCGCTCAAAATCCTCTAACGAGAGCACGGCATACTTCATTCGAACGATTCGCCCTTCCAGGGTCACTTCTCCATAGAACACATTAGGTGGGAGCCAACGATTGAGGAGAGCTAACCAAATAGACGGGTAGACCGAGGCATACTGATCCACAATGACATAACAATCCACTAATCCGTCTTGATCCGTTCCCGCCCGCAAGCACGAGCCATACAATAAGATTCCTTGAACCGCTTGCCCGTATTTTTGAGCCAGAAAATTTCCCGCTGCTTGAATGGACGCAGGAATAGGTCGATCGCTCGGCTGGCTAACAATCTCGAGGACTGTTGGGGAACCGTCCAACACAGTTATTCAGTCTTCAACCGGACAAATGACAGCTCGCCTGGAGAATCCAGGGTTAGAGGTTCTTCAGGCATGGAAGACGCGTATACTTCACCATCCAGCACAAATCCGCTGTTAAACACTAAACGAAGCTCTGAGAGGTTTTCACTGACATACCCATGCTCTGTGGTGGCTAACGAATGCGTTGTTCCACGAAACAAGGTTGGTAAAACACGCCATAAATAACGATACGGCACCCGAAGACTCGTATAGTGTAAAGGCCAGGATTGCGTGCCCCAAAACGGCTTCATCCCTAAAAATAAGCGATTTAAGGTGGTGACCAGCAGGACTAAATACTCATGCTGGAGTGGTGCTGATCCTCCAGTTGCCACACCCACCGTGATCGGATTCAATCCTTTTCGGGACCCGGTGGCCAACGCCAATAAAAACTTCAACAGAATGAGCCCTGCTCCCCATTCCCCTAACCGGCCTATCGACTGTTTGGTTTCGCGCCCCAGTTGCGTGCCATGATAAATTGCTCCGGCCCCGAAAAACATTCCATGGAGCGGTTCACGGCTTTCTGGAAAACGAATACGAAGAACCGGTCGTGTTTCAAAAGATAATCTCGGAGTCATGGCTTCGGCCTGAACTAACAATTGGTCAAGCGTATCTGACTCAAATTTCCCTAACCCCACATCCCCCGCAATCAGATTGGCCGTCCCTGCGGGTAACACAGCCAACCGGGGCATGACAGCAAAAGGACGATGATGAAACAACGCCCCCATGGTGGCTTGAATGGTCCCATCCCCTCCATTGACGATCACACAATCAACCTGACGGTCAGCAAACGTCTTCAGAGATTCTAGGATATCCGCAGGCGTGTTGACCTCAGCCCGCTGCATTTCTGGATATTTGGTGTAAATTTTTTGGAAAAGGTCCGGCTTCCGCCTATTACGACCACTCAACGAATTATGAAGGATCCCCACATGCATCGTAGACCAGTCCAATCGACATCAAGCGACGGCAAAGATGAAATAGGAATCATTGACGTTGGGGAATACGGGCAAGACGTAAAGATGCGTAACGTCCACCTGAAAGATCATTTGATCGTGACCGGAGGATTGGTAAACATTCTCACCGCCAGGGAATTTCGATTGACTGGATCGATCTCAGCCAACCAGGAAGTGAGGCCACCCATCCTGGCTTTCCCCCAACCCGCCATAAGAAGTCTCGCGATTAAAATCAGGGTTGAGCCCACCGTCCAGATGGCCACAGCCTCCAAGCCCAAATCGGGACGTCCAAAAAGAAGACTGGCCGTTAAGAGGATGAGATTAGGATTACGCCGAGCCGTGACAAGCCTGAAATAGGAATCCAAGGGTTTCCAACAAAAGATGACAAATCCCCCCAACCACCATTGAAAAATTCCTTCAACCATACGTCCCAACACATATCCGATCAAGATGATTCCAAGAGTGGTTTCCACCGTCAACCAAGAAAGGAACGGGGAAAATGCGGTGAGCCCCATTCCCCAGGCTAAATACCAAAGAGGGGGGTGAATTAAATCAATGCCATGATCAAAAATATTCCCCCATTTACTGGACGTCACCGTTACTCGAGCTAATTTTCCGTCCACCGTATCGAGGAACGTCATAATCCAGCCCAGAACAAGTCCCCAGAAAAACTGCCCGAAAGTGAACAACACTCCCGCTGCAATAACAAGTACTAAGCTCAGCGAGGTCACCTGATTAGGCGAAATCCCCCGAAGCGCACAAAGCCGAGTGGCCCATTTGGCCGGAACAGGCCAAAGAAACTTCGTCACCAGATCAGTGACACCTTTATATGATCCCGTAAATAAATGTTCTTCCAAAGCCACCCGGTTATTTTCGCGAATGGGGAACACATAAGGATGATCGGTTTTTCGCAATTCGTTTGAAAAGGACGTTGAAAGATCCTGCAATGTCACAGATTGCAGGTTTGCAACATCTCGTGTGTGTTCTTGTTGTATGCCATCACATGCTGCGGAAGCCAAAGAGGCATCCACATGGGCCACAACCGGGCGTAACCCGGCTTGAGCCTCAACTTCCAGAACAACATTGGTTTGTTTCAAGAGAAAAGAGAATATTCGCGCATCAAATAAATAATCTCCTCTAATAATCAGAAGCGAATGATTGGATGGAAGTTCGTTAAGATTATTGAGAAAATTTTCAACCCCCAATCGACTTAACATTCGTTGATATCGGATACGGGAGGTCAAATTCCACAAACGGATTTGAGGATCATTAACAATATATGCGGACACCGTCATTGAACTACCACGCCTTTGTTTCCTGACACATTAAAAAATAATGAAATCGACTGACTTTCCTATCATTTTTGATGGGGCCAAATCGAACTGCAGCCGTAATTCGGTCTATGACGACAATCGGATTTCTTCCCAACAAATCTCTGGGGGATATGCCTGAATGAGTATCAAACATGGCTTATACCTCATCAAAGGGATACTCATACATCCCCCCTACGCCATCGACGATTATCAGATACTCCCAGAGAATGAAACAGCCGTTGATCATGCATGATCTCCATGTTCACTTTCCACTACTTTTCAATTGAGATACCGGCGCCACAACACAAACGTGACCAGAGACAACAGAAGGAAAGGAGCGGCCGTGGTCAATAAAGGAGAGGCTCCGAATAGAATTCCAACATGTTTAGAAATTTCGGTCATCAAATAATATCCCAGACCGACCAGGGATCCAATGAATACCCTCTTCCCTGTTGCAGACATTCGCAAGGGACCGAATACAAACGGGACGGCCACTAAAATCATAAGCCCGGTATTCAAGGGCATAAAAATTTTATCCCAAAAGCTTAACTCATATCTCAGGAAATTTTGTTTTTTTCGTTTTAAGATTTCCATGTATTGGTAAAGTTCGGAAGGGGCCAATGTGGAAGAAGGAAGAGTCAACAACCGGACTTCATGCTGTTTAAGCGGAGAGTCCCATTCCAGACTCTCCAACTGCTCCCGGGAAATACTATATCCGTGAATGACCTGCTTTTTAATATTTTTCAGGGTCCATGTCTGAGAATTAACAATTTCTGCCTCCTGCGCATGCATATAGAAATCCAATTGTCCGGCATCATTAAATTCAAAAATATCAAGGCCCTGGGGACTCTCTCCGTAGCGAATTTGATGAATTCTTATAAAGCGTCTTCCCTCACGAAACCAAAAGCCCTGCTTTCCCTTATATGCCCCGGAATCGGACAATGCCATTGATCGCTTAAAATAGGCCTCCTGGTCCAGTGGGGGATTGACAACTTCTTCAAGAAAGCCCACGAGAAAAATAAAGCATGCCCCAACCTTCATCACTGACCCGGCTATTTGATAGGGAGAAACTCCAGCGGCCTGGATTGCGATGAGTTCCCGGCCATTGGCAAGGCTCCCTAAGGCCATAATGCTGCCTAACAACGCCACAAACGGTGCTAGAAACACCAACCGGGTTGGCAAGGTCAGCAACAAAAACTCCCCTGCACTCCAAAAGGTATAGCGACCCTTACCCACGTCATCCAGCTCTTCAACAAATACGATAAGACTGAAAACCGCCAAAAATATGGCCAGCACAGGGAAATACCCTTTCAGTAAACTGACCGCCAGATACCGATTGAGAATTTTCATACAATTATGGTGAAATCGCCAGATACACTATTGACTTCCCCTGTTCAGAAATTCTGAGAATATTGAGAAAGTACGAACTAGGATTTCTTAGGACAGACCTCGGGCAAATCTCGAGGGCGCCAACCAATATGCCAATAAGGCTCCTAACACAAGAACAATCCACCAAAGACCCGGAATAATGGGGAGAACCCCTTGTTCAACAAGATTTCTCACCATCAGCCCCGTAAAATAATAGACTGAAAAAATTACCGTTGCTGTGAAAATTTTGGCGTATTTGCCCTGCCTCGGCGAAGCGCGACTCAATGGCACTCCCAGCACCCCCATGAGAATAGCCGAAAAAGGGGCTAAAAACCTCCATTGCAGTTCTGTGATATCCTTGCGAGAATCAGACTGAAATAATTTTTGGGTGGATGCGGCTTTGCGTCTATACTCCGCTACAAGCTCCTGAGGATAAATCGCCATCTGTGAAAAACTAGAAATGTGCTTGATCTCCCCCTCCCTTGTCAGTTTATATTCGAATCCATCAAAGAGAACAGGAATCGAGATACCACTTTGGGGATCAAGCTGCTCTTGAGCTGTCTTTGCCGAAAAGACTTGCAACGTATCTCCGTGTTCACTTTGAACAAACACCTCATTTAATTGTTGGTGACGTTCATCAATCTCCTCTGCAAAAAACACCAGGGATCCATTGCGTCGTTCATAAAAATGGCCGGCATCCAGGTTGCTCAGACGAAATCCAGCCTCTCCTTCATCTTTTAAACGATAGATTTCTTCATAGGCCAATGGACGCAGATACAAAGAAAAGATGCTGACAAGGACAGCCACCAGACAGGAAAGGGAAAAAACCGTGAGGAGGATCCGATATGGATTCACACCACACGCCATTAAGGCTTTCATTTCAGAGTCGGTATATAATCGGCCAAACCCTAAAATAACACCGAAATACAACGAAATGGGAATGAGGACTTCAAGCGCGATTCCCACTTTTAACGCAATTAATGCGAGAATCATATTTGCCGGCAACAGGGCATTGACGGCTTTGGCTAAAAATGTGATCCAACTATATCCTGCAAACAACGTCACCAACAGTCCACAGACGACAACTGATGGCTTCAGTACCTCCCGAATTAAATATTTAATTAACATTCAAGGACCATCAGCCCAACGGTACATTTAGAAAAACTCATATGAGGAGACTTGCAACGATGAAAGCCATAATCTTAAGTGCCGGACAGGGAAAACGGTTACTCCCGCATACAGCCGATAAACCTAAATGTACCGTTCCTGTCAATGGACAACCCATTGTGAAATGGCAAATCCAAGCACTCCTTCGCGCAGGAATCGACTCCATTCACATTGTGGTCGGGTTCGGGGCGGAAAAAGTTGAAGCTCTTCTGACCGACGACATTGCTTCTGGCTCTGTCCGCACCATCTATAATCCATTTTTTGCGATGGCCGATAATTTGATGAGCTGTTGGGCGGCTCGGAACGACATGAGCCAGGATTTTCTATTAGTAAATGGGGATACTCTTTTTGAATCAGCCGTTCTTGATGGTCTGTTGCAAGCTCCCTCTACTCCCATCACTCTAGTGACCGATGAGAAAATTCACTACGATGCTGACGACATGAAAATCATCGTCCGTGGCACACAATTGGATCGAATTGGCAAAACTCTGCCCATCGAACATGTGAACGGCGAGTCCATCGGCATGATTCGGTTTCAGGGCAATGGACCTAAAATTTTCCTTTCAACATTAGATCAACGAATTCGCAAACCGGAGGCGCTCAAGCAATGGTACTTATCACTCATTGATGAATTAGCCCAACAGGGTCATGTGTCGACCTTTTGCATCAAAGGGTTGAAGTGGGCTGAAATCGACAATCCTTCTGATTTAGAACAAGCTGAACGTCTGTTCAAAAATTAGCCATCGCGTAAGACTTTTCTATTCATTTTTCGCTTTAGCTGATTGATGCGAAATGCTGTTCCGCCATCACCTGCAGAAGAAAGATACAGTCATTCCCTCCTAGGAGGCTTCTTCTCGTTTCGCCAAGATTTTTTCCGCTAAAGCAAGGTCTTCAGGAGTATCCACATCGATGGCCGCTTCAGGAAATGGAAGCAACACTTCTTGCACATGAAGATCGAGCTTTTGGCCCAGCAGACTCAGGGCTTCCCCAAGGGATAACCAACCAAGCACATAGCGGACCAGGGCCAACCCCCCTAGCGTTCGAATCAGGCGAAGGGGATGCTTGCGTTCACGCTCTATCCGGCTCCAAAACTCCACCATTCGCTTAGCTTTTGGTGTACAGAGGACAAATAAATTACATCCACAGAAACCTCCGCCAGTCAGTCGAGTGACCGTTCGTTTTGATTGAGGATAGGACGCCACAACCAGGGAATACGGCACAAGGGCTACAGCCACATCCATCTGCTTTTCCTGAGTTTCACGCAGAAAATAATTAACCATCTCGGGTGTTAACAGAGCATGGTCCGCCGTCGTAACCAGGACAGGGAACTCCAGAGGATGTTCGTCTAGAAACCTCGCAACGCTGAGACTCGGACCCTGACCCGGCTCCACCCACTGGACGGCTCCTGACGCGATCAAATCCCCTAAAAACGAATTGTCTTTCACCGTTTCCCAGGAAGGCCCGCATACAATTCTTTTCCCCACCGCATCCGATTGGGCTAAAGTGTCTAATACACGGGAAATCATCGGTTCCCCACCAACCTGCGCCAGGACCTTATTTGATACTCCTGCCATCAGGGCAACTGGATCTCGACCGGTTCGGGCACCAGCTAATATCAGAGCCGTGACAGATTGATGGTCAAGCCTCATATGCCCTTATGAAACAGATTTCTGCAATCATTGGAGATGTTTCTCATAAATTCTATACGTCTTGTATGGTTCGGCTCCGAGGGATTCTAGAATGTGACGCATGCGTTTATTCTGTTCCAAAATCCAGGAGGTTTCAATCTGCTGGATATGCTTTCGAAGCCCACCCTCCCTCACAGCTTCAATCAACCCATAGGCCATCGCCGCCCCCATGGGACTGGATTGGAATCGTTTACGCACCCCCATCAAAGCAACCCGGGCCGACTGGGGATAGGATACTTTCAACCGCCATAAGATTTTTAGCCACCCCCACGGGAGTAACTGCCCCTTTAGATCTCGAATGACCTCATGCATATTGGGAAAGGCCACCAGCATCGCCGCAGGCTCTCCATCAATTTCAGCGATCTGCACAAAATCATCCTCGACCAAAAGCTTAAGCTGCTGACCGATCTCGGCAAATTCTGCATCGGTAAATGGAAGAAACCCCCAATTGTCTGACCAGGCCTCTTCAAAAATATCCTTGATAATTGCCAAATCCTCTTTCAAATGCTTCCGTCGTAACGGACGAATGCGCATCGAGGCTTTCGCTTTCTTGAGAAACAGAGACACGCCAGGGGGAAAACTAAAATGTATTCCAATCCGATAGGCTAGAAGATCTTGGGCCTTTTCATAGGCATTTTGTTCAACCAATTGCGCGTAGTAAGGTCTGGCATGGCCCATCATAATCATAGGCGGTGAATCAAATCCATCGACCAACAAACCACATTCCTGATTAATGGACAAATTAAACGGGCCCCGAACATTTGTCATCCCATGATCCTGAAGCCAGGCTTCCGCCGTCTGGAACAGCGCCTGAAAGACACTGTCATCCTCCTCTGCTTCAAGCAAACCAAAAAACCCCGTCTTAGCCTGATACCTGCTGAGATGCAGGTCGTCAATCTGGGCGCAAATTCGTCCAACGGGTTCCTGCCCGCGATAGGCCAGCCAACATTGCCAACGAGCATGCTGAAAATAGGGATTTTTCTGGGAAAAGGTATGGAGCCGTTCGACCAACAAGGGCGGAATCCAATGAGGATCGTCGTGGTACAATTTCCAGGGAAGGCGAACAAACTCTTTAAGGGCTGCACGGTCCGTGACCGGTTCAACCCGAATCAAAACGCCTTTCCCCAAGGCACCTGGATTCTCCGCCGGAAACAGAAAATGGGTTCTTGAAAGAGGAAATGAGGGACACTCTTCTGAATGCCCATGAGCCTCTTATGGCCTCTGTTCGGATAGTTGGGCCACCCAAGGATAGTGTGATCGTTCCTGATCGGCATAGCCCAAGTTTGAAACAGTCTGACTGAACGGCACATCTTCGGCACTCCCATACTGACTTCCAAATATCCGATCACAAAAAAGACTCGTGATGCCAAAGTTTCCCTTTTCATTATGAAAATGATGCAGTAAATGGTGGCGCTTGACACGCCGTAAAAATTTATTCTTTGGATTCACACGTAAATGCTGCATGCAGTGACAGAGTTCATACACCATATAACACGCCAATCCTGTCGCAAAAGAAAGGGCAGCCCCTACCCAGCCGCCAATACTCATCCCGATAGGGAAGGTGGCCACAACAATCGTCGGCAGGGTGGTGGAAGCTGCCCCAAACAGCACCCGCAAATCGTTGGGATCCTGGTGGTGATCATAGTGAATGCGTTTCCACAAAGCTGCCGTCCATGGCGACCGATAGAGATATCGCCCATGTAAAATAAATCGATGAACCGCATATTCCACGAATGGGTAAGCCAGCAGAGTCGCCACGATACTTCCTCCCACGCGCAGAACTGATACTGGGAAATAATGGAGAAGCACGAAGGCACTGAAAATACTACAGGCCAATAAAACCGCATACATCTGAATACTCGGGTATAGGACGTATGCCCACATCAGATCGCGAAATGTCATACGATCAAGGAGATATTTTTCGCGATACCATTGGCTGGTTAACACTTAGTAACCCTATCCCTTTCTTTAATAACAGCCATACGGCGTCCCCATCACCGCCTCAACCCAAACACCCTTCCCACATTCCCATATATCTTCACTGGTGCTTTCGCAAGCACATAAAAAAAAGGGAGCCATCACGGTGTTGAGTTGAGGTTTAAACCGTATCCACTGTAAAACCTGATTGACCACCGAATTTATTCCGCTTTATTAAAGTTCCTTAACACTCTGTAAACAATCTGCTGGTTGGTGGCCTTATCCACCTTCAATTGCGCACCCTTATACCTCAACGTATCACCTTCAGAAGTATCCATCGTGAAATTGGTGGTGTAAGGTGCTTTCACCCGGTCGCCACTAAATTCGCGGTACGTAAAATTAAGAATATTACCAGCCTTGCCATTGTATTCGATGATCTGTTGAAACGAGTTGGGATCAGAACAAAGGGTGTTCTTTTTAAATTCAATAGTGCCGTATGATGAGTCGAAACAACCTGACCACATATCGTCAATACAAATTTTATTGGAATCTTCTTCATAGGTTAACCGGCTGGTATAACCGCGGGACCCACCGAGAAAATTAATAAACCGAATCGATCGACTATCAAAACTGAAGTACTCATCACTACCGGGCAGTCGACAATACTTACCCGCGTTGATGGCGACATAACTACCGGTGATATTACCCAGTTCAACAACATCCGTGTAGTACCCCCTGGCCTGCATCAGCAGGGTCTCTCCAAGGTACGCAGTACTAGACGTATTGAGCTCAGGCACAGAAACATCAACGTACTTGATCTTGGGTGCGCTCGAACAGCCTGTCAATAGCGAAAGGACACACACCAGAAACAAAACTTTCTTCATTACACTTTTCTCTTTGCCTGCCTAGCAAGACCTATATCCGACACCAATTCATTGCAATCCCATCAACGCATCCTGACACCCCATACAGAATCCGGTGCCATGTCAACGCTTGTTGCTTATTGCACCTAACGGGACAACTGAAAACAAAAGTGGGAGACGTAGACCGGCTACGTGATTTGGCTGTTGCCCTCAATCCACCCTAACACCTCAGTTGCCAAAGAACCATTCGCGTACCAATTATAGAAACCTGCAGAAGAAGGCACAAGAATTGACTCTCGAAAATCAATACCTCTAATCGGAAGGTCGGAATGGTCATTCACGAAAAGCGTTGATCTCTCTCACCACCGCCTGAAATCCAGATCAATCCTTTCCGAGATTAATGCTAACCTTGTCACATGATAATGTTGCAACCATGTTTTGACACATAACTCGTGGTATATTTTCGACAGGCCGAGCAGGAGACAAAATATAGGCCTATGGGGAAGAGGAGGGCTCCATTGCCCCATAGACACAAGGATGACTCATTGGGTATAAGGGCGTGCTCATGAACACCACGATGAAAAAATTTGGGTATCCCGACACCTGCCTTAAAGAATTTGCCCAATGGGTTGTGCTCTTACGCCCTCAACAAGTGACTCTTGGCTCACTGGTACTGATCTGTCGAGAGGAGGCTATCGCATTTTCCCAAATTAGTGCGGAGGCATTTACAGAACTTCCAAAGATCATTCGTGAGATCGAGACTAGTGTCTCACGCACATTTGCCTATACCAAAATAAACTACCTCATGTTGATGATGGTTGACCCAGAGGTTCATTTCCATGTCATCCCGCGATATGACACGCCTCAAATATTTTCTCAACAGCAATTCCTTGACCATGGATGGCCGGGGCCACCACTTCTTAAAAATGCCAATGACATATCGGAAGAGGTTTACCAAACCATTTTAAGTCACCTCAAAAATAACTGGGTTCATGAATTTATAAATTAGTTGTAAATACTTAATATCCAAGAAACAGTCTGTTGCAAAATAGACTCATTTTGCGGTTTTTTTGCTACAAATTAATTTGAATAAAAAAATTTGCTTTCGCTTTTCCTTCGTTCTTAGCCATTAACGAAAAAAATATTATGGCATTACAATTGCTTATTCAGTTAACTGCTTTTTTAGCAACCCATTAGGAATAATTCTGCCTTTAATCCTTGAGAAAGAATGAACGCTACACCAACACATCACCAACTCAGACTTAAATATGGGAACTTCTCTACCCTTTCCGAGGCCCTTGATTATGCAGCTTCAGGAGAAACAGGCTGTAATTTCTATTCGGGGAGGGGCAAACTCACTCACGTCCTGACCTATGCCGATCTAAAACAACAGGCTCAAAACCTAGCCAGAAGATTGAATGGATTGGGATTATCACGAGGGGCTCGGGTGGCCTTAATCGCTGATACGACTCCAGATTTCATTCGATTCTTTTTTGCCTGTCAGTATGCCGGACTAATTCCTGTTCCTCTTCCGATTTCCTTGCATTTAGGGGGGCATCAGGCATACGTCACCCAACTTAATCGGCTGCTCGAAAGCTGCCAAGCCTCCATCGCCATGGCACCTGAAGGATTCTTGCCATTTTTGGAAGAAGCAGCAACCGGTTTGGACATGGTCCTCATTGGAGGTCCGGAAACATTCGCCTCCCTGGAAGAAAATCAGGATCCGCTCAATCCTCTTGAGCCTCAAGAATTAGCCTATATTCAATACACCTCCGGCAGCACCCGTTGGCCGAGGGGCGTTGAGGTCACTCAATCGGCCGTGATGACCAATCTTTCAGGAATCATCCAGCATGGCCTCAAAGTTCAATCCGGTGACCGTTGCGTCTCCTGGCTTCCCTTCTATCATGATATGGGATTGGTCGGATTCGTTCTTGGTCCAATCGCTTCCCAGCTTTCAGTTGATTATTTGAGCACACGTGATTTTGCCATGCGCCCACGTCAGTGGCTGAATTTAATGACGAAGAGTCGGGCGACAATTTCATTCAGCCCTTCCTTTGGTTACGAGCTCTGCGTACGAAGACTAGGCGAAGACTTTAATGAACACTATGATCTCAGCTCTTGGCGAATTGCGGGTGCTGGAGCAGAAACAATTCGTGCTGATAGCCTCTCACGGTTTGCCAAAACCCTGAAGGCGAGCGGGTTTAAATCTGAAGCATTTCTCGCGTGTTATGGGATGGCTGAATGTTCTTTGGCAATTAGTTTTGCTCCCCTGAACAAAGGCCTCGAGGTAGACAGAGTTGACGGAGATCAGCTTTCCAATAATAGATTAGCCATGCCCTTTATCCCACTCTTAACAGATGAGGAGCAGGCTCGATGTAGCAAATTTGTGAATTGCGGAGTTCCTCTCCCCGGATATGAAGTCGAAATTCGAAATATTATGACTGGAGATGTCGTTAAAGAGCGGGAAAGTGGAATAATTTTTGTTCGTGGGGCAAGCACCATGACGGGATACTTCAATGATCCCATCTTGACCCAGGAGGTTCTTTCACCTGATGGCTGGCTCAATACGGGCGACATTGGCTATTGGGTCGAAGGCAGTCTCGTCATTATTGGTCGTTCAAAAGATATGATTATCATTAATGGACGAAATATCTGGCCTCAGGACCTAGAATTCATGGCAGAGCAACAGGCCGAAGTCCGACCAGGTGATTCATCAGCTTTTTCCGTTTCCACACCAGACGGTCATGAGATCGCAATCATAGTGGTTCAATGTCGTGAAATGGATAACAAAAAGCGTGAAGACCTGGTTCAGCGCCTCCGATCACTGGTGCACAAAGAATTGTCTATTCCATGCTATATTGAACTCATCCCACCTAGAACACTTCCGCGGACGTCATCTGGAAAACTATCTCGATCTCGTGCCAAAGCGGATTTCCTCACCCGCATTCAGTGGGAAGAGGTGACTACAAACTTGTCTACCACCGCTGGGTCTGCCTAAAACCAGACACCTTTTCCACACGTCCTCCACGGTCTATGCACACTACCGTTGCCCTAACAGGGGCTTCCGGTTTCATTGGGGGAGTCATCGCACGCCATCTAATGAAAAGCGGATGGCATGTGCGTGGACTCGCGCGCTCTCCAGGCCAGGCTCAAAAACTCAAGGGACTGGGAATCACACCGGTCCAAGGCCAATTGGAAGATCCTGCCAGTCTGTTAACCCTAGTCAAAGATACGGTCGGTGTCATTCACTGTGCAGGAGCGATTCGCGGCGTGAGCCGAGAAGACTTCTATACAACAAACGTCATGGGCGTCTCTAACCTGATTCAAGCCTGTCTTGCACAATTCCCTCTTCCCCGGTTTGTTCTTCTCTCATCTCTCGCCGCTCGAGAGCCGTCACTTTCACCATATGCATGGAGCAAACATGAAGGTGAATCCGTCTTAATTCGTGAGGCAGGGACACTCACGTGGAGCATTTTTCGTCCACCTGCCGTCTATGGACCGAAAGATCGTGCGCTGCTCCCCCTCTTTACCTTGTTGCGTAAAGGGATTGGGGTTCAACTCGGTCCTTCCCAAGCCAAATTTTCCTTAATTCATGTCGAGGATCTCGCCAGCGCGATTCTTCATTGGCTAAAAAATGGAGACCCACCTTCTCAAACCTTTGAAATTGATGATGGGTTCCCCGGGGGATATTCCTGGGAGGATGTTTTTCGCCTTTCCAATCCTCGCCTCCGCCTGTGCTTGCATATTCCACCAAGCCTATTACATATAGGTGGGAAAAGTAATGAAATATGTTCCCGCCTCTTTGGATACACTCCCCTTTTCACCAGCGGGAAAGTTGCTGAACTTCTCCACCCCAATTGGGTCTGTGATACTCACACGACTCAGACGCTCGGCTGGACGCCACAAATCAGCCTCAAAGAAGGCTTGCGTCGGTTGTTCACATCGGATAGGCTCATGCCATCCCATAGGGAGTAGTACAGGTTTGTTCTCTTCCTCCATTAAGAAGGCAATTATCATATGATGAGTTATTCCGCCATTCTTCCCCAACTGTTCGACACCCTCAAGCCTTTTACCAAACCAGGCTTTCAATTAAAAGAACAAACCGAGCTGGTCGCAGAACTGGGATTGGATTCCTTACAAGTCATGCAAGTCCTCTTAAAAATCGAAGATCACTTTGATATTTCCATCCCTCTGAATAATCTTCCCAATATCCGAACAGTTAAGGACCTGGGTGAAGAGATTGAAAAGTTGCTGAAAGGGTAATCATGTCACTATTTGACAAATTTCTTCCCATTCAAGAAGCCAGAAACGAATTACTGAAAAGTGGGGTCAATCCGTTTCACGTCACCGTCGAAAAAATTATTTCCCCGACAGAAGCCATCATCAACGGTCGCAAGACCATTCTGGTTGGGACCAATAACTATCTAGGTTTGACCTTTCATCCTGATTCCATCCTAGCTGCCCAACAGGCGCTTGCCCAGGAAGGAACAGGTACCACCGGATCGAGGATGGCAAATGGATCCTTTGCGAGCCACAATGCGCTGGAAAAGGCCATCGCCGATTTCTATGGTGCGCCCTATGCAATTGTCTTTTCAACAGGCTATCAGGCCAATCTTGGAGTGCTTTCTGCTCTTGCAGGCCCCGGGGACACTATTTTGATAGATGGGGACTCCCATGCCAGCATTTATGATGGATGCCGACTTGGAGGCGCAGAGATTATCCGGTTTAAGCATAACGACGTGGCAGATTTGGAAAAACGGCTCCGTCGATTGGGGGATCGAAGTTATCGAACCTTAATTGTCGTTGAGGGCATTTATAGCATGCTGGGAGATCGAGCCCCGTTGGCTGAAATTGTCGAAGTGAAGAAAAAGTATGGGGCCACCCTGATCGTTGATGAAGCGCATTCCTTGGGGGTACTCGGACAACATGGCCGTGGCTTAGCCGAAGAAACAGGAGTCGAACAGGACGTCGATTGTATCGTCGGGACATTCAGCAAAAGCCTCGGCTCGACGGGAGGATTCGGCATCAGCTTCCATCCCGAATTCGAATTAATCCGATACACCAGTCGGCCCTATATTTTCACCGCTTCCCCATGCCCTTCAGTTGTTGCTTCGACACGAGCCACCATTCGCATCATCCAAACTCAACCAGAACTCCGTCAGCATCTGTGGACCAATTCCCAGAATTTATATGAAGGGTTAACGAAGAGCGGGTACATGCTAGGGGCGGAGGTAGGACCTATCATTGCCGCAATGGTCCCCAATAAAGAATTGGCTCTCGCCATGTGGCAACAACTTTTGGAAAATGGGATTTATGTCAACCTCATGATTCCTCCTGCCACTCCAAATGGCGAATGCCTCCTGCGATGCAGCGTGAGTGCCGCTCATACACACGAACAAATTGAAAACATTATTGCGGCATTTGCCGATATGTCTCATGGAACTCAAACCCACATCAGCCCTGCTCACGTACAACCAGGTGCAACTCTCAATTAAAAATGCTAGCGTTTCGATCGCCTGTCGAAACAACGATCCTGATAATTTCCCAAGTGTCTCATGTCACGTCACCGCTCTAGACCCAACGGCATCAGGGTAATACCCGAAAAAATCATCTTGGAGGCTAGAGAAGGCATCGCTTCCTCTGGAAAAACCCCGGTGCGAATTTTCGTTGGAAGCGAATCAGCCCAAGGCCGAGCCGAACGAATACTCGTCTGGTCAATTGAACAGGTTCGCGATCCGGCTCGAGTATACGAAATATATCTCATGAAGGAATTAAAGGGTTTTGACCGACGCAAATGGCTGACGGGGTTTACAAATTATCGATTTGCGATCCCGACATTTGCCGGCCAGGCAGGACGAGCGATTTACAACGATGTCGATCAAATCTACCTGGCGGATCCTGGAATATTATTCGACCATGATTTGCATGACCATGGCTTTCTCTCGATCGCACAGAATGATACTTCGGTGATGGTCATGGATTGCAAAAAAATGGCTGGCATTTGGTCTCTTGAGGCGGCACAATTCGAGAGAAAAAACGCGCTGGTGCAGCGCGCCTTGGAAGTACCCGATCTCTGGGGTCCATTGGAACCTGAATGGAATGCCCGTGATGAAGAATATCGGGAAGGCCAGTCAAAAGTCCTCCATTATACGGCTCTCCATACGCAACCTTGGCAGCCCTTTCCTCAGGAATTTGTGTACCAAAAAAGCCTTGAGGGCGATGTTTGGTTTAATTTGGAACACAGTGCCAATCAAAAAGGATTCCTTTTATTTTCTCGGAAACATCCATCCTCGCTATTTACAGAATTTGCTAATCAGACAAAGGATCTCCGGAATAGTTCCCCTACGAAACTATCTCCTTTCCAGGATGTCGAGACCATTCACGAACTTCAAGAAGCCGTGCACACCCTCCAGGCCAAGTCGCTTCTGTCTTGTCATTTTGGGCAACTTTCCGACAGTGTTCCCGAACACTTTCGGGATACAGACCTTTCCTCATTAACCATGACCTCATTGGATCTTTGTCAAAAAGACTCAGGCCCCCTGCCTTCCCGACAATTCGACTTGGTCCTGTCACCAATAGGGCTTCATCTCGTCCCAGATGAAGATATCCCGTGGGTTTTCGAAGAAATATTTACCCGTGCACATGGCATGGTCTATGTGGCGATAGATCTTACGAACCAGGGACAACCCTATGCTGCTGAAACTCCTCACACCGGGTTGAAACAAGATATTCACTGGTGGATGAGTCACCTTGAATCAATTGGCACCCGCTATCCGGCTATACACTGGAAGCTTGCGTTCCAGACTAAAACACCCAAGGGAATTCCTCAGAAATTTATCCGTTGTGGAGGCCATTGGATCGGTTCTCCCCCACGAACCTGGATACTCTCAGACGGCAAAGTTGGACATACCACTCAATCAGAAGTACTCGCGAAGTCCTTGGGGTGGCCTTATGAAATTAAAAAATTACGATTTTACGGATGGCATAAAATCCAAAAACTCGTGTGGGGATTACTCCCTCCCAATATGATAGGCGTCAATAGAGTTCGCTCTTCCCCTCTTTGCCCCCCCTGGCCCGACCTCGTGATTTCTACCGGGTGGCGACCGGCACCAATTGCCAGATGGATTCGTGAACAAAGCCAGGGAAAAACACGGATTATTCAATTGGGACGAAAAGGAGGATGTTCTGCTGACTTCTTTGATGTCGTCATTACCCCGTCCTATTACGGCTTTCCTCCACACCCTCATCGAATTGAAACAGTTGCCCCGTTGAACGAATTAACCCAGGAAAGGCTGGACGGGGTTACACAGCGATGGCCCAATCTCTTTGACAAGGCGCCACATCCCCGCATCGTCTTTGTTGTGGGCGGTTCTACTGCACGGTTCAAATTTACCCCTGATATGGCTCGGATGATTGGAAAACAATTGAAAACCCTCGCAGAACAATGCCATGGGAAAATTTTTGCCGTCACATCTCCCAGAACGGGCAAAGATCTGAGCTTGGCGCTTGAATCGACACTGCTGCCGGATCATTATGTTCATACATGGAAGCCAAACCAGTCCGACAATCCGTATTTCGCCTATTTGGCTGGTGCCGATGTCATTATCGTCACCGGAGAAAGCGAATCCATGTTGGCTGAGGCGGCCTCTTTAGCTAAGCCGGTTTATATTGTCCCACTTCCGGAAAATTCCCCAACATGGAAGGTACGGCTCAGTGAGAAGATTATTCAACGGGCCCAATCCCAACCCTTAAATAAACGGGGAACCGCTCGTCCCCAACAGGGATTGGAACGTCTTTGCGCCCGGCTAATTCGTGTGGGATTGGTGCAACCACGTCGAAACCTTGCCATGTTGCACGATTCCCTTATCAAAAGTGGAATGGCCCGGCCCTTCGGAGAACCCATTACAAACGGGACACGCCCACAATTAAAGGAAACGGAAACAGTCGCCCGAAAAGTCAAAGCCACTCTTGGAATCTTTGATCACCTATAACAAAGCGACAATCAGCACAGCCGGAGCAAAAAAAACCCTCCGAAACGTGTTCGGATAAATATGAAATGACAAAACCCCAACACCGTCTAACCATTCCCGTAGAAATCTTCAATAGGGAGTTTGACGCCAAAGTTTTGCTTTCCTGCTTCGCCGCAGAGCGTGGATTTACTGTCATTATTGGGGAAAAACGCGAAATCCAACTCAATCTTGCCGCTTTACCCAAATCCATCTACCTCCCCACAAATCTTCATAACCGGAACTCTATCGTTTTCTCCCTCCTGGCCAAATTGGGGCATTCGTTGGTAGGTACGGACGAGGAAGCCATTGTGTATTGTTCTCCAGAAGTCTATGTAAAGGAAAAATTGGGCTCGACAGAATTTTCCCGGCCAAATCTCTTTTTAGCATGGGGACCAGAAAATGCCAGAATCTGGAAGTCACAACCCAAATACAACGGAATGCCTGTGCATATAACCGGAAATTCCCGTGTGGACTTACTGCGGCCTGAAATGCGCCAATATTGGACACCGCAAGTCGAAACTATCTATAAAAATTTTGGGAAAATCATCCTCATCAATACCAATTTTGGTAAGTTGAACCACTTCAGGCCTAACAAAGGTGCCGAAAAGGAAGCGCTTGAACGGGCGGCAGTCGCACCATCGGATGTGGACGAATTTGATCTTGGGATGGCCCGGCACCGTCTCGCGCTATTCCAGTATTTTCAGGAAATGGTCGGCCAAATGGCCGCAGCCTTTCCCGCTCATACCATCTTGATCCGTCCCCATCCCTCTGAAAACCACGAGACATGGAAGCAGGCCGCGAACGGATATACCAATGTCCAGGTGCACATAGAAGGGCATGTCATTCCCTGGCTATTGGCAGCCGATGCCATCATTCATAATAGTTGCACCACCGGCTTGGAAGGCTATGTCCTGAAACGTCCTGTTTTTTCCTATCAACCGATCACCTCAGACCGTTTTGACAAACAACTTCCGAATGCCGTTAGTCGCATGGCAACTTCCTCCAGGGAATTAATTGAACTCATCAAAACAACCCTGGATGATCAGTCTGCGCAGGAAAATGGTTCTGAAGCCAAAACCCGCTTAATTGAGCAATATCTCGCAGCCCTCCAAGGGCCTTTTGCCTCGGAAAACATCGTGAATACCCTAGAAATATTCGACGCCACGTTTTCACCCTCCACCCCGAAATGGGAAACCGTCTTCCTAGCAAAATCTCAGGCCATCGGCAGAAAATTACGACGCCGATTCAACGCGCAATTTCGCATGGGCAATCAGAACCGATCGCAACGCTACAATTATCTGACCCACATTTTCCCTGAAATCACCCTGGCACAGATCGAAGAACGCATCAAGCGATTACAACAGGCTTTAGGAAGATTTCACCACATACAAGTCAGGACCCTGCACGACAATATTTTTGAAATATTTCCCAACTAACGACTCAAGAATGAAAAATGCCTATACCCACACTCAGGCTGGGCATGCATCGGGATCCATATACCGAATCTGATGAACACTCTAAGGAGGATACATGTATAACGTAAAAATTTTTGGAGCTGGGTCTATCGGCAACCATTTGGCTCATGCATCCCGTTCCCTGGGTTGGAACGTCACGATATGCGATGTGGACCAAGCGGCATTGGATCGAACCAAACAGACCATTTATCCGACTCGGTATGGAAAATGGGACGAGGCCATCAAGCTTTCCCTGGTCAAAGACTCCCCGAGAGGAGGATTTGATCTCATGGTTATTGGGACTCCTCCAGACTCCCACCTTTCCCTGGCACTCACAGCTCTTGAAGAAAAGCCCAAAGCCATTCTTGTGGAAAAACCTCTCTGTCCCCCGAACTTGGAACAGGCCCAAACATTACAGAAGATGGTGGTCGAATCTGGCACCTTCGCATTTGTGGGATATGACCACGTCGTGGGAAAGGCCGCGCAGGAAACACTCCAAGCCGGTCGCCAATTATCCACCATTGAAACTATCGACGTGGAATTTCGTGAACATTGGGGCGGCATCTTCGCAGCTCATCCATGGTTACAGGGTCCACAGGACAGTTATTTGGGGTTTTGGAAACGGGGTGGAGGCGCCAGCGGGGAACATTCCCATGCAATCAACCTATGGCAATTTTTGAGTGAGGGCCTGGGAAAAGGCCGCATCACCGAAGTATCCGCGACACTGGATTATGTCCAGACAGATATGGTGGAGTACGACAAACTCTGCCTGCTTAGCCTGAGGACTGAAGCGGGGTTACTCGGAAGGGTGGTACAAGACGTCATTACCTCCCCTTCCAGAAAGTGGGCAAGGATTCAAGGAAATGACGGGTTCGCGGAACTCACCATCGGGCACCAACCTGGGGTCGACAGAGTCGATTGGAAAACCGGTGGCGGTGACGCCCAATTCCGTACCATTCAAAAAACGCGGCCGGATGATTTCATCTGGGAATTACAGCACATCGAGGACGTGATGACAGGTAAGACCAAAGATTCCGTCCTCTCATTGGAGCGAGGCCTGGAAACCATGCTGGTGGTCGCCGCGACTCATCTCTCGTCAGCCAAGAAACGCACTGTGCGCATCGATTACCGGAAAGGCTATACACCACAGGCACTAGAATTGGCGTAGATCTGCCAGAGGAAGGGGAAACGCATGATAGACCAAGATTTTAATTTCCATGATTTATTCATATTGGATCTGGCCAATAACCACCAGGGAAGCGTGGAACACGGTCTGGGCATCATCCAATCAATGGCTGAGGTGATCCAACGGCATCAGGTCCGGGCAGCGATCAAATTCCAATTCCGCCAACTCGACACCTTCATTCATACGGATCATCAGTCAAACAGCGAACTCAAATATATCCAACGGTTTCAATCCACCCGATTGGACCAGACCCAATTCCAAACATTGCTTAATGAAGTATGGGCCCAAGGGCTGTTAGCCATGTGCACCCCCTTCGACGAAGAATCTGTCAATATTGCCGTCGATATGGGTTTTAATGTGTTGAAAGTCGCCAGTTGTTCAGCCAAGGATTGGCCGCTTCTCGAGGAAATTGCCGGCGCCGGACCTCCGGTCGTGTGCTCTACCGGTGGCCTGACACTGGAGGACATCGATAATGTGGTGAGTTTCTTCCAACATCGGGCGGTGCAATTCGCCCTCATGCACTGCGTGTCGGTTTATCCGACTCCTGACCCGTTGATGAACTTGAATCAAATACAGATGTTGCGCAACCGGTATCCCAATATTCCTATCGGCTGGTCCACGCACGAAAACCCCGGGGATACGGTCCCAGTTCAAATTGCGGTCGCTCTTGGAGCCAGTCTTTTCGAACGGCACATTGGACTGGAAACCGAATCCATCAAACTGAATGCCTACTCGTCCACCTCACAGCAAGTGGACAACTGGCTGCAAGCCTATCATCGGGCAAAAGAATTGTGTGGCTCAAAAACACGTCCACCGTCGTCCGAAGTGGAACAGTCCTCATTGGACGGCCTTCGTCGTGGGGTCTTTGCCAAACGGTCCATTAAAAAAGGCCGGGAACTCACCCGGGACCTGGTGTATTTTGCCATGCCCTACGTTGAAGGGCAGATGGAAAGCGGAGCATGGAAAGAGGGCTATATCGCCGTCCGTGACATGACGCCGGACCAACCGGTCATGCGGGACGCTGTCGAGATCACAATCAATCAAGGTCTTGTGACCCTTAAACAAGCGATACACGAAGTCAAAGCCTTGCTCAACGAAGCCAACATTCAATTAGGTAGTGAGTTTAAAGTCGAATATTCGCACCACTACGGCCTTGAAAATTTCCGACAAACCGGCGCGGTTCTTATTGAATGCATTAATCGGGAATATTGCAAAAAACTCGTCATTCAATTGCCTGGGCAGCGACATCCCTCACATTATCATGCGAGAAAGGAGGAAACATTTCAAATACTGTTTGGCATCCTTCACGTGAATATCGACGGTTATCCCCGCATTTTACATCCCGGTGAAACCATTCTCATTCTACCGGGAGTATGGCATTCCTTTTGGACAGACACGGGGGTTGTTTTTGAAGAAGTATCCACCACGCACTATAACAACGATTCTTTCTATGCCGACAAACGAATCAATAAGCTGCAACGATCTGATCGGAAAACAATGGTTGATCATTGGGGACGTTTTCAAATCGCCCAGCAGCCGGTATCGGAGAAGGCTCCCGAGGTGCCATTGCCCGATCCTCATGCGCAATGATTGCTTGCGTCACCTTCGATTTTGACGGAACGCTGGTTGATTCCAACCAGGTGAAGGTTCAATCCTTTTATAAGATTGTCGAGAATTATGATCCCAGCGGATGCACCGTCACCGAAGTTCTGCAACGATGCGCTCATAAGGATCGATACGGAATCACCCGTGAACTTGCCCGGGAATTCATGGCAAAAGGGCTTATTCCATCTCACTCCGGCACAGAGGTCCTCGGTTTACAATGGGCCGAGACATACACAACCACCTGCGAAGCAGCCGTTGTCGGATGCCCGGAAGTCCCTGGGGCCTCAGGGATACTCTCATGGCTGTTGAATCAGAAGATCCCTCTTTACCTCAACTCAAGAACGCCGGCCAAAGCCCTCAATCGCCTTGTGACCCGACGAAACCTCACCCCCTATTTCTCGGGAATATACGGAGCCCCTGCGAGTAAACTTGAAAATTTGCGGCACATCCAAGAGCATACTCAGGCAAAACCGGAAGAAATACTCTTTGTCGGAGACAGTGATGATGACTGGAAGGCTGCGGCTGAATTTGGCTGCCACTTTGCCGGAGTCATCCTTGGTGGTAACAGCCGCTTCACACAGATACCGTCCCTCCACATGACAAATCTGGCTGAACTCAAAACAATCGTGGAGAATCTTCAGGGAAAGCGAAATGGCCTGCCCAAACCATTAAGCATCTAAACGCCGCCTTTAATTGAAGTTTCTTTACACTTTTGTAACAGGAAGTTATGATTTGGACAAAACCGATGGCTATATCATCAACGGTGTGTATCGCTAAAAAGACCCTATGATAGGTACTCAACGCATTCTGGCTGTGTGTCCAGCCAGGGGCGGCAGCAAAGGAATTCCGCTCAAGAATCTGACTCCCTTTCTTGGAATCCCGTTAGTTGCCAGAGTGGGCCAGTTGATACAAAAAATCCCCATCATCGATCGAGCGGTGGTCTCGACCGATCATCCTGAAATTGCCGAGTGTGCGAAACAATCTGGCTTGGACGCTCCTTTCTTCAGGCCTCCGGACCTGTCAGGTGACCGAATATCGGACGCGCCCGTATTGATCCATGCGTTAAAAGAAATGGAGCGTCTGGATGCTGTGCGGTATGACATTGTGATCATGCTCCAGCCAACTTCCCCTCTGCGTCGACCAGAGCATGTCATCCATGCCATTGAGATGCTGGTGAATGGACAATGGGATGCCGTCTGGACCCTGTCCGAAACCGACTCCAAGTCACACCCTCTCAAACAACTGACCCTGGACTCAGGCAGGATTGGCTATTATGACCCAGCCGGGAAACAAATCATAGCCCGGCAACAATTGACTTCGGTCTATCACCGAAACGGGGTGGCCTATGTCATGACACGAAACTGTCTTCTGGAAGGAAGAAGCATCATGGGTAAACGAACGGGAGCGCTCCTTCTCGATGAGTATCTGGTCAGTATCGATACCATGTGGGATTTGGAATTGGCCGAATACATTTATGCCAAAAATCAGGAATAACATCTCATTGCTATTCAGGATGAGGATGAACCATCTGTGAATCAGAGGTCATCTGGCAGGTCGAATTTCTCCGTTGCAATGGACAATCCCTATGTTCAGCCCCGAACCGACCAACCGAA
>BQIW01000068.1 GCA_021604105.1 Nitrospirales bacterium | reverse complement strand
TCGACGTTGGGGGTGTGGGTGGGAGAGTTCTCAGGGAGTCTGTCCGCAGGGCGGCAGATGCTAGCCGATGTCCCTCCACCCCGGCTCCTTGTAGCTTCTCAAGAATGAGTAGTAAAACACCATACAAGTCTTCCCGAAGGGGCCGTCCAGCCAGGCCGCAGCCGATTGTACGCGCGGAGCGTAAGCTGAGTACGTGAGCACGGAAAAATGGCGAGAACGCCGCTGGCGGCTTTTTTCAACAGCCCCTTCCTAGATTGGAGGTTCATGGAAAGCTTGAGCGGAGGGTAAATGCGTTGAAGGGCAGACTGCTGGAAGGCAAAGGTGAAACGTGGCACCCTCTCCCGGCTGACTTTCCACAGAGATCGTCCCACCGTGCAGTTCCACCAATTGTTTCACAATTGAGAGTCCCAACCCCAGGCCCTGTGTCCCGATTTCCGGGATCCGATGAGCCTGGAAGAAAGGCTGAAAGAGGCTGGCTTGAGCTTCCTGTGGAATCCCGGGACCGGTATCGGAGATCGTGAGGAGGATGTGATCCGGAGGAGCGGGAGAAGCCCTCACCAGGATGTGTCCTTCTTGTGGCGAAAATTTGTGGGCGTTGTGGACGAGATTGGTGATGATTTGGTGGAGACGGTCCTGGTCGCCCCAGGCGGTCAAATGGTCTTCTGTGAGTTCGACCGTCAGGTGTTGGGCCTTGGTCTGAGTGAGTGGGAGCAATTCCTGCGTGACGTCCTCAAGGAGTTTGGACAAGGACACCGATTCATGGGCTAACCGGACAGTCCCTGCCTCAATACGGGACAAGTCGAGAAGATCGGCAATCATCCGGGTGAGTCGATTGGCGTTTGCACTGATTCTGGTGAGGTAGAGGTGTTGGCGTTCGGCGAGTGGTCCCACCATTCCATGAAGCAGATTTTCCGTGAATCCTTTAATCGAGGTTAGGGGTGTGCGCAATTCATGAGAGCAATGTGAGAGAAATTGTGATTTCATCCGGTCAAGTTCCTTGAGTCGGTGATTGGCCGATTCCAGGTTTGTGTTGGCCTGTTGTAAGGCCAGTGTTCGCTCCTGCACTTTGTTTTCTAACCCGATGTTCAAGGCTTCAATCTTGTCATAGGCCATCGCTGTATCCAGGGCGATCGCCATTTCGTGGGCGACCGTGGATAATAAGTTTTGTTCAGCGATGGGGATGGGTTTCTGGTGCGTACTCCCGACGATCAACACACCCAGTGGTTGGTTCTGACTAATCAGGGGAAGTGAAAATCCGCTTTTTGTTCCGGCTTTCACCAACATCTGTCGAGTGGTGGGGTGGCACTGACTCAGAATAGCTGTGATGTCCTCAATAACAATGGGTTCTTTTGTGTTGAGGGTTCTGTGAAGGAGGTCTTGTGCGATAGCGGGAATGTGGGTGTCTTGAACCGATCTCTTCCACTGTGCCGACATGCCTTCTGATTGAATCTTGTGAAAGAGTCGATGCGGTGCGTCCCATATGGCTGCCCAAGCATGGTCAAAGGAGAGTGAACCCACAATGGCTTTGAGTCCTGAGCCAATAATGGTTTCACGGTCGAGGGTTGAGCCGATGTGGAGGGTGAGTTGATGCAGCATGGTCAATTCATCGACTCGTCGCCGGATCTCGATCAAGGTATGCTCTTGTGCCAGGTAGGCTTCCCGCAATTCTTCATGCCGTTGTTCAGCCGATTCCAATTGTTCTTGAATGATTTTCCCGCGCTCTTGAATCTCCAGTCGATCATCCCAAAGCCGTTTTGCCAAGGGAAGGATGAGCAAGGGGAGCAGGGAGAGTCCGCCACTAAGCCACCAGGACTGATCGGGAGCAAACGCTCTCAAGGTCGCAATCGTGGCCAGTCCCAATGCCACTCCTCCCCAAATCCATCCCCACATGGTCCGGCGCTCGGGTTCCCAGGTAAAGACCCATTCGCAATAGGGGGCACCCTCGGCGATACAGCTCCGATCCTGGATGGTGGCAGCCCGTTTTCCGAACATGCGGGCAGGAACTTCTGCAACCGTCGCCTTTGTGGTATGGCATATCCGTTCAGCACAACCCCGGAGATACGGTCCGAATTGGTTGAGTGTGGACTCAGACAATTGGAGCCGCATGACGGCCTGGCCATTGGTGACCGATACGACCTCCGGCTTGAGCGAACCTTTGGTGAATTTTTCGACAAAGTGCGGGAAGAGACGGTATATCTGGGCTATGGAAAAGGGCCGCCCGAGGATTTGAATAATGGGTGAGAGAAATTTTTCCCGTCCCAGATTGAAGTGGAAATTTTCCTCGTGCGAGAGCTGGACAGAAAATTCAGCCAAAAACATGGCAAACTCATAGGAATAGCTGTTCCAGTGGTTTTTGAGAAAATCGAGGGTCACATGATAGGTCCGGTCGGGAATTCGTTCGTTCAGCAAGGCAACAAGAGTGTTCAAGGCCTCCCCTGCGGCCTCGGGTCCCTTGCGTTGCTGGATGGCCTCTTCCAGATATTCAAGATTGGCGCGGATGGCAATCCCGCTCACATCCTGAATAGTTGCACCCTGAATGTCCTTCCCGAATGGACGAAACGTCATGAGTGGACGCTCCACAATGCGATGAAATTTTGGTAAGAGCGGCATGAATGTTCCTATTGAGAAGGTCAACCGGTAGAGGAACTGTAATGGAATCGGCGAAAAGGGTGAAGAGGGGAGACAAAAATTCAGGGAAGACGCATTAGAAATTCATCCGCAGGGATACGGCTCCGACGTGAAGGGTGGTATCCCATTTACCGTTTAAGAGAGGCTGTTGGTTATTTTGAACGTTCCGTTCATCATACAACAACGCTTGATAGGCTAAATCCAATCCGATGGCTTCCGCGCCAAAAATGTCACAGGGGAGTATCCCTAAAAATTTTCCGGGAGCATGGCAGAGAAACCCCATTCCGGCTGAAATGGCATTAAAATCGGAATCTGGAACAGCGGGCTCAAAGGTCCGGTCGGGAATAGGGCTTTCCGATCGGACGTATCCGGTTCGAAAGGCCACATCCCAATGGGGAAGCGAAGAGGGGGAGAGGGCTTTGAATTCCGTTCCCACCATGAGGACCCAGGCATCTCCATAGTCACGGGGATTTGGGATGACCGCTCCATTAGACAGTTGCAGGTTGAGGTCTTTGAACCCGGACCAATCCGCATAGTCGAGATCGACTTCGATCTTCCACTCGTGTTGAGTGTTCCGAATCGGCCACCCGGCGATGGCCCATGTGTAGACATCGGGGAGTTCAATATTCGTGGACGCACCGGCGAGTCGGGTCCCTCCTGCCAAAAAATCCCCTTTGAGGGCCAAATTGGGTCCGTTCCGATAGACAAATGCGAGATTAACGAGCGGGTGGCCGTCCTGGTTGCGAAAAGGTGTCCAGAGGACACTGGCGTTAAATCCCAAGGCGGTGTCGGAGCCGTTCGCTTCCAGGCCTGTTCCAGCGGGTATACCAAACGGATTGCCTGGAGCCGCATTTTGTTGGAGTTCTGCCTGACCCTCTCCCAGAAAGCTGGCAAACGTATAAATATCCAGCCCGCCCCCTACAGAGAGATAGTCATTGAGTTTGTAGGCGAGAGTGGGCTTGATATCGATAAGAGGAAGGGCTGCCTTCGTGAGTATGGGAGAAATCAGGCTATCATCGGGGTATTCGATCTTCAGGGCATACGGGGTGGTGACTCCAATGCCTACGGTCCAATCCGGGAGATTGTCCAGGCCTAGGGCCGGAAGGTTCGCAGTGAGGAAGAGTGTGCTGGGTGGGGGCGAGCTGATCGTCCCACCAACACCACCCTTCACGTTTGGTCCAAGGTCGCTGTTGAATCGGACCGTGCCTCCGATCAAGAGGGTCCCTGCAAGAAATTGGATGCCCTTCAATTGTGTCATGCCTGCCGGATTGTAGTGCAGGGCTGAAGCATCATCAGCTTGGGCGGTGAAGGCGGCGCCTTGGCCCGTAGCGGAAGCGCTATGATCGAGAATACGAAATCCTTCAGCCATGACTGTTTGCGGAAGGATGATGGTATTGAAGAGCCCACAGAAAAGGCCAAACCAGACCACGCGGTAAAAGATCATGTCGTCACGTCTCCTCCTTGAGAACGGGAACCGATCAGAAATTCCGGGGAAGTCTATGAAAAACAAGAGAAGATAGCAATCTTGATCAGGGGGGAGCAACGAGTGACAATAGCGAAACGTGATACTTCCCGCCAAGGGATCGCAGGCATCCTCTCTATTTTGGTAAGAAGGGTGGTTCCTGCAGAGGGATTCCGTTCAGGAAGTCGGACAGGCGAATATTGAAAAGGAGAATGGCATGCGGGTCAAAAAACTGTTGCATACGCGAATGCGGGTAAGTGACATGGGGCAGACGCTGGGCTTTTATCGGGATATCCTTGGCCTGGAAGTCGTGGAGCAAAAGGTGTCGCCTCGAGGTTCGCATCTGGCATTTTTGGCTGTGCCCAATAGTGAGGAACTGATTGAACTGTGCAGTTTTCCGAGTAGCGGGGCAGTCAAGGTTCAAGAGGATCTTGTGCATTTGGCCTTTGAAGTAGAGGATTTGGAACAGACGATTCAGGAACTCCAGGCCAAAGGTGTGCCGATCACGGATGGTCCCACCCAATCTTCATCCGGCAGCCGGTTTATTTTTATCGATGCGCCGGATGGCTATGAAATTGAGTTGATACAACGACCGGCCGGAGTCGCCATCGTCTGACCATCAGGTGGCAGAGCAGGATACGTGATGATGAATACAGGTATTCATATTCCTCAGGCCCTCTCTGACCAACCGGGTCGCTTGAGCGGAATATTAAATAATCTTCCCAAGCAACCAGGAGTCTATCTCTTTAAGGATCGACGGGGCGACATTATCTATATTGGAAAAGCCGCCGTGTTGTCGGACCGAGTGCGATCCTATTTTCAACATGGGGCCGATCTCACTCCTAAAAACCGGGTGCTGTATTCGCAGATCGTGGATTTGGAAACGATTGTCACCCACTCGGAATTCGAAGCCCTTATTTTGGAAAGTAATCTGATCAAGCGTCATCGTCCGCGGTTCAATGTGGTCCTCCGGGACGATAAACAATACCCCTATCTCCGGTTGCCGATTCACGACGATTTCCCGAGGCTGTCGATCGTCCGCCGGGTCAAACAGGACAAGGCCTTATACTTTGGTCCGTATGTCCCCACGGGAGCCATGCGCGACACTCTGAAAGTTATTCGCAAGGTCTTCCCTCTGGCCACCTGCACGATCGATATTAATGGAAGCGCCGAGCGGGCCTGCCTGGAGTTTGAAATCAAGCGTTGCATGGCTCCTTGCACGGGAAATCAGACGAAGGAAGCCTACCATCAAATCGTGAAGCAGGTTCGTTGGTTTTTAGAGGGGCGGGATACGGAATTGCTCGAGTCCTTACGATCAGCCATGGAGGACGCGTCGGAGCGGGAAGCGTTCGAAGAAGCCGCTCGACTTCGCGATCAGATAGGGAACATTGAGCGGATGTTGGCTAAACAACGGGTCGCACAAATAAACGCCCGGGAGCAGGATATCGTGGGATTGGCCAGAAGGGGTGGGGCCGTGGATGTGCAGATGCTGTTTGTGCGAGGCGGCCTGTTGATCGGCCGTCGGGATTTCTTCTGGTCCGACGCTCATGGCGTCACCGATGAAGAACTGGTGAGGTCGACGCTCGAACAGTTTTATGCCAAAACAGTTGTGCCTCCCAAAGAGGTGTTGCTTCCTGTGGGATTTGACGATCAATCGCTCGTCCAGCGGTGGTTGTCTGAGAAAAAAGAGGAAACCGTGCGTGTACTGGTTCCTGAACGAGGGGGCAAATATGCATTACTCCAGCTTGCACAGGAAAATGCCGCGGTATCTCTTAACGAACATCTTCGGGTGCAGACCGAATCCAGTGAGTCGGTGGAAGAGCTTCAGGCACTCTTGGCGTTGCCACAGATTCCGACCCGTATTGAATGTTTTGATATCTCCAATACCATGGGGACTCATTCCGTGGCGTCCATGGTGGTCTGGGAACAGGGCAGAATGAAGAAGTCAGACTATCGGCGATTTCGCATCAAAACGGTAGAAGGGGCCAACGACTTTGCCAGTATGCATGAAGTGGTGAAACGCCGATACGGCGGATCGCTGGCCAACAAACCAGGTAAAACGTTGCCGGAGCCGGACCTGGTGGTGATTGATGGTGGAGCCGGACAGTTAAGTGCGGCCATGGAAGCGATGGCAGCCGTTGGTCTCTCACGGATCGCGATTTGTGGTTTAGCGAAAGCGAAGGGGGACAAAGAGGAACGGATTTTTCTGCCGGGTCGGAAGACGCCCATTGTCCTGCCTCTCAAATCTCCCGCCACACGGCTGGTCCAAACTATTCGAGATGAAGCGCATCGCTTTGCGATCACCTTCCATCGCAAACTGCGTGGTGAGGGGATGATTCCTCTTCATCCCCTTCGTTCAACAAAATCTTCGAAAGGGAGTCCTGAATCCTCCGACAGATGACGGAGATGGTGTCGGCGAGTGTTGTCGATGTCCACCAATCCTCGCAACATGTGATCAGGGATCCCTTCGAAAATAGAGGCGGGCGGATTTCTGAAATACTTCGTGGACATATTGTATGGGGAAAGAAGGATTTCTACTTCCACAAAATTTGGAATGGCTGTGATGAGGAGGATGAGAATAGGTGTTTTCTTAAGGTTGCATAGTCCTGTTGTCCGTTATTTGATGAACCGGAGGCTTTTTCCCCTGAGTGAGGGATTTAAGGTCTGCGATGGTTACTCCGATTGATACACATATCACGTATAAAGAGGAGGTCGGAACGATGCCATGCCCTCGCTGTCAGGGAACCATGATAATAGACCATTTTGTGGATATGGCCACGAGTGGCGAGATTTGGATGCCTGGCTGGCGGTGTTTGATGTGTGGAGAAATCGTTGATCCGCTCATTGAGCATCATCGGCAACTGCAGCGTGAGCATCAGGAAGTGGTTGGTGCCATTTCCGGATCAACCGCTCGTCCTCCCTCACCCATTTCCGTAACGTCGCGCAAGGCGAAAAAGCGCTCCTTCTAACCTTTCTGTTTTTCCCTTTTTCTCTGTGCCTTTATTCGCGCTTCTGTAGTCTGAACTGCCTCCTTGCGATTTGCTTGTGAGGTGGGTTTCTCTATGCTAGATTCCTCAGGATGCTGTTGAAAATGCAGCGTTTCCCAACGTCAAATCTGGAGGCAATTCCTCTCACAGTTTCCGAATTTCTTCATCCGATGTGAGGAGGAAGCAGAGACTGATTTGCGCCGTATTCATCAAGGCGATCACCGTATTTTCTTTCATAAGGCATAAGTATGGCGCATAACTACGATCATCAAGCTATTGAAGCAAAGTGGCAGGCATATTGGGCTCAATCCGGGACTTTCCAGGTTCAGGAAGATCCGGATAAGCCCAAATATTATTGTTTGGAGATGTTTCCCTATCCCTCGGGCCGCATTCATATGGGCCATGTTCGCGTGTATGCGATCGGGGATGTCGTGGCCCGTTATAAGACGATGCGTGGGTATAACGTGTTGCACCCGATGGGATGGGATGCCTTCGGGTTGCCGGCAGAGAATGCCGCGATTGAAAAAGGGGTGCACCCCAACGTCTGGACTCAAGAGAATGTGGCCTATATGAAAAGGCAACTTCAGCGGATGGGTCTGTCTTATGATTGGGATCGGGAGGTGAATACGTCTCAGCCTGATTATTACCGCTGGAATCAATGGATCTTTGTAAAAATGGTTGAGCGTGGATTGGCGTATCGCAAACGCTCGTCAGTGAATTGGTGTCCTTCTTGTGAGACAGTATTGGCGAATGAGCAGGTATTGGCGCAGGAAGGAAACGACGGAGGGGTCTGTTGGCGATGCGAGTCGGCTGTCATACAAAAAGAATTGGAACAGTGGTTTTTTCGAATTACATCGTATGCCCAGGAATTGTTGGATGGGTGTGAGCGGTTAGCGACCTGGCCGGCTCGTGTGCTGGCCATGCAGCGGCATTGGATTGGGCGGAGTGAAGGGGTGGAACTGGATTTTCCCTTAGCTGAGCCCGTAGATGGGCTACAGGCGATCCGGGTGTTTACCACGAGACCGGATACCATTCATGGGGCGACTTTCATGAGCCTTGCTCCGGAATCGCCCCTGGTCGAACAATTGATAGCGGGGAGATCTGAGGCCGCCGCCGTTCGAGCGTTTGTGACTCGTGTGTCTCGTGTGGATAAAGCCACCCGTACGGCGGCTGATCGGGATAAGGAAGGTGTGTTTACCGGCGCCTACGCTATCAATCCGTTTACCAAGGAACGCATTCCGATTTGGGTGGCGAATTTTGTGCTGTATGAATATGGCACGGGGGCGATTATGGCTGTTCCCGCGCATGATCAAAGGGATTTTGAGTTCGCGATAACCTATCACATCCCGGTTCGGCTGGTTATTCAAGACCCAGAAAGCAAGCTGGCCTCTGAAGCCCTGGAATCGGCCTATGAAGAACAGGATGCGGCCGGACGCCTGGTGAACTCAGGGAATTTTTCCGGCATGTCCGTGGCGGAAGCTAAACAGGCCATCGGCGAACATGTGGAAACACAGGGATGGGGAAAGCGAACCATCAATTTCCGGTTACGAGATTGGGGCATCTCCAGACAACGCTATTGGGGGACGCCCATTCCGATGTTGTATTGTGATCGCTGTGGGATTGTCCCGGTTCCCGAAGGCGACTTGCCGGTGTTGCTGCCTGACGATGTGCCGTTCACCGGGAAAGGTGGGTCTCCGCTCAAGGAATCTCCGTCGTTTTCACAAGCCACCTGTCCCACATGTGGCGGTCCGGCACGCCGCGAAACCGATACGATGGATACCTTTGTGGATTCGTCCTGGTATTTCCTTCGCTATTGCTCGCCTCGAGACACCAACCACGCCGTAAATCCTCAAGCCGCACGACATTGGATGGCCGTGGACCAATATGTCGGCGGAATCGAGCATGCCGTGTTGCACCTCTTATATGCGCGCTTCTTTACCAAAGTTTTACGGGACCTGGGTCTCACGGCGGCTGATGAACCGTTCATCCACCTGCTCACCCAAGGCATGGTGACCAAGGAAACCTACTGGTGCGAAGAGCATCGCTGGATGCTTCCCTCTGAAATCAAAAAAGATGGTGAGCAGCGGGTTTGTATTCACTGTGGCCGGGCCATTGTGACGGGCCGCACCGAGAAGATGTCCAAGTCTAAAAAGAATATTGCCTCTCCTGAGGACTTGTGTGATCGCTATGGAGCGGACACGGCCAGACTGTTTTCGTTATTTGCCGCACCACCGGAAAAAGATTTGGAATGGAGCGATACCGGAGTGGAAGGGTGCTACCGGTTTCTCAAACGGGTATGGCGGTTGGTGCAGGATCTTCTCCCGGTCGTGAACGGGACGGCTGCAAATCCGGGGTCCGGCGAGTCGGTGCTTCTCCCCCAATTGCAGCGGGCGACGCATCAGACGATTCAAAAAGTCACGGCAGATTTTGAGCGGGGGTTTCAATTTAATACGGCCATTGCGGCTCTTATGGAATTTGTGAACGAGTTGTATAAATTCTGGAAAGAATTTCCGGGGGAGGCCTTAACGGCTGACGAGCGAGCGGAGTGGCGAACAACAGTGGAAACGTTAGTGGTGTTGTTGGCACCCTTTGCTCCGCACGTGACTGAGGAGTTGTGGGAACACTTAGGGAAGCGCCCAGGGATGAGCCGGCAGGCGTGGCCCGACTTCGATCCCGTTCTTGTGGCCAGTGTCGAATGGACGATTCCTCTACAAGTGAATGGAAAGCTTCGGAGTAAGATCGTGGTCCCAGCCGGTTCGACAAAGGAACAGATCATTGCAGGCGCTCAGGCGGATCCTAAGTTGGTGGAATGGTTGCAAGGTAAGGTCGCTCGCAAGATTATCTATGTGGAACAGAAGCTGGTGAATTTTGTTATTTAACTCAGGCCGACCGGGGTGGCTCCTTCAGCGGGTGAGATGCCTGATGAGCGGATGGGGAATCCTGCTGTGTCTGACTTCCGGATGTGGATATCAATTTACCGTTGAGGGGCCGGGTCCGGTCATCGGGGGGAGTACCGGCCTCGAAGCGCAAGGACCGCCGGTCCGTCTGGTCTTTCCTGCGCTAAAAAATAACAGCTTTGAACCAAACCTGGAATTCAAATACACCAAATATATTCGTCAGGCGATGCAATCGGTCGGAAGCGCCGAATTTGTCGAGGATGCATCCGCCGATTTTGTGATGGAAGGCGCGATTCTATCGGTCACGCTTCCTTCCTTAGCCTTTACTCGCACGCAGACACAGGAAAGCCGAGTGAGGGTGAAGGTGGTATTGAAGGTGAAGGATCGAAAAACCGGGAAAGTCCGATGGGCACAAACCGGAACCAGCACAGCGGAGTTCTTTGTGGGGGCCACATCCACATCAGATTCCGAGACCGGATTACAATTTAACCGGGTCTTGCAGGACCGGGCGGTTGAACAAGCGGGGCAGCAGGTGGCTGCCGATTTAGCCGATCAATTTTTGGGGGCCAAAGAGCAGGGGGCCTTTGACAGAAATGAACGAAAGATTGCCCCGGCTCCGGTATCGGATGGTGACGAATCCCCAGAGAGTTCAGCGCCTTACGGAGATCGTGTCCCTCCAGACTCCCGGGTGCCTTGATGAACTGTATGGGTTGGCAGGATTGTCTGCTTCTTGAGGTGTATTCTTCGTGAAAGTCCATGAACTTCAAAGTCAGATTAACCGGCATGGGTTATCCCCTCTATATTTGGTGATTGGGGAGGAACCGTATTTTCGCGATCAGGCCTTGAGTATTCTCCGTGCGGCAGGTCAGGAAAAGGATGCTTCAACATCTTCGGACCATTCGACGGCCCATGATTCCTCCCAGATGTTTCATGTCGATGTCGTCTATGGCGATGATACCGACGCGTCCGAAATTTTAGCCATTTCGGAAGAGTCCTCGTTTTTTTCATCGAGACGACTCCTCATCATAAAATGGGCAGATAAACTCTCTGCTCGAGATGGTGAAGCGCTCCTGCCCTATTTTCAGGCTCCCAATGAAACCACCACGATGGTCATCACTGCAGCCAAATTGGACGGGCGGACGAAGTGGGTTCAAGAGCTGAAAAAGCGGGGGACGGTGGTGGAATGCGCTCCCCTTTTTGAGGGACAGCGAGCAGGGTGGGTCACGCAGCGAGCGCAAGAGTTAGGCTTGCAGTTGGAAGACAGTGCCCTCGAGATCTTGAAGGATCAGGCTGCCGAAGGGTTGTATGGGACCGCCGGTGAATTAGAAAAATTGTTGGCGTTTATGCCGGAGGGCCATCGAGTTCGGGCACAGGACGTGGAAACGATCAGAGGAAAATTGCCGGGTATTTCGGTGTTTGATTGGTCGGAAGCCGTTGCGCGAGGGGATCAGGGGCGGGCATTGGATATCGTGGCCAAAAACTTAGAAGCCGGCGAAGCACCCTTACGTATGTTGGGTGCCTTTCTGTGGCAGATGCGGAAAATCTGGAGAACGCACGAATTGATGCAAGAAGGGCATGAGGCTGGACCGGCCGCACGGCAAGCGGGCATTCCTCCTTTTCGGGCGCGGGATTTCATCCAGCAGGTGCAGCGGTGGAAGCCATCCCACCTCCGTCAAGCATGGGAATTATTTGCTCAGGCTGATTCGGCTTTAAAAGGAGGGAGAGCATCACGTCCGAAGCTCATTTTGGATGACCTGGTCATCCAACTGTGCCGCGCCACTAAAACTGGTCAAGACAGCAAGGTCTTGGGTGGCCGCATGAAACCTCACAAGGTGTGAGAACCGGTAATCATTTGACCGTATTATTCGGGTGAGAGTGCGTTGACGCGGGATGCGAGACGGGAAACCCAACGAGAAGCGGTATTCCGATGAAGCGTACCTTTGGTCACGGCTTTGTGGAGCTCAGAGGTGGCTTCTCGTAAAGAGGCCTTGGCTTCCTCACTCTTGTTTTCTTTCACCGCTCCATGAACCTTCTTAATATAGGTTTTGACGCGTCGCAGGATAGACCGATTGCGTTCTTGTCGCTTCAGAGTTTGACGAGCTGACTTGATTGCCGATTGATGCCGATTAGCCATAAATTCCTCCAGAAAAAAAGCGAAGCCTGATTTCTATCACAAGTTCATGAAAGTGGTCAATTGATCGCCTGGTAAATTGTGGCGGTGGTGTAAAGTCCTTATGGCTATTGAATGGTGAAATTTTCTTGAAAAATGAGGGCAATCATCCTCGATGGTCGCGAACGGTCTGTGGCTTGCGACACCTACGGGCCTCTGATAAGATTGCCCTCTTCTCCGCTCGAAACTTCCATGTGATGGTGGGTGTAGCTCAGTTGGTTAGAGCGCCGGATTGTGGATCCGGAGGTCGCGGGTTCGAAACCCGTCACTCACCCCATTTTTTCTTCTTTTAAAAATTGTACAAATTGAAAATAATTAGGATAGGCCTTCACGTACTTCGTTAGTGCCCATTTCCCCTCACTCGGTAGATTGGTCTCACGTTTCATTTGCTTCTCAAGGAAGGGGAGATGCCTTGGTTTATTGAGTGAAATCTGGGCGTTTCTCATACCGGGAGTGTTGAATAATAAGGATGTTCAAGGGCAAATTTGCGCAGCATGAGATTCCTCAGCAAAGGCTCCGGGGCGGTTCAAAAAAGTCCGTCCAGCAAGGCCGCAGCCGTTTGTACGCGCGGAGCGTACGTTGAGTACGTGAGCACGGGAAAATGGCGAGCACGCCGCTGGCGGCTTTTTTCAACAGACCCATACCGTAAAAAGCCAGTTTGTCCTTCCCTGTTGCGCCAATCGATCTGTCAGGAACCATTTGTTTATAAAAATCGGTTTTTAAATTTCTGTCGCATTGATCGGAGATGTGGATCGCGCATTTCAGCGGGCATGATTTTCTCTCCCCAAAGGCACCAATTATATGTCAACCCGAAAGGCCCATGAGTTGGGTCTAACACATTATTGCTTATCGTAGTATCAAACGTTAAGTAAAGGGATTATGCTTTATCGGAACGGGACCTAACGTTAATCACAGGAATATCTGTCTCGGCGACGGGGCTATCGGGCTGTTCCCGGTGCCGCCTCGTTTTTGAGACTGTTATTGAATCCAAATGACCACAGCCGTGTTTATTCCTCTCCTTCCGCTTCTGGCGGCCATGCTCATCGGGTGGCAGGGCAAACGCCTGAAGTCTCATGTGGCTCCTATTGGGATCGTGGCTACTGCCGGGTCAAGCATTTTTTCTCTTCTCACTCTGTATCACGTTAGTACCGAAGGCCCGTTTCAGCTCACCTTCTGGTCATGGGGGCATGGGGCTTCTTCCGGACTGACGGTCGGGATGTTGGTGGATCGGCTGACAGCGGTGATGATGGTCCTCATCTCCAGTGTGAGCATGGTCATTCATCTGTATTCCCGACGCTATTTAGTGGGTGATCCGGGGTACCAGCGGTTTTTCGGGTTACTCGGGTTGATGACGTTCACGATTCTCTCCTTGGTCGCCAGCGCAAACTTTCTGATGTTGTTTCTGTTCTGGCAACTCCTGAGCTGGGTGTTGTATCTGCTGTTGGCCTTTAATTTTTCTTTACCCGCATCGTATGAGTTTGCGCGAAAAACGTTAATAGTCCATCGAATCGGGGATATCAGTTTTCTCTGTGGCCTCCTGCTTATATATCAGTATTTCGGTACGTTCGAATTTGCGGCGGTGTTTCACCAGGCGGCTTCGGATCCTCCGATGATTCGGTTGTGGTCTGGATTCCCTTTTGAAATCAGCATTGTTCCGGTTATCGGACTGCTGATTTTCGTCGGCGCGATGGCCAAATCCGCGCAATTTCCATTGCACGTTTGGCTTCCGGACACGATGGACTCTCCGACGCCGGTTTCCGCCCTCATGCATGCCGGGATCATCAACGCCGGCGGATTCCTGCTGAACCGGTTGGCCCCGTTGTACGCCTTGTCTCCCTCGACCCTCCACCTGGTCTTCATCGTGGGGGTCTGTACCGTCCTGCTCGGAGCCTCGATGATGTTGGTTCAGAATGACATCAAGAAAACTCTTGGTTTTTCTACCATGGGACAGATGGGGTACATGATTATGGAATGCGGCCTTGGCGCCTTTGCCTTGGCCATCTTTCACCTCATCGCCCATGGATTTTTCAAAGCCTCCCTCTTTCTGGCCTCAGGCAGTATTATCCAGGATGCGCGGCATGAACCGAAATTTCCTCCGGCCTCCGGCCATCAGCCAACCCGGCTGCCGAACAAACTGACGTGGACGACAGGATTGCTCGTCACGCTGTTCATGCCGCTGATTATTCTATTGGTAGCCCATGGGGTCCTGGACGTGCCTCTTCAAGATGATCATGGAGCGGTGATCTTTCTCTTTTTCGGATGGGTCACGGCCTCACAAGCCATTTTCAGCATCTACCGCCTGCATGCCGTGGCTTCCTGGAAGGTCGCCGGTGCCATGATCATGACGTTGTTTTTCATCGGATTCGTCTATTTGTGGGCGGGCGAAGCCTTTACGCATTTCCTTTATCCGGCTCCCGGCGTGGCGGATGGATTCTTCACAGCCGCCGCTTTCCCGCCGCAGGTGTTCGATGCGGTGATCATTTTTTCTACGCTGGTGGTGCTGTTCGGCTGGCTGATTCTATACACCACGGCCCGCGGCCAAAAAATACTTAATCCGAAGTGGGTGCTCGCGATACGGCAAACCGGCTGGGTCCTGTTAATCAACCGGTGTTATGTGGACGGTATCTATAAAAAAATCGGCAGTGCCCTGCTTCGCTTTGCGCAGAAAGTCGCATACCGGTATTAAACGTCGTCAGGTGAGTATGTCATTTGATCATGACCTTTTGCTGCTGTTCTCTCTCGTCCCGGCCTTCTTAATGGCGGGGAACACCATGGAGCGGACCTCGCCCTCAGCATGGTGGGGTTTGGGATTAGCGTCCATGCTGATAGCCTGGGGAGCCTTCGTCGTGTTCAGTTGGGAAGCGGAGAACTCTTCCTTTGTCAGTTTTCCGGCCGCCGCCATTCTTCTTTCCTGTTTTTGTGCCATCCTCTGGCAAAAAGACGCCTCCCGTGTATCTGATGACGTGGTGCCCATCCTCCTGCTTGCCGGCCTGGGTCTGGGTGGAGTGATCGCGATGGAACCGATCAACCGGCTATTCATGATCGGCTTGCTCGGCTATGGGGGTTTCTTTCTGTCCCGTCACATGGCTGCCTCCCAGCAAAAGACTCTGGCTCTGGTGCATCTCGGATTAGCTGTGGTGTTTGGAATCGTGACACTCATCCTGGATGAAACCGGTCTCATGATCGCCGGGCTTTTTCTGTTGGTCACCTTTTTGCCACTGGTTCCGTTTCATCTGCCATTCCTGGGAGTCGTGCGGTCTTCTCGGGAGTCCCTCGCCGGGGTCTGGGTCGTGGTCTGGCTGGCGACGGGTCTGTCCCAACTTAAACACGTCGAGGAAATTTTTCATCTGGAAGGTATGTGGATCATCCCGGTGTTTGCGCTGGTGAGTGCCCTGTACGCTTCCTTGAAAGCCACGGGACATCTCCTCCCTCGGGAAGGCATTGCCTATTCCGCCATCACCCTCCTCGCCTTACTGTGGGGTTTGCTCCCCACGTTTTCCCATGTGGCGGTATGGGGAGTTCCCTATGGAATAGCGGTCGCATTGCTGATGAGTGCGATGTTGCAGTCCTTTGCCTTTTTATACGAACGGTATGGGACGCATAATCTGGTCACGTTGCAAGGATTGGGCTCCGGGTTGCCGCGCTTTCGGGGGGCATTCACCTTCATGATTTCACTGGTCATGCTGTTACCGCTTTTGCCGGTGGTAGCCGGATTTTTGACCATACCGCTCAACGGTCCGGAGGCCTCGCTGTTCCCCGTGTTGCTGTTGTTATTGATCGTGTGGCTCTCAGTCAGCTGGGTCTTTACCACCATGCTGCATCAGACCGCATTTGGAAAGGCCCGATCCGACGTACCATATCGCGATTTGTCGCTGTATGAAATGTGGACACTCATCCTGTTAATGGGCACAGCAGGCTTTTTCGGAATACCCGCTTAATCTTACAACTCCTATGCAGAACACCAGAGGATACAGAAGATGACGGTTTCCACGGCACGTGAAGTCGAATCTCATAAAGAATTAGAACGCATTGAGGTCAGATCGCTGATTCATTTGGCGGGGGAAACCATTTCCCAGTTCTGGCCCATGCAGACCTTCATTCACCACAACCCGCTGCATGGCCTGGAACACTTGAATATCCACCAGGCGATTGCCCAAGCCGAAACATTTCTTGGAGGCCGCGGGTATCTTCCCAATGAGGAATATCGAAACCTATACCGGCAGGGCCGGATCCTGGATGAGGCGATAACCGATGCCGTCATGCCATTCTCGGAGAACCGGTATGTCACCATCGGCACGCGAAACATTTCCCATATCGAAGTCTTGCGGACGATCCTGATTCATGGGAGCGGGACGACCCCCCATGATATAAGGGAGGCCGTCTTTGACAGTCTTCGTCGAGATTCCCAGGTAGAGGAATTGTTCACCCGCATGCAGTCCGGCGGCATCCACCAGGAAGCCGACCTGTCGTTGCGCCAACAGACAGACCAGGCACGCCATGATGTCGCCAATCAATATACACTTGCCGCATGGTGCGACCGAACCTTTGAAACCTCCCTTCAGCAGCAGATTAATGAGGAACTCATTAAATGGTGCGCCGGCTTTCTGGACCAAGGCCACGCTCCCTGGTCCATGCCTATGCGGGAAAAGACCTTCTATGGGAGTTGGAAAGCCCTGGCACAGAAGGAAGGCACCGGTTTTCTGCTGAGCATTCCGGACTGGAAGCTGAAACTTCAGCAACTTCCTGACCGGCCGGAAGATGCCGTGCTGGCCTGCCTCCAGGGTTTGGATCTGCCTCAGAATCTCTGGAGCAACGTGTTTACCCTGCATTTGGCCCAACTGCCGGGATGGACGGGATTTCTCAAGTGGCGAGCCGATCAGGTTGACCATGAATGGCAGAAGGCGTTTCCCGTCGATCTGGTTCAGTATATGGCGGTACGGCTCTTCTATGAGCGTGAGTTGGTGAGCATGGTGTGTCACCAGCAACTCGAGATCCCCGGCACCTATTCGGCCATTACGTCTTCCCTGGAGCGATTCCCGTTTGGGTTCGGTCTGTATAAGGCCTTTCGTACCGGAAACCTGGATCCGGAGATGCTACCGGCTTTGGACGAGGGGATGTTTACCGTGGACCCCCTACCTTTGCAGACTCTTGATGGATGGGGACGGGAAGCGGACGGCACATGGGAAAGGTTTCAACGTGAAAGAACGGCAAAGGGCCACGCCTTGATGCTTCATCATCTGGCCGATTCACTTGGCATTGCCCTGAAGGACGTGACGGAGTGTCCGCCTGACACTGTGGAAACCTTGGTGGGATGGATCACAAATTTTCCCGAATCCAACCATGGACCCTTGTGGCTTCAGGCATTCGAGATGAGCTACATGAAACGTTTCGTCACCAATCTGGCCCCCAATCTGGCTCTCGTTCGTGATTGGGATTCCAAGCAGGAAAAGCCCGAGTTTTCCAGACCGCCGGCCCAGGCCATGTTCTGTATCGATGTGCGATCTGAGGGATTCCGGCGGCATCTGGAGGAAGTGGGCGGCAATGAAACCTTCGGATTCGCCGGATTTTTCGGAGTCCCCATCTGCTTTCAGGGATTCGGCAGCGAACAGGAAACGGATCAATGTCCGGTGTTGCTCAAACCTAAACACCGGGTCAGGGAAATCCCTCGGGCCTATCAGGGCAAAGCGGCTGAACAATACCTCCAACGTCAGAATCTGGCGAAAACCGGACATGCGCTACTTCATGATCTGAAAGAAAATGTGATTACACCCTATGTCATGGTCGAAGCGATCGGCTGGTTTTTCGGGTTCCGGCTCTTCGGTCAGACTATTGCGCCTGCCTGGTACCGGACATTCACGTCGTGGGTGAAGGAATGGTTTGCAATTCCGATTGGGACCACGTTAACCGTTGACAAGGTGTCCCATGAAGAAGCGGAAGAAATGGTGGCGGCCGAACATCGGGCGACCATTCATCGTCTTTTAATTGAACGGTACGGCCGCATGGGCCTAGCCGTTTCACATGATCAGGTGGATCGTCTTCGCAAACAGGCTCTTTATCAAGGTGAAACGGAGAGTGAAGACGAAGAAACCTTAAGTCGGTTGTTAGGGTGGAATACCGCCACCCATGACCAATTTCTCGCGGAATTACGTCAGAACCACGGGATTCATCAACGGGCGGTGAGCCGGCGCATGCACCGGATCACGCAGGTAGGGTTTACTCCTAAAGAACAGGCCTATTTCGTAGAAACCGCCCTGCGGATCCTCGGCTTTACACACGGCTTTTCCAGGTTGATATTGATTTGCGCCCATGGAAGTGTCTCGGAAAACAATCCGTACGAGTCGGCGCTGGACTGCGGCGCCTGCGGAGGCAACGAGGGGTACTCCAACGCCCGGGCCTTTGTGGAAATGGCGAATAAACCCTATGTCCGGGAGCTTCTCGCCCAGAAAGGCATTCACATTCCCGCAGACACATATTTTTTACCGGGGCAGCATAATACCACCACGGACGAGGTAGAGTTGTTCGATTTGGAGGATGTCCCGGCCACTCACCGAAAAGACCTCCTGCGCCTTGAACGCGATCTGGAAGAGGCAGGAAGCCGAAACAGTCAGGAACGATTGTCCCGCTTTCCGGACGAACATGGCATGCCGTCGCTGAGCAGAAGTCTGCGTCTGGCCAAACGGCGAAGTAGGGATTGGTCTCAAGTGAGGCCCGAATGGGGCTTGTCGAGACACACGGCATTCATTGTCGGGCGGCGGCTATTGACGAGAGGCATCAATCTGGAAGGACGGACATTCTTACATTCCTATGATTACCTGCAGGACCCCACAGGAAAATATCTGGAAATTATCATGACCGCACCGTTGATTGTGGGCAATTGGATCAATATGGAACATTATTTTTCGACGGTGGACCCGGAGGTATACGGAGCCGGGAGCAAAGTGTACCATAACGTCGTCGGCCGGATCGGGGTGATGTATGGCTCGCAAAGTGACATGCGCATCGGACTGCCCGTGCAGACCGTCTATGATGGTTCCACGCCCTATCATGAACCGATGCGGCTGATGGCCATCATTGAGGCGCCCTTGGAGCGCATATCCGCCATCATGGCGAGACATGATCTTTTGCAGAAGCTGATTGGCAATCAGTGGGTCAATCTGGTGGCCCTCGATCCGATCACCATGGAGTTTTTTCTGTACCATTCATCCGACGATTGGCGGATCATTCTTTAATATCATTGCGAGGAGGCAGGACAGGCTATGAGCATCAGTCTATTTCCCATGAAAGAGATCAAGATCATTATTGAAGGAGAGCATATCCGTTTTGTCACGGATGTCCTTGATAGAATCAAAGCGAGCGGGTATACCGTCTTCACTAATATTTCGGGAAAAGGCCACAGCGGATACCATGAGGGTCACCTCATGTTTAATGATACGAACAGTTTGCAAATGGTCCTGACCGTCGTTCCTGAGGAAAAGGTTGAGCCCATTCTTTTTGCGCTGAAACCTTTCCTCGAGCGGCATTCGGGAAGCGTGTTTGTCCTGGATGCCAGTGTCTTGAGGCCCGATCATTTTCTCACTACCGATTCCTAATTCGCTCGTTGATCGGTAGTTGAAATACCGATTGAATGCGACATCTCCTCGGGGCTGCATAATACAAACCGACAATGAGTGATGTTTCCCTGAAGGGATTGAGCGCAAAGGGATTGTCCGGATTTTGCCTTGTCATTCCTAACCTGAAGCCACTAGGTAGGTCATGAGAAATTTAAAAAAAAACAAGGAGATGAAATTTATGCTAGACTTGCCAGTATTGTTTCTCAAAGAAGTCGCATAATCATTCACCCACCCCAATAATCGATATTCTTTCAATTATTTTTTGGCCTATCAAAATTGAGTAAAGGTTCCTGTATCCCTCCCTATCCTTCGGAAACCTCGTCAGATATTCATTGCTTTCCCTGATTCTTTTTTCAATTTTCCCTTTTTGTCTAAATTATGGTTTTCCATTGAAGCCGGTGTGACGGCTGATCTGACGGTTGGAACAATTTCCTCCATCCTATAATTCGGTCGAGCAGAACGCTAATGTGAGAATCGGCTCAAAAGTGCCTCGCAGACCGGACCTTGAAAATGATTGTCCGGTATTCTTCCGATGTTGGTCCCACTTCCCGAATACATTCGTGCGGATATTGAACGGGCGTTGGCCTTTTCGGCGTAAAATGGCTCCAGTGAACTCAGCACCCGTGACCCCTTTTTTTCTTTGATACTTCCTTCCGTCAATTTTGGAAGTGAAATTTAATGCTACCTCTTGGCTGATTAGAGGTGACCCGTCAGGTTAAAATGAAAAGTGAGGGTGGTCATTGACCGGATCTTTTTTTGCAGGGTTCCTTTATGCAAGATTTGGGTTTCCTCCATCGGTCATATTGGCGACGGTTGTTCGGCATTCTGCTTTTGTGCCCCTTGCTGGTTTCCTGTAACACGCTCCACATTACGTACTCGACGGCTGATTGGATTCTCTTATGGAAACTTGATAGGTATTTTGCTCTGTCTGCCTCTCAAGAAAACTATTTGGATCTCCAGGTCGAGGCGTTTCATGTCTGGCATCGTCACCATCAACTTCCTCAGTACGCGCAATTCCTGGGTCAAATAGATGAATATTCGAAAAATGCACTGAGTCAGGAAGAGTTGGAGGACATCTTTTCTTCGGTTGAACGCTTTCGTGTTCATCTTGCCAGGCGAGCCTCTCCGCCGGGTGCGGCATTTTTAGCCACTGTCACGCCTGCCCAAATACGCCATTTCGAAGAAATGTTGGATCAAGACTATCGACGGCTTGTGTCCGAAATCGGGGACGACCCGGAGGTGCGCTTGGATACACGCGTGGCAACCACATCCGAAACTCTGACCACATGGGTCGGAGAGTTGTCGGTGGACCAAGAAATATATATTCGTGAGAGAATGAGGAACATCCCCGATACGACGGATGTGTGGCTGGCCCATCGAAAGAGGCGGCAGGAAATATTGCTTGAGCTTCTTCGCTCCTCTCGTGATCCTTTTAGCTTGGAACAGGGTCTCTTTCGGTGGCTGGCCGACTCCAAAAGCGGTGCTACGGAGGAATATCTCATGGTCTCCAGGAAATGGCGAGAAGGAGTTCGAAGGGCAGTCCTGGACATTGACCGGATTTTGAATCAGGATCAGCGGGCACATTTCTCCAGAAGGCTGCAAGGGTTGATTCAGGATATCCATGGATTGATTGGGTAGACAAACAAAAACACGTTGGAATGTGTTCCGCCCGTCCGGGAGCAAGTCATGAACGAATGATTTTTATGAATTAGAGGGACCAGGGGCGTTGAGACATTCCATTCACAGCGGGTCTTTCTAACAGCTTTCGGCGATATCATGTGGTACAAAATCCTTCTCGCAGTTCTGGGCTGTCTTCTCCTCGGTGAATTATTGGTTATTCTGTGGGCATCTTGGGCTATTTTGACCTTTGAATAATCTGTTGATGACGACGATGCCCCAATTACTAATCCGGAAAACCTTGGGATTCTCATGACTCAACATGTGCCTGGCTGGTTACGGACGGCTCGTTCCAAATGGCATTATCGAGGGCAGGAACGGCCGCCATTTGCTCAGCAGCCGTCTCCCGGGCAGGAATCTATTTGGGATTACCCGAGACCTCCTCGTTTGATACCTGATCCTCGCCGAGTGGTGGTCCGTGTTCGGGGGAAGGTTCTGGCCGATTCCTGCTCCACGTTTCGATGTTTGGAGACGGCGAGTCCTCCGACTTTTTATCTTTCTCCTGCAGATGTGGATGTTTCCAGTCTGGTTCTGACGTGCGCTTCCTCTCTCTGTGAATGGAAAGGGACCGCTCAATATTGGACACTGGCTGAAGGTCAGAAGGAGGTGGAACCGGTTGCCTGGATGTATCCTCATCCTTATCCGGAGTTTGAATCCATCGCCGGATATTTCTCTTTTTACCCCGGCCGCGTAGAATGTTTCGTCAATGATGAACGTGTGCTGCCACAACCGGGCGGGTTTTATGGTGGGTGGGTGACCAGGGAAATTGTTGGTCCGTTTAAAGGCCCAATGGGTACAGGGGAATGGTAGGGGCGACACGTTACCATAATAAATTATTTCAACAGAGTTGACCGAACAAACAAAAGAGTTTGAAAATTAGGTGGAGAATAGATCAGCGATTCAGAATAAGATGTAAAAGGAAGCCTGAGCATGACCCTGCCGGCACGCGTATTGGGAAAAACCGGAATATCCTTACCCATTCTTGGATTTGGGACTGCGCAAGCAGGAAAACGACTGACTCAGCGCGAGGCGGTGCAGTTATTTGAGGCTGCCCTCAATGCGGGCGTAAAATATTTTGACACGGCACCTGAATTTGCGGGATATGGGAAAGCCCAGGAACAATTGGGTCACCTGCTGAAGGTGCGGCGACAAGAGATTTTTTTAGTCACTAAATGTTTTGACCCCACTTATGATGGCGCACTGAAGCTTTTAGAGCGCAATCTTAAAGAACTCCAAACCGATTACGCGGATTTGGTCTTTGTGCATAGTCTTGGGGCTGACAAAATGGATCCCGCTGTGGTGTTCAGTCGCAAGGGGTCTTACCGCGGGTTGAGCAGAGCCAAATCATTGGGATTGACCAAATTCATCGGCTTGTCCGGCCACAATCGCCCCGGAAGATTTACCGATGCCATTCAACGTGTTGAGGCTGATGTTCTGCTCAATGTCGTAAATTTTGCTGATCGACATACCTACAATTTTGAAGAGCAAGTGTGGACGGTGGCCAATCGCTTGAACCTGGGACTGATTGCCATGAAAGTGTTTGGAGGGGAGAAGAAATCAGGAGGAAACAGGCTAAGTCATTGCTTGATGCCCTTATCCCATTTAGATGCGGCTTTTCGCTATGCTTTGAGCGTACCCCAGGTTACATGTGCAGTCATTGGAATGGCCACACCAGGGGAATTGAAGGATAACCTTCGACGAGCACGTACATTTACACCGTTGAATGATCAGGAAAAAAAGAGCCTTTTACAGGACGGCCGCGTTCTCGCTTCTCAGTGGGGAGCCCATTTCGGAGAGTTGGTGTAATCCTCCATCTATTAAGATAGAGGTCGGGAGAAATGTAAAGAATTCGGGTTCTGGCCGCTTCATCTGAAATCTCTCAAGTCCTTCAGATACCCTAGAATTGGTCCCAGTCAAATGCTTCCAGGAAAAACCCGACCACAAAGATAATTTTAGGTTGCAGTGGGGTCTCGGGGTAGCGGACAAGTGATTCAATCTCTCCTTTCCTGTCCAGCCACATCCCGCGAATCAGTTGAGATGCGTGATTCTCCCTGTCCATTCGAATCCAGCGCTCGTACATGTATTTTGACAATGCCCGGGAAACCGTTTGTGTGGGTACGTTTTTGATGCCAACACTCACATCGCGTGGCTAAGGCTCCTAGTCATAGCTGAAGGGCAGGTATTGGTAGAGCCAGGTTTCGGTCAGGGTTCGATCTCCAAGCTTGAGAAAGAGGCGGAGATTGACCGGCTCCTTGCCTTCGACATAGAGATCGAAAAACGCCCGCCAGTTTGTGGTGCCGACGACCTGCAGCGCGTATTCGTTGTCGATTCGGCCCCTGGACGTGCTAATGACCGGTTGAACCTTGTCCAGCTTTTCGATCTCGTTGAGCGGCCCACCCTCGAAGTCGATCACGAACTTCCGGCCGCCTTTCGGACGCGGCTGACCGGGAGTGCCGGCATTGCCGAGCCGGGTATGGATGACCCGGGCGACGGCTTCGGACAAATAGGGCTCGGTCGCCACCCAATGGAGTCGATAGGCGTAGCGCCACTCGGAGCCGGCCTTCACTGGTTCCTTCGGCAGCCAATAGATGACGATATTGTCATGGATTTCGTCGTCGGTCGGAATTTCGATCAATTGGATTTCGCCTTCGTTCCACTCACCTGCCGGCTCGATCCAGACGCTCGGTCTCCGGTCATAGAAAACACCGTCATCCTCATAGTGGTAAAAGGCGCGATCCCTTTGCAGTAATCCAAAACCCTTGGGGTTCGTGTCGACGAAGCTGTTGGTCATGACCGAGGACGGGTTGTTGAGTGGGCGCCAAATACGCTCGCCTGCGCCGGTCCATATCGCCAGTCCGTCGTTGTCATGAATTTCTGGCCGCCAGTCCCTGATTTGATGGCGATTGTTCTCGGCATACCAGAACATGCTGGTCAGCGGCGCGACCCCAAGGCGTTTGATATCCTGGCGCGCATAGAGATTGGCGTCGATATCCATGACAATCTGCTGGTTCTTGATGCAGACCATGCGGAATGCGCCAGTAATGCTTGGGCCGTCGAGCAGGGCATAGATCACATATTCCTTGCTGTCCGGGGCTTCTGGGTCCAACCAAAATTCGGTGAATCGGGGAAATTCTTCCGGGGTGGGCAGGGCCGGGTCGATTGCCACGCCTCTTGCCGAAAGGCCGTATTGATTGAGTTCTCCGGAGCTACGGAAATAGGAGGCGCCAAGAAACGCGATCCAATCGGTGGTGGCTCCTGGTCCATCTTGGAGGCGAAAACCGGAGAAGCCAAGATCATCCGGAAAGATTTTGCCGAGACTGGTTCCGCCGAAGGTGAAGTACTCGGAACGGTAGAGAATTTCTCGGGACTGGCCTTCCTTAAGGGCATGAAGCTTTACCGGCACTTTAAAATAGCGGCCGAGATGGAAAAACTGAGCCGGAAAATTCGCGTTATCGTTCTCGCCCAGTCCCCGCTCGCGTTTGAATACGATCTGCTGAAAGGCGTCGTAGTCGATCGATTCCAAGACTTCGTCATGGCGGACCAGCGGCTCCTCATAGGGCCTGGTGGCCATCGCCTTGGCGCGCCGCTTCAACTCATCAAATGAGAAAGGTTTGGCCGTACCGAACTGGATTCCGGAGGTCCCGGCCCTACTTCGCGTCTGCGGGAGTCCGGCCAAGGCACCGAGGGCGCCCATCAGCAAGAGGAACTGTCGGCGATTCAACATATTCTGGCCACCGCATACGTTTGGAGGTTCGACTGGCAAGTGTTCTTCAGGGGCTGGTTCCTTTGCGAGAGTAGCAATACCGGTGTCGACAGCCTAGGATTTTTCCCTACAGTTTGTGAAGCACGGACCGGTAATCCCAAAGCTGGGGGACACTTACGAAAACGACCACCCACAGTCATATTTTGGACTCCGTTGAGGGCTTCCGGTTCCGACCCTCGGTTCGACGTTTGGTGATAAGAATAGTAAACGGGATTTTGGGAGGATCAGATACATACCAAAGAACTCATCTGAGGGTCAATCGGCGGTTCAGCAGGCCGGACGGGGAATTGGAGGGGGAAAGCGCGTCAGAAACTCATGGGGGTGCGAATTTTGAGGGAAGAAAAGAACATAAGAAGCATGTGGTAGGGTCATCGCTGCCATACTCTTTGACATCCCTTTCTCTCATTACTCATAAAGATTGAATTGAACTGCATGATCCGCCCGGGTCTGTGGTTTTCCCGTGGATAAGGCGAAACGCGGTTTTTCGAAAATTATCGGAACAATAAGTTGGCAGGAGAATGCCAAAAATGGGTTACTGATCTATTTTCACTCAGGGCAAAATTTTTTGTTCCATTAACATATAGAATGATATACACTACGATATCTTCCTTCATTATTAAGCTGAAATATCGTGGACCAGGATAGTGTCATGCCCCCAACGTCCTTTCCTGACATGCCTACCTGCTTGCTTCCGGCAAGTCTCAAACAATTATATCCCACTCTGGGTCATCGCTTTCCTGAACCGATCAAGCTGCCTTGTAAATCCTGAGAAATGCCATGTACGGTGGACAGAAATACCATTTTTTAGCAGACAACCTGAAACATAAGAAAAGGCCAAAAGCACTCTAGAGAATAACGAAATGAGAAAGGACGCACAATGCGGAAAGCTCACGTAAAGGTATTGCCTTTGGGGGCTCTTTTTTTTGTCCTGGTGTTGGGAGGTGGAGTGTTTCCGTCCATGGCTCAGGCTGTTGACCTCACCATCAACTTTGAAGGGTCAGGCACCGGTAGGGTTGAAGCAAATTCGCCAGGCACTGATACGTTGAACATTTTTTCGAGTAACACGTTAGACTATGATCAAAATTCCTCTGTCACGCTTACCGCCGATCCGACCGGGATTGGGGCATCGCAGTCAGTCTTTAGCAGTTGGGCTGGTTGTGCAAATACATCCGGAAATCAGTGTACCGTAGTTATGGATGCTGCCAAGGCGGTAACCGTGACCTTCAATCTCGCCTCGGTTAATCCCCCGGTCACCCCTCCCGTCAATCTTACTGTTAATTTTGTGGGAACTGGAACGGGACAGGTTGCTGGTAGTGGGGCGGGGACAGCGCCGTTTACTATATTTGATAGCCAATCCATACCCTATGACCTTGTCCAACCGCCATCTTCTGTCACTCTTACGGCCACACCGACTGGCTTAGGGGCTTCTCTTTCAACATTTGCGGGCTGGAGCGGGGCCGGGTGTACAGGCACGGGCACGTGTACGGTGAGCATGACGGCCGCGCGGGCGGTGACCGCCACGTTTACGCTTGTGCAACGGACCTTGACGGTGACGAAAGCTGGGACCGGCAATGGGACGGTAACCAGTGTGCCGGGGGGCATCTCTTGTGGGAACGATTGTACCGAGAGCTATGCCAATGGGACGGCAGTGACCCTGACGGCGGTGGCCGCTTCGGGCTCGACCTTTGGGGGCTGGAGCGGGGGCGGCTGTTCGGGCACGGGCACGTGTACGGTGAGTATGACGGCGGCGCGGGCGGTGACCGCCACGTTT
>BQIW01000067.1 GCA_021604105.1 Nitrospirales bacterium | reverse complement strand
TTGATGGTGTTTTGCTACCCTCTGACATCGTGAGGTCTCTCCTTTTTGGCGGTTGATCTAAGGATGTCTCGCAACACCCATTTCAACCCGAGACGCCGCGTCTTTTCAACGCACCCAAACACCACTTTCAACTATAACTCGACCGAAAACCAAGAATCCCTATGGTATGTGAATTACCCTAATAATCGCGAGCCGAATAAATAGAAATGCGCCCCCTCTCAGATCACCTAACAACTAAAGATAAAATAGATCCAAAGACTGGTGAGCGGCAACGCATTTACTATTACAAAGGAAAACACTGCCCAACACATTTAATTAAAGGACCATTAGCAAAACAATATATTGGCTATCAGTTAATTATGCGAGACCTTGAAGACGCAGAGAGATGGTTAACACATGCATATGATTTCTTCCCTAAAGAGGAATCAGATCATATGAAGCCGGACGAAGATCGCTATAGGGATAATCAAATAGGCGATGAAAAAAATCACGCTATTGTTAAAAGCTTATTTTTTTCAAGTTTAATATTTTATGGAAAGTGCTTTACTCAAGCAAAAGGCAGAGGCGTTAAGCTAGAAAAGTCTATTGTGCCTCCTCGGTTCCACGCCAAGCATGCTTGCATCATGGAGTATAGGCATACACTTGCTGCTCATTCAGGCGAAGGCCAATGGGATACAGGCAAATTACGCTTATTGCTTCCTCCAAAGAAAGGAAGCAACATAGGTCCTCGTATTAATTCAGAGCTACATCGCCTTGATTTCGAGGACGACCGCATGGATAAATGTCAGTTTCTGGAATTGATAAAAATTGTTCATAGAAATGTAAAAACCAAAAAAGACATAATTGGTCAAAAAATATTTAAGGAAATAATTCTACCTAGGGGTGAAGATTATTGGTACAAATCAAGCCCAAAAAGCCAATAAGTTTACTGGTTGACCGCTCCTTAAGTTGTGCCCCTTATCAAGCACTCTCCCCTCATTGCACAGCAAAGGGCTTTTTATAGGTTTAGCGGGCAAGTTTATTGGCGCGAATTTACGATAAGGTATTAAGGGCCTAACTTTGGATATTTTCCCTGTCTCTGTCTATCCATTGCCATGCGTAAGTTGGCCATGCTGAACCGGGCTGGAAGACGTGATGACCTGCGCGTGACACCAGGCAACCGGCTGAAAGTCTTAAAAGTCGATCGCGTCGGGCAGCAAAGCATCCGTGTCAACGATCAGTTCCGTGTGCGCTTCGTGTGGACGACGGAAGGCCCGAAGGACGTTGAGATCGTGGATTATCATTGACGGAGAGACGGCATGCCTAAAGTTCCCTGTCCGCACCCAGGTGAAATTCTTCTGGAAGAATTCCTGAAACCCATGGGCATCACGCAATACCGGCTGGCTAAGGAAATCGGCGTTTCGCAACGGCGCATCGGTGAGATCGTGGCCGGCGCGCGCGCGATCACTGCCGATACGGGCCTGCGTCTATCGCGGTTTTTCGGCATGTCCGAGAACTTCTGGATCGGCTTGCAGATGGACTACGAGGCAGCCAAGGCCAAGGATTCCCTCGCCCCGACGCTGGCGAAGATCAAGCCATGGACGCTGGGCAAGGTTCATTCAGGCACTCCGGGCTAACATCGCATTGGAGCGGACCGCCTAGAGCCGGTGCATGTTGGGAAAGCGGTGTGCGGCGGTTCGCTTGTTGTTCAGCCGACCGCAGACGGCGGACGGGGTGCTGACAAAGTTGAAGGGGCTGTGGCTACTCGATGTGGGATGGAGGGAAATTGATGCGTGGCCGGCTGAACAGAGTCCGCGTCTGGCCGCGCTTCCCAGCCGCCTGCGGCAGTCGAACGCGCGGGTCGAATCGACGGGCCTCCGGCCCGCCACTCAGCTGTAGACTCGGTTCGGCAAAATATATAATCTGACAGGTGACAATTCACGTGGAGGTGAGAGATGTCTAACGTAGTAAGAAAAGAAGATGCACACAAACTGGTAGATCAATTGCCGCCCAATGCAACGTGGGATGACCTGATGCACGAAATTTATGTGCGTGAAGCCATCGAAAAAGGCCTTGACGATAGCAGGTCAGGCAGAACAAAGGATGTGTCAGAAATTAGGAAGAAATACGGTCTACCCGAATGAAAATTCATTGGACGGAGACAGCCGAGGCACATTTGGATGCCATCTATGCGCACATTGCTCAGGACTCAAAGACCTACGCCTTGCGCACAGTGGATCGAATCACAAAGCGTTCCAAGCAAATCGGCATGTTTCCCCTGTCAGGTCGCCAAGCACCAGAATACGATGTAGAACAAATCAGAGAAGTATTCTTCGGTCCATACAGAATCATCTATCACATTAAAACAGATCAAATAGACGTCATTGCAGTGGTTCATGGCGCAATGAACGTGCTCCATGATGAGGAAGAGTGAAAAAGCCGAACAAGGCGCTTAACTCGGACACTCGTAAACTCGCGCCGGTTAGCGCTGACGTTCAGCCGACCGCAGGCGGCGGATGGGGTGCTGACAAAGTTGAAGGGGGCCGCGGCTGCTCGACGTGGGATGGAGGGATATTGATGAGCGGTCGGCTGAACAGAGTCCGCGTCTGTCAGCAGTCAGCAGGGTCAGGTCGCGAATTAAGAACAATAAGGATATACTTTGATCTATGATCAGGCCACTCCGTTTAGAATTTCCGAATGCGCTTTATCTCGTTACCGAATACGGATCAGAACTTTTGTTGTTTGTCGGAGAGAGCAAGAAATAGGGGGTTCTGTCACTCATATAGGGATGAAAAGGCAAAATATTAGAAATATTCAACAGTCCTCGTCACTAATCAAGAAGGACAACCTGATCTACGCTGAGTTTTGGGCTGGGAAGAGTGATTACTTTTTGAAGTGTGACTTGTGACGTTTTTTCTCAGCGGTGACAAGTCTTTGATGCAGAAGATCGGCTTCCTGAACCAACGTGGGTTCTAGCTCACCCAGGCGAGAGGGCAGATCCATCTGTCCGTGTTTGATGGTGAGGACGAAAAGGAAATCTTTCAACTTCGTGCACACCAGAAAATGTTCGCGGACCCGATAGAATTTGAATTGCGTGGAAATGTCAGATTTGTGTCGTAATAAATCAGGGCTTTCTTGTAGGAGCGACAAGGCGGTTTGAATATCTTCAAGATAGCGATCAGCCGTTTCCCGCCCCCATTTTTGAAGGGAATAGTCTTCAATCTTCTGAAGATCATAATGGGCTCTGTCTGTGAGTTTTATAATAACCGACACAATTATTGGCCACGTTTTCTGAACTGAGCCATATCGGCTTTCAGGTTTCCCGAAAACGTAGTTGTTCGACCCGCGATCGCATCTTGATACCCTTCAAGAAGGCCGGTGCGTAATTCATCGGCCTCAAGGCGTTCTTTTTTCTCGCGCAGGACATCCCTCATAAATTCTGTCGGCGTGGCGTAGAGTGTTCCATCCCCGCAGTTTCGATCAATAAAGGCTCGAAGTTCATCGGTCAAAGTCAGGTTAAGACTACTACTCATAGATATATGGCCTCCTTCTATTCCTATTATGAATGCCCTGTCGATTATCGTCAATATTCGACAGTACATGAAAATTCTGGGATTTCGAATAGGGTCTTTTGGATTAGGGGTTAGAATAGGGAGCAAACCTATTGTTGAGAGTTTAAGGTCAGATATCAGGAGCCTATTACCTTAGTTCGACTAATCGTGCTCTGGGAATTGCAACGCCGCGCATGCGAGGCCGCCGTCGACCATAATGACCGCGCCGGTCATGTAGCTCGAGGCATCGGAGGCCAGCAGGAGTAGTGGGCCGTTGTATTCCTCGACTTCCGCGAAACGCTTCAGTGGCACCGATGCTACCGCGGCTTTACCATCCGGAGTCTTTAGAAAATCCTTGACCATATTGGTCACAATGCCTCCGGGTGCAAGCGAATTAACTCGAATTCCATGCGGCGCTAGCTCGGCGGCAAGGGCTCGAGAGAGATGGTTGACTCCCGCTTTCGCGGTGGCATATGGCACCAAGTTGGGTTGGGGGCGGTGTGAGGTGGCGGATGAGATGTTGATCAGACTTCCGTGAATCTTGTGGGCGATCATGTGCTTGGCGACTGCCTGACACATGAGCCACGTGCCTTTGAGATCGACGTCGAGCAGCAGGTCCCACTCTTTCTCGGTCACTTCCAGGACCGGTCGCCATAATGCGACTCCCGCGGAGTTCACTAAGACGTGGATGACGCCGAACGCTTCGATCACTTCTGCCACGCCCGCGTCGACAGCCTTAGTCTGTGAGATATCGACGACCTGGCTTACCGATTGACCACCGATCTTTTTAATTCGAGCGGCAGTCTCAGCAAGTCCATCCTGGTTGATGTCGAACAGCGCGACCCGGGCACCTGCGCGTGCGAGCGTCTCGGCACAATGCTGACCCAGACCCGAGGCAGCCCCTGTGACGATCGCATTCTTCCCTTCAAGCGTGAATAACGATTTAAGAAACGGCATCTGGCACCTCGTTTCGCGTCGAATAATAGGCGATTGCAAGAAACTCTGTTTCCATACCCTGAGGTCTGAAATGAGATCAGGCTAATTTCCTAAAAATAAAATGTCAACGCCGCCGGGTGGGGATATAGGTCTTCAAAGGCGACCGAGGGCTAATTGTCATGGTGTGTTTTGAAAAGCTCGACTCTTGTTTGTAGTAAGGCCAAAACCAATTCGACCCAGGTTGGCCACATTCAATCATGCTGACGCAGATAACGGAGGGACGGACCAACTCGCAGGACTCAGACAAGGTCCGTGGGGTCATGAGGCGATCGGCGGGTAAATGTTTTTTGGAGGATGATGACGATCGCTTACGATTCTAAGAAATCTTGGGGAGCGGTTGTGAGATGCCGAGAGTTTGTCATGGATGGTGTTCAACATGAATTTGCTTTATGGGCAAACCGGAAAGGTCAGATTTATTTGAGTGATGAAACGGTTGTTTTAACAGCGCAGAGAAGAATTGGTAAGAAAAAACCGCTTTAAATGATTTCTAGGAAACAGAAGCGACCGATTGCAAAACCTCTGGCTGAGTTTGCGCCGCTAGTGAATGGCAGGCATAATGCGAAGAATGCTGCCTACACGCGAGGGGAAAAACTCACGATCAATCGGAGAATATTTTCAGTTGCATCTAAGTACGGGAGGTGTGCTTATTCGTGGAAGTGAGATGTGACGGTCATCTTGCGGGCTTCTTGTAGCGAGAGAAGGGGTGTTTGGAGAAGCTGTTGAGCGCGGGTGGAGTCCATGGTGAGGTTTTTGGGGCGGACCAGTCCGGATTCTTCGATGGTTCCCTGTTGAATATTCGATGTCTGTGTGATCCAAAAGTGCTGCAGCAGTCCCACCCCTAAGTCCCACCGGTTCAGGCTTTCAGGGCCTCCGAGGTGCAGGATTCCCGGAACATCCTTGGTGGCGATTTCCAGTAACACTTCGGCAAGATTTTCCACCCAGATGGGGCAGCGAAGTTCATCCATGAACAAGCGATAGCGGTCACCGGTTTTTGTGGCCTCGATTAACCGTGTCATCTGGCGGTCCGGCGTGCGCAGATCATAGAGCAGTGAGGTGCGGACGATGGTGGCCTTCGGATTCAGGGAGCGGATGAGTGCTTCAGCCTGGGCTTTGGCCTTACCGTAGGGATTGATGGGGTTCGTGGGGCTTTTCTCGGTATAGGGCGCAGAAGTCCCATCAAAGACTTGATCCGTCGAGAGGTGAATGAAGCGAATATTTCGTTCCGTGGATTGGATGGCGAGGAGCCCTGCTGCAGGGAGGATCGCTTCAATTCCTTTTCCCTGCTCCGAGCAGGCGGTGTGAATCATGACGTCTGGTTGCACCCGATCCAGGAGGATTCGAACTTCCTCAGGGTTTTGGAGATCACAGACATGAAACGTTACGCCGGGAAGGGATGTGGAAGGTGTGGCGTGCAGTGTTCCGGCGGCGACAAATTGATTGGCCCGCCGTAGGAGATGATTCCCCAAAAAGCCCGCTCCGCCGGTGACGAGGAGACGTGTCTTCATCGCCCGCATTGTAGACGAATGCCAAAAGGAAAATCTTGTGTGATGGAGGACTGTTCCTTAGAATAGCTTCAGGGTCAATATTTTTGGAAGGAATTGATTCATGCATACAATTGATTTGCGTAGCGATACTGTGACGAAACCCACACCTGCCATGCGGGAGGCGATGGCTCAGGCCGAAGTGGGCGATGATGTGTATGGAGAAGATCCGACCGTGAATCGATTGGAAGCCATGGCCGCTGACATGTTAGGCAAAGAGGCCGCGGTGTTTGTGCCATCAGGAGTGATGGGGAATCAATTGACTCTCCGGTTACACACCCGGCCCGGTGACGAAGTGATCGTGGATAGTACATCCCATCTCATTCGTTATGAAGGGGGATCGGCGTCTTCGCTCTCCGGTGTCCAATTAGTTTGCGTGCCGGGTGATCGCGGTTGCCTTTCGCCTGAATCGGTTCAGGCGGCTATCCGGCCAAAAGGATTGCATAACCCTCCAACCACGTTGGTGTGTCTGGAGCAGACGCATAATGTGGGTGGAGGATCGGTTTATGCCTTGGAGGTCATCCATCACATTGCAGAGGTGGCCCGCACCCATGGACTGGCCCTGCATTTAGATGGTGCTCGGTTGTTTAATGCCGTGGTCTCAACCGGTGTGGCGGCGGCTGACTATGCTCGTCCCTTTGATACGGTGTCCTTTTGTTTGTCGAAAGGGTTGGGGGCTCCCGTCGGGTCGATGGTGGTGTCGGATGCGGCACGTGTTCAAACATTGCGCCGTCTTCGCAAAGTGTTTGGTGGGGGAATGCGGCAGGTGGGCATTTTGGCTGCTGCCGGTGTGTATGCACTTGAGCATCATATTGCCCGATTGGCTGATGATCATGTCAATGCGCATTTTCTGGCGACACTCTTGGAGGACATCCCCGGTGTGGTCGTTGATGTCAAGACGGTGGAGACCAATATGGTGATGTTTCAGGTTCCTCATTCTTCCAAAACCACCGACATGTTGTTAGCTGACTGCCGGGACGCGGGTGTCCTGTTGAATGCCATGGGGGATCGGGCGTTTCGGGTGGTGACGCATTTGGATGTCAATCATGAAGATATGGTGGCTGCCGGGCGGATATTCAGGCAGGTGTTTTCAGCCGCGGGATAATTTTCGTCACCCCTGATCTCGTTGACAGAGTCCGGGGCAATTCCTACAATTTCTATGGATCAGTCTGATGAAGGGAGCCAACGTGAGTTTATTGGATACGGTTTCGTTTCAGCACATCACAAGGATTTTAGAAGTGACGGATGAGTTGGATATTTCCCGGGAGGCGGTGGAAATTCCCCTGGCCCCGGCAAGTCCGGGAGTGGTTCGTCGGTTATCCAATGGCAAGCTGGAAATTGTCGTCGACGCCGATCTACCCTTCGATGATTGGGTACAGACACTTCCTGAAAAGATTCAGGCGGAAATGCCGGACGACTGATTCCGATTAGACAGATGGTGTGACCAAGAGGTAAGCAAAGGAGACTGCACTCATGGCTGTGCGTGATCGGGAGTGGCCAGGGTATACCATTTGGTACTGTTGTCAGGAATGTGGCCGTTTGTGGACGTATCAAGGGTCGGATGTCGTGGCATTGGACCTCTCTAGTTCATTGGGACCGTCCATGATCGGGGACGGCGTCCGCGGAAGAATGTGTGCAATTTGTGAGGGGCGGTGTCACGCCCCGTCGGCTGAAATTTAACGACCGTCATCCTGTCGGGAAAACAAGCGTTTGACCTCAAGGACCCCACGCTTCCCTGCCTTATTCATTAAGAGCCAACCGCAACCGGTTGTCCCTTCATGTCTGTCTCGCCTGACTGTTTCGTGGTTTTTTCTACCGACCATTCATGGGGCGTAATTTTGAGGAGATGCCCTTTAAGTGTATAGAATTCTCCTTCAGGTATTTCCACCTGATCCGTGCCAGTCACGTTAACGGCCAGCACACGTTTCTTGTCTCCTCGGTTGGATAAAATGATGCCGTTCTCCAACCGTTCCAGTTGATAGGCTCCTTGTTCGTTAATGACCAGGGAATTGGCTTCTATCTTTGCGTGCATTTTCCCAACTTTATCAAAAATAGCAAAATTGACTCGAACAGGGGTTCCTCCGGTTTTTCGGAGCTTCATTTCAATTTGGGGGAGTCCGTCAATTTCTACAATTCCATTGGAATTGCGGTACCAATGCGGTCCGACTTTCACATCCATGCCCACTATACCTCCTTTTTTCTTTAGTACATAGACTCAAAACTGACCCGTATTGTACTGACCGGATTAGCCTGGTGGCTAGAGGAAATGTTCCCTGTGGGGAGTGTTTGCCCCTCGGAAGGCTTTTAGGGATACCTATGGACAGGATTGAACGCGCCTTCCTTCGGCCAGGCTGAGGACAGGCTTTGAGCACTCCTTGAGATAGTGGGAGCTTGGGATGTATGGGCGAGTAGGCGGGGGAACCGTCGCGCGTGACTGGAGTTAGGATTTATCCTTAATTCGATTCAGGATGAGGGCAATGCATCCACCTAAGAGGCCTCCCCCAAAGATCGGCGGTCCCAATTCGACCAGCTTTATCTCCCAAATAGGTTCATTAGCCAGCATGAGATCGCGAATTCCGCCTTGAATCATGATGACAGCCAATGCCATGAGGGCACCAATCATGAACCACCATCGAAACACTTTAAACGATTCCATGAAATGTCCTTATGCCAGAATGGGTCGATCTAAGGTTCGGTATTGAATTGCTTCGGCGACATGTATGGATGAAATCATAACCGATTCTCCTAAGTCAGCAATAGTTCGGGCCACACGTAAAATTCGGCCATAGGCCCGTGCGGACAATCCCAGGCGGGTGACGGCTTGATCCAACAGGGTGTTTCCAGCTTGATCCAGTTGGCAATATTTTTTGAGCAAACGAGGCTTGAGCTGTGCATTGTTTAGCGTCTGTTCAGCGCGATAGCGCTCTATTTGACGATGTCGTGCCTGAACCACTCGTTGGCGAATGGTTGAAGAGGCTTCACCGGATGTTTTGCCGGATAGTTCTTTAACCGGGACAGCGGGGACTTCGATGTGGATATCCAGCCGATCAAGGAGTGGGCCGGACAAACGGCTTCGATACCGTTGAATGTGATAGGGCGTACAGATGCATTCATGGGTGGGGTCTCCGCAATATCCACATGGGCAGGGATTCATCGCGACGATCAACATGAGTTTGGCAGGAAACGTGAAGCTGGCCTGTGCCCGGGTCAGCGTGACGGTTCCATTTTCCAGGGGCTGGCGTAAGCTATCCAAGAGCGACCGCTTGAATTCCAGGGCTTCATCTAAAAAGAGGACGCCATGATGTGCTAGAGAGACTTCTCCGGGACGGGGGATGGATCCTCCTCCAACGAGGCCGGCTTCTGAAATGGTGTGATGGGGGGCGCGAAAAGGGCGATTGGCGAGGAGTGCGGAATGAGGTGGGAGTTTTCCGGCCACACTGTGGACCTGACTGGCTTCCAAACATTCCTCAAAACTCATGGGTGGAAGAATACCTGTTAATCGTTGGGCCAACATGGTTTTTCCTGATCCTGGTGGACCCACCATGAGAAGATTGTGACCACCAGCGGCAGCCACCTCCAGTGCACGTTTGGCCTGATATTGTCCCACTACATCGGCAAAGTCTTCCTCGATGGAGGAGAGTCCGGATTGCACGAGGGAGAAGGTATTTTTTGCAGGAAGGAGAGTGAGCGCCCCCTGAAGAAATTCCACTACCTGCGGAAGGGTCGAGACGCCAAACACGGTGGCGTGATCGACCACGGCCGCCTGCGAGGCATTATCGTGAGGCAGGATCAATGAAAAGGGGTTGTGGGTGGCGATAGCCATGGACAGTGCCCCGGGAACCGCTTTGACTCTGCCATCCAGTGCCAGTTCCCCAACAAAAATATAGGAGGAGACGGCATCATGTGACAGGACCCCTTCGGCGACCAAAATGCCGATGGCAATTCCCAACTCAAGGCCCGCCCCTTCTTTTTTTAATCCGGCTGGCGCCAAATTGACGGTGATTTTTTTTGCCGGAAAGTGGAACCCTGTGTTTTTGAGTGCGGACCGAACCCGGTCCCGGCTTTCACGAACGGTCGCATCGGGCAGCCCCACGATAGAAAATTGTGGTAGGCCTCCCCCAATATCCACCTCGATTTCAATGAGATTGGCTTCTAATCCTACCAATCCCACACTGTGAATTTTGGCTAACATGCTTGCTTTATTTATTCGTGTTTAGACGTGGGGTGGCTGTGCATTCACGGTTCATCGGATATGTTTTTTGCGGAACTTCAACCCAATAATGTGGCGGATTCGGCCTGCTGACTGCTGAGGGTACCTGCCATTCATAAGGGTTCAGAGATATTGGCCTTGTGTGATCGACTCATGCATGGGAGTTCTGAAAATTCGCAGTGTGAGCGAATGGTTATGGGGAAGATACGGGCGATGAAAGGGCGGGGCGTTTCGGTGCAGGGGTGAGGGTCGGTGGGTTTGGAGGGGATGGAAGTACAGGACTTGGTCCCTCCGCGGAAGGGGTTGTTCCGTTCTCAGTGATCCGACCCGAATCCAATACGTCTTTGGGTTCCTTGCTTTCAATGTTGTCTAACGACTCTGTGTTCGGGGAGGGAGCAGTTGGGTCCTGTAAGGGTTGCGGTCCCTTAGGGGAAGGCCCGGAAGACTGTTCAGCGTGTGACGCGGATTTCTCCGTAATTGTGGGGACAAGTTCTTTCCCCGTTGCTGGAGGATTTGTTGTCGGCGCCGGTGCCGTGACCGGAGTAACCGGTTTCTTGGAAGATGGTGGATTGGCCATGCTGGACTGGTCTTTGGGTGGCGCTGTATTAGGGTGATCGGGAACCGGTTTGCTTTCAGGTGCATGTTGACTGCTCGCATTGGGAGATTGTGCACTGCTGCGTTCCGGTGAAGGAAGCAATGGTGTTTCCGGGTGGTGTGATGTATCAGGTTGCAAGGAGTGCTCTTCTGTCACCATCGTTTTCGGCTCTGGTGGTCTTGGGATTGCCCTGTTTGAGATATCGCTATGTGGTGTGCCATCGGTTTTCCCCTGCGGCCGTTCGGATGTTGAGGCGTTAAGTGGAGAAGCAATCGAGCTGTCAGGAGGTGTGTTCGTAAATGTGTCTATTGGTGCAACTACAGGAGCCGGGCTGTTGATGAGTGGTTGCTCGGGGACCCTGGGTTGATTCGATGTCGGAAAAGGGATGCCGAGCTGTTCCTTATACATATAACCCATGGTGCCACCAATAAAGAGTAAGAGGGTGATTCCAATCGTTACGCCTAATTTTTGTCTCGTCTTGGCCCGGTGTATGCCTTGATAGTCGGTAGAGTGTTTCGGCCGGGCCACGGCAGGCGGTTGGTTTGGAGAGGGTACTGATACTGGTGCCTGTGGTGGAAGGCTCGGTGTCTCTAACTCGGCTGTTTGGATTGCTGGTATTGGTTGAGGTTCTTCAGGAGCCGCTGGCGGCCTCAACACTTCAGGGGCAAATTTTGCCAATTGTTGATTCAAAATGGTGAGGACATGGGTAGCATCTTGAAGCCGTTGTGAGGACTGATTCCGGGTCATTTGGCGGATAAGCTCACAAATCGCTTTCGGGACATGGTCCGGGAAGTCAAACACCGGGTCAGCCTGGTCGAAGGCCAGCTTCCCCATAATTGATGTCTTTGGAAGACCGGAATAGGGAACTCGGGTGGTGAGCATGTCGTACATCATGAATCCCAAACAGTACAAATCGCTGCCGAGGGTCAGCAGTTCGTTTTTGGCAGTTTCCGGGAGCAAGTAGGGTAATGGTCGGAGTAACTCAGCGTCACAGTTTTTCAGGATGTCCATCAGGATCCAAGATAATCCGAGGTCCATGACTTTGATCTGGCCTTGAGGACTGACTAGGACGTGTCCAGGGTGGAGTGTGCCGTGAATAATGCCTTGAAAGTGGATATGAACTAACACTTCCGTAATTTCACGGGCCAGTAAAAGCATTTTTTCGACTGAAAGGGGCCCTTCATTTTGAATGACGTGTTGGAGACTGGGGGCATCAAAAAATTCCATGCAGACGACAGGGGCGCCGTCCTGCTCTTCTACTTTAAAGATTTTAATGAGATTGGAGTGTTCTAACCGAAGGAGCGATTTGGCTGTTTCGATGAAGGCTTTTCCACGAATAAGCTGACCACTGATATGGGTATGATACACCTTAATCGCCATTTCTTGTCGCAGTTCGAGATCATACCCATAGTAAATGGTACCGGTTTGGCCTTTGGCAATTTCTCCCTGTATTTCAATTTTTCCCGGTAACAGTTGTGTATTCATGCAAAAACCCTAACTGGTTTTAAAGACACTTTGTGATGAATGAGGCGTATAGAAGTTGTGGGTCATTGGAAAGAAGACAACTCTATATCAATCAATGCAATGTGGAAATCTCGGTGCCATGGAATTCCTGCTCATCTTGTCGGAATACCGTATGATTTTCTTGAATGGAGGGGATTCTTGATCTGTTTGGGTTTGGAATGTAGGGCATAAAGGGAGGGGCGTTTCTCAAGATCAGCTGGCAGGAAATAAGAAGTGGAGCAAAGGGCGGCATCCTTCGCTCAGAGAACCTTAAGAGCTGTTCCTACTTTCCGTAAGGCTCTGAGTGCGGTCTCGAGATGCTCAAGTGAATGATCGGCTGTCACCGTGATGCGGAGGCGGCTGGTCCCTTTTGGGACCGTCGGGGGGCGGACAGCGGGAATCCACACGCCCTCCGCTCGTAAGCGTTGGCTCATCTGGACCCCGAGTTCTGGGTTGTTCACCATGATCGGGAGAATAGGGCTCTGAGTGTCGGTCAGTTGGAATCCCATGGTTACTAATCCCTGATGCAAAAATTCTCGATTCCGCCAGAGCCTTTCTCTTCGTTGGGGTTCTTGCCGGATGATTGCCAGGGCTGCACTAGCTGCTGCGGCAATGGCTGGTGGTGGGGCGGTGGTATAGATAAATGAGCGTGCGGTATTAATCAGATAGGACACGAAATCTTTCGGTCCGGCGATAAACCCGCCGCTGGATCCAAGGGCTTTACTGAGCGTGCCCATCTGCAGGATCTGGCGGGAGTCTAATCCAAAATGTTCCACCGTGCCTCGACCGGTTGCGCCCATGACCCCGGTGCCATGCGCGTCATCAATGAGCAGGGTGGCACCATATTCTTCTGCCAATCTGGCCATCTCAGGCAGGGGAGCCACATCTCCGTCCATACTGAACACCCCCTCAGTCAGAACGAGCGTCGAAGTCCGGGAACGTGGTTTGGCCAGAAGGCGCTTGAGATGCCTGACGTCATTATGATGGAAGACGCGTAGTGTGGCCCGGCTGAGCCGGCAACCATCAATCAGGCTGGCATGGCATAATCGATCCGCCAAAATCAGGCTATCTGCCGTGGCAAGATTCGGGATGACTCCTATATTGGTGGCATAACCTGAAGAAAAGGTGAGCGCCGCTTCTGTATCTTTAAAACTGGCCAATTCACTTTCTAAGGCGTGATGAGGGGTGATGTTGCCGGAAATTAACCGTGAGGCTCCAGATCCTACCCCAAATTTTTCGATGGCTTTCATGGCGGCATCTTTTACCTGTGGATGGTTGGCCAGCCCAAGGTAGTTATTGGATGCAAAAAGGAGGATTTCCCGACCTTCCACTGAAATGACCGGAGCCGGGGGGGAGTTGATGAGGGACAACTCCCTCAACAGGTGTTGTTGTGCTAAGTTCTGGAGGTCTTCTTTGAACATTGAGAGGGCCACAATAGAGAAATATAATCTTTATTCCAGTCGTCCACAGGTATTTCGTAATGCGATCAACCCTGTTACAATAAATATTGACTTGAAAAAACCATAATGATTACAATAGTTTATTTATGCAGATAATAAAATTACCACCAATGGGGAATATTTTTTGTCGGAGAGGTTATTGAGGGGTTTTCCCGGGACGATGTGGTTCACCAGGTTTCGTCCGTCGTCAAATATAAACAGAGGGTGAGAATCATGAAAATCACTGGTGCAGAAATCTTCTTAGAAGCATTAAAACGCGAGGGCGTGAAAACCATGTTTGCCTTACCAGGCGGAGTGGTTCTCAAAATTTTCGATGTCTTGCACCAGCAAAAAGATATTCGGGTAATTCTGACACGACATGAACAGGGTGCCGGGTTTATGGCCGTCGGATACGCGAAAGCCATGGGCAAACCCGGTGTGGCGCTGATTACCTCCGGCCCCGGCATGACAAATGTTATCACGTCTCTTGCGGATGCGTATATGGATTCAGTTCCCATAGTCGTCTTTTCCGGACAGGTTCCGACCGCCTTGATCGGCAACGATGCCTTCCAGGAGGCCGACAACATTGGTCTCAGTCGTCCGTGCACCAAATACAATTTCCTGGTCAAGGATGTGAAAGATTTAGCACAGACCATTAAGGAAGCGTTTTATATTGCCACCACTGGTCGCCCTGGCCCGGTTTTAGTCGATATTCCTAAAGATATTTCGCTCGAGAAAGCGGAATTCCAATATCCGACGTCTGTTGCTGTTCGCGGGTATAATCCCACATACGAGGGAAGTCGCTGGAAAATTAAACAAGCCGCGGACGCGATCATGAAGGCAAAGCGTCCAATTTTATATGTGGGCGGTGGTGTGGTGTTATCCGGAGCCTCCTCGGAGGTGAAAGAGCTGGCCGAACTGACGCAAATTCCGGTGGACATGACCTTAATGGCGCTTGGGGCATTTCCCGGAAACCATCCCCTCTCACTGGGTATGCTGGGCATGCATGGGACGTATGTCGCGAACATGGCCATGCATTATTCTGACCTGGTCATTGCCGTTGGGGCACGATTTGATGATCGAGTGACGGGCAAGGTTTCAGAGTTTTGTCCCGATGCGACAATTATTCACATTGATATTGATCCGACCTCTATTCGGAAAAATATTCAGGTAGACATTCCTATTGTCGGTGATTGTAAGCGAGTGCTAACCGAATTGAATAATATTCTTCGGGCCACGGTAAATGGGAATCAAAAAGAGCAAAGGCAACCCTGGTGGGATCAACTGAATGCCTGGAGGCAAGCACACCCTCTGCACTTTGATCAAGACCCTGACGGACAAATTAAGCCACAATTTCTTATTGATCGCCTGTATCAGCTAACGAGCGACCGAAATCCTATTTTGGCCACAGATGTGGGTCAACACCAGATGTGGGCAGCTCAATATTTTAAATTACAACATCCTCAATCCTGGTTAACGTCAGGGGGGCTGGGGACCATGGGTTTTGGATTGCCGGCCGCTATGGGTGCGCAAGCTGCGTTTCCGGATCGATTGGTTCTGTGTGTCGCGGGTGATGGCAGTATTCAAATGAATACCCAAGAGTTGGCGACCGCAGTTGTTGAGCAATTACCAGTTAAAGTTTTTATTATTAATAACCGGTTCCATGGCATGGTTCGGCAGTGGCAGGATTTGTTCTATGAGGGCCGGTATGCGTCAAGTTATCTGGGGACGGTTCCTGATTTTGTGAAATTAGCGGAGGCCTATGGGGCTGCAGGTATCCGGATTGAAAAGGTTTCGGAAATGGATAGCGGCATTCGTGAAGCACTTTCCATTAAGGGCCCGGTTGTGATTGATGTCCCGACCTACCAGTTTGAAAATTGTTATCCCATGATTCCCGCCGGAGGCTGCAATCATGAAATGTTACTAGCAGATCCCCCGGACTTAAAGAAACCCAATGCCATGCAAAAAATTGGTACTCAGGCGGATTCAGATTCTGTTATCACGGCTTAGAGTACAACCATAAAAGGGTGTCATGGAGCACATTATTTCGTTAACGGTTGAGAATAAATTCGGATCCTTGTCCCGAGTAGCGGGCCTCTTTAGCGGGCGGGGGTTTAATATAGAAAGTTTGTCAGTGGCTCCAACGCTGGATCCCTCTGTGTCCATGATGACCCTGGTCACCAAGGGGGATGACCCGATTATCGAACAGATCCTGAAGCAATTGAACAAACTCATTGATGTGATTAAAGTCGTTGATATTAGCGAAAGCGAGTTTGTTGAACGAGAGACTGCGCTAATTAAGGTCCATACCCGGCCAGAGGATCGAGCGGAAGCTCTTCGCATTGCGGATATTTTTCGAGCCAATGTTCTGGATTCCTCTCCTACCAGCTATACCATTGAAGTCACGGGAGATGTGAGGAAAGTCCAGGCGATCATCAATCTCCTGCAACCACTTGGCATCAAAGAGCTGGTACGAACCGGCAGGATTGCCATTGGGCGCGAACCGACACGCTCGACACAACCCCAATCCCGACCGCTTGCGAAAGCGAATTAATCAGGTCAACCAACATCTGCCTTTAGACTGAGGGGATTCCGTTCACCCTGATCGACGGAACGACGAGGGACTCTATTATCTTTATGAGGAGTGCATGATGAAAATTTATTATGAGAAAGACGCGGATCGACAGATTTTGGCCAAAAAAACTGTGGTTGTAGTGGGTTTCGGGAGCCAAGGTCACGCTCATGCCTTAAACATGCGGGATAGTGGTCTTCAAGTCGTCGTGGGTTGCCGGGAAGGTTCGTCATGGAACAAGGCGGAAGCGGCTGGATTGAAAGTCATGCCGACTGCGGATGCGGTTAAAGGTGCCGATGTGGTGATGCTGTTAGCTCCCGATGAAGCCCAAGCCGCCATCTACAATCAAGATATTGGACCAAACTTGAAACAAGGCGCTTATCTGGCTTTTGGGCATGGGTTTAATATCCATTTTGGGCAAATTCAACCTGCCAGCCACGTGAATGTGTTTATGGTGGCTCCCAAGGGTCCAGGGCATCTGGTCAGGTCGGAATATACCAAGGGGACGGGCGTACCGTGTTTGTTAGCCATTCACCAGGATCCGGGTGGTCAGACGACTAAGGTCGGTTTGGCCTATGCTTGTGCAATTGGCGGAGCCAGAGCGGGTGTCATTGAAACGACCTTTCGAGAAGAGACGGAAACGGATCTTTTTGGAGAGCAGGCGGTCTTGTGCGGAGGGCTTACCTCACTGATTCAAGCAGGGTTTGAAACCTTGGTCGAAGCCGGCTATTCGCCTGAAATGGCCTATTTCGAATGTTTACATGAAGTGAAACTCATCGTGGATCTGATCTACCAGGGTGGCATTGCTAATATGCGCTATTCCATTAGCACGACGGCCAAATATGGAGATGTGACACGAGGGCCACGGGTGGTGACCGATGAGACTAAGAAAGTAATGAAAGAGATTTTAGGAGAGATTCAAAGCGGTCGGTTTGCCAGAGAGTGGGTGCTGGAAAATCAAGCCAACCGGCCCGTGTATAATGCCCTCTTGAGAAGGGGAGAAGAGCACCCCATTGAAGAGGTCGGTGCACGGTTGCGAGGAATGATGCCCTGGCTGCAAAAAGATCAGCTTGTGGATAAACAGAAAAATTGATGAAAAGGTTTTGGGACGTGAGACCCTTTCCCAATGGCTGATCAGGCAAAAGGGATTCCTGTTGCTAAAGAAGGCATTCCCTTTATTGCAGGGGGAGGGCTTCTAACCCTTGGGTGTTGGGTGGCCGGGCCGGTCTGGCTGACTTGCCTGACAGGGGTGTTGACTCTGTTTACCGCCTGGTTTTTTAGAAACCCGGTCAGAACGATTCCTCAGGGGAGGAATCTCATTGTCTCTCCCGGTGATGGGACGGTCGTAGCGATAGAACAGGAATTCGAGCACCGGTTCCTCAAAGAACCCAGTATCAGAATCAGCATTTTTTTAAATGTATTCAATGTCCATATTAACCGGATGCCGGCTGCAGGAGTGCTACAGGATGTCGTCTATGCTCCCGGGAAGTTTTTAGTAGCCAGTCGTCCGGAGGCTTCAGCGGAAAATGAGCAAAATGCGCTGATGCTTATGCGTTCCGATGGGAAAAAAATCCTGTGCGTGCAAATTGCCGGGTTAATTGCCAGACGCATTGTCTGCTGGGTCACTCCCGGTGAACAGGTCGAGGCAGGCGAACGGTTTGGACTTATTCGATTTGGATCTCGGATGGATTTATATCTTCCTCACGATAGTGCCATTCAAGTCAAGGTTGGCGAGAAAGTAAAGGGAGGATCATCCATCGTGGCGGAGTTGCTATGCGTGGAGCCGTTATGAAACAGGCCAAAAAACGACGGGTCGTCTATTTAATTCCCAATCTGCTGACCACGGGAAATCTCTTTAGTGGCCTGGCCTCTATCCTGTTTGTCTTTGGGGGCGATTATGGGGCTGCGGCCATTGCGATCCTTGTGGCGATCGTGTTTGACGTATTGGATGGGACGTCAGCCCGTCTGATGAAAAGTACAAGTGACTTTGGATTGCAATATGATTCGTTGGCAGATGTCGTGGCTTTCGGAGTGGCTCCGGGTTTTCTGATGTATTCGTGGGCGCTGAGTACTCCGAAGATGTTGGGCGCGGCGGTGATGTTTGCCTTTGTCGCGTGTGGTGCCCTGCGATTGGCCAGGCATAACGTGTTGGCGACGACAGGTGGAGACGGCAAGCCGTTTACCGGGCTCCCTATTCCCGGTGCAGCAGGGGTGATGGCCACATTGGTGATTTTCGATCAACATGTTGCGCCGTTAGGGGAGAAGGTGAAGCCGATTCTTGGGATCATTTTGACCTTGGTGCTGGCGTTTCTCATGGTGAGTACATTTCGTTATCGTAGTTTGAAAGAATTAAAAACGCAGGAACACCACCACTTTAATTATTTGGTATATGCAGTCCTCATTCTTATGGCGGTCTTAGCGTATCCCCAGGCAATGCTTTTTGTCGTGTTTGCAGCCTATGCGCTTTCGGGTGTATTGGAGCAAGGCTGGAAGCTGGTAGCAGGTATGATGGGGAAAAAGCCGGCGGAAGAGATTAGACCGGATGGACTTCATAAATAAATGCCCGCCGCCATGCAGAGGAAAAGGCAAATTGGATAAAGAGCAAATGTGGGGGTAATGAGCCATGACACGGATGATTCGAATTTTTGATACCACCTTGCGTGATGGAGAGCAGTCTCCTGGCGCGAGCATGAACATTGAAGAAAAAATCCTCGTGGCGAAGCAATTAGCCCGGTTGAATGTGGATATTATCGAGGCCGGTTTTGCGTTTAGCTCTCCTGGTGATTTTGAAGCGATTCACCGTATTGCCCAGGAAGTGGAAGGTCCGGTCATTTGCAGTCTGGCCCGGGCGAAACCGGAAGATATTGACCGGGCTTGGGAGGCACTCAAAGGCGCACCAAAATGCCGTATTCATACGTTTTTGTCTTCTTCGGATATCCATCTGAAACATCAATTTCGCATGACCAGGGATGAAGCTCTCAAGAGGGCAGTGGAAATGGTACGCCATGCCCGAGGTTATGTTGAGGATGTGGAATATTCTCCTATGGATGCCACCCGTTCCGATTTGACCTATCTCTGTGAAGTGGTGGAAGCCGTGGTGGAGGCTGGAGCGGGAACGGTGAATATTCCAGATACGGTGGGGTATACCACTCCCGAGGAATTTGGAAAGATTATTCGGACATTAAGAGAGCGGGTTCGGGGGATGGAGACGGCCATTATTTCCGTCCATTGCCATAACGACTTGGGGTTGGCGGTTGCCAATTCTATGGCCGCCATTTATGCGGGAGCAGGCCAGGTGGAATGTACGATCAACGGGATTGGTGAACGAGCCGGCAATGCCTCGTTGGAAGAAGTCGCGATGGGACTTCGTACCCGTACAGATTTTTACCAGTCTGATACCATCATACGCACTGAGGAAATCTCCAAAGCCAGTCGTTTGGTCAGCAATATCACTGGAATGGTGGTTCAGCCCAATAAAGCCATTGTGGGAGCCAATGCCTTTGCGCATACGTCCGGTATTCATCAGGACGGGTTACTCAAGGACAAAAGTACCTATGAGATCATGAGACCGGAATCCGTCGGATTAACCCAAAGTCGGTTGGTGATGGGCAAATTATCCGGTCGGCATGCCTTTCGTGAGGAACTGGCGAATCTGGGATACACCCTTTCTGATCAGGAGTTGCAAGAGGCCTTTGAACGCTTTAAACATCTGGCGGATCAAAAAAAGGAATTATTTGAAGAAGATCTGGAGACTATCGTCAATAAGGCAATTACCAAAGTTCCGGAGCGTTATGCCTTAAAGGGGTTGCGTGTGGAAAGTGGCTTGGAGCAGCGGCCGTCCGCGATGGTGGAATTGATGATGGATGGGCGAGTTGCAAAACTGACAGGCACGGGTGATGGGCCGGTGGATGCAGTGTATCGGACCATTGCGGCCCTGACTGAAACGAAAAGTCTTCTGCGTGCCTATATCGTCAAAGCGATTACGGGTGGGACCGATGCCCAGGGAGAAGTGTCGGTCCGCGTCGAGGAAAATAGAGAAACCGTTACCGGTCACGGATCAGATACGGATATTATTCTCGCGTCTGCGCAGGCCTACCTGAATGCGCTCAATAAATTGGCGGATTTGAAGGAACGACATGCCAGAGCCGAACAAAAAATCGGGTTGTGTTGAAGAGCTTGTTCCGGTTATTTCGATAAACGAGCCACTGATCTCCTGCCATTTTCTTCGTCCATGGGCATGTGCCTTCTCCTAGACCGTTTAAGTTGCATGGTTATTGCCAGAATCGCATCATTGATGTTCATCATATTATTGGGGGAATCATGAAGAAACGGATTGCCGTATTGCCGGGTGATGGAATCGGACCTGAAATCATGCCACAAGCGATACGGGTTCTCGAGGCCATTGGTCAGAAGTGTGACCATCAATTTACCTTTACCCATGGGCAGGTTGGCGGGGAGGCAATTGACGCTAGGGGCATTCCCTTGCCGACCGAGACCCTGAATTTAGCTCAATCGAGTGATGCCGTCCTCCTGGGAGCTGTGGGTGGACCGAAGTGGGAAGGCCTTGAGTATGAGCGTCGGCCGGAACGTGCCTTACTCGGATTGCGGGAGCAACTTGGGCTTTTCGCTAACCTCCGACCGGCAAAAATGTATTCAGCGTTGATTGGGTCGTCCAGCCTCAAGCCGGAAATCGTGGAAGGTATTGATATTCTGGTTGTTCGAGAGTTGACCGGTGGGATTTATTTTGGCAAACCGAAAGGCATTGAACAAACGGCGACAGGGCATCGAGGATTGAATACCGAAGTCTACACGACGGAGGAAATCCGACGGATCGCGGATGTAGCTTTTCAGGCTGCCAGAAAGCGGCGCGGCCTGGTTCACTCAATCGATAAGGCCAACGTGTTGGAGTCGTCCGAACTCTGGCGGCGAGAAGTGATCAACGTGCATCAGAACTTCCCAGATGTGGAATTGCGTCACATGTATGTAGACAATTGTGCGATGCAACTCGTTCGCTATCCCAAGCAATTCGACGTGGTGGTGACGACCAATTTGTTTGGAGATATTTTGAGTGATGAAGCGGCGATGCTGACCGGGTCGATAGGCATGCTCCCTTCTGCCAGCGTCGGAGCGACCGTGGGGATGTTTGAACCTATCCATGGAAGCGCTCCGGATATTGCCGGGAAAAACATCGCCAATCCTATTGGAATCATTGCTTCCGCAGCCATGATGTTGTGCTATTCGTTCGAATTGACGAACGAAGCCGAGATGATTGAATCGGCAATTCAGAAGACTCTTGAGCAGGGATTTCGCACGAAAGATATTGAGAGCCAGGGGTGTACGCTGGTTGGAACGGCTGAAATGGGCGATCACATCGTAAAGCAGTTAGGACACTAAACAGATGATTGGGCAAGGACAGAGTGGGCAGATTCTTACGATAGCGGGAACGGGGGAGCACGGGTATGAAGGCGACGGACAGCTTGGGATTCAAGCAGTTCTGAATGAACCCAAGAATGTGTGCTTTGACGCTGAAGGCAATCTCCTGATTGCTGATTCTGAAAATCATGTCATTCGCCGTTTGCGACATTCGACCGGTGTCATCGAAACGGTAGCCGGGTGTCTCCTCATGCGGGGCGTCGGCGGAGAAAATCCAGGGTCCCCGACTCCATCTCCAACTTCGATCGTCGAGGAGGAGATTGATCCTCTTGCGGATATAGATGAGATTCCGGGCCAGGCCTACTCTCAAACGCCTGATTTGAGTGGAACGGTTCGCTACATAGTTGGACAGGGGATGGGCAAAGATCGGTTTGCGGGAGATGGAGCCTTGGCCACAAGAGCACAATTAAATTTTCCTTCTGCCGTTGCTGTTGATGCGGCAGGCACTCTCTTTATTGCCGACACCTGGAACCATCGCATTCGGCGGGTAGATTCAAAAACAGGGATGATCCGGACCGTGGCCGGGACCGGCCAGGCGAAGTGGGCGGGAGACGGCGGTCCCGGAACATCTGCTTCGTTGAATGAACCGGTGGCAGTAGCCGTGGATGGTGACCGACTTTATATTGCCGATCAGAGTAATAATCGCATTCGCATGCTGGATTTGGAAACGGGTGTCATCACAACCGTCGCAGGAACGGGGGAGTCCGGATTTACCGGGGATGGCATTCCTGCGAGAGAGTCTGCGCTTGCGGGACCGAGCGGATTGGCACTGGATCACCATGGAAATCTCTATATTGCCGATACGTTTAACGGCCGTATTCGAATGCTGGACCACTGCACGGGGATTCTGTCTACGGTGGCGGGGGATGGCGCTGAGTTTCGCTACGAGCGTGGGGCGAATGAACAATCTCAGGCGTTGGCCAGGCCTTACGGCATCGCGATAACACCGCAAGGACATCTGCTTATCACGGATTCCGATCATCACTTAATCCGGAAGTGGGATGCCGTCAATAAGGAAATGACTCTAGTCGCCGGTAATGGCCAATCGGCGTGGGCTGGTGATGGAGGCCCGTCTTCGAATAGTAGCCTCAATTTTCCGTTTGGTGTGGCCGTTGACGTCTTGGGCAATATTGCGATTGCCGATACCTTTAATCACCGCATCCGCTTTATTCCTGTCTAAGAAGAGTCCCGGAGGCCATTACGGGGGTGTCAGAATTTTCGGCCTCTGGTGTTGGCTTGAATGCCCTCCTGCTATGGGTTTTTCTTTCGTCATTTTTGAGTCAAGGATTTTGAACTGATAGGATGTGCGTAATATTGGAGCCATCCGTGTCTTTCGTGAGGGAGTAAGCCTGACATGATAAAAAAAAGATCGGCCTATACGGTCGCAGTGGTGGGAGCAACCGGTGCCGTTGGTACGGAAATGATCCAGGTACTGGAAGAACGGGATTTTCCTGTCGAGGAATTAGTCCCGCTGGCCTCGGCCCGTTCCGAAGGCAATGAGGTGATGTTTCGCGGTCAGACCCTTCCCGTCAAAGTGCTGGAATACAACTCGTTCGAGGGTGTGGATGTGGCCTTGTTTTCGGCAGGAGCCGGTGTCAGCAAAGAATTCGGTCCGATGGCTGTCAAGGCTGGAGCCGTGGTGGTGGACAATAGTTCCGCGTGGAGGATGGATCCCAACGTACCACTCGTGGTGCCTGAGGTGAATGGCCATGCTCTTTCGGAGCATCAGGGATTGATTGCCAATCCCAATTGTTCCACCATTCAAATGGTCGTGGCATTGAAGCCGCTGCATGATGCAGTCCAAATCAAACGGATTATTGTCACGACGTTTCAATCCGTATCCGGAACGGGCAAGGATGCGATGGAAGAATTAGTGGAGCAGTCCCGGCAACTACTCAGTTTTGGAGAAGCCAAGGTGTCGGTGTATCCGCATCAAATTGCCTTTAATTGTTTGCCACATATTGATGATTTTTTGCCGAATGGGTACACCAAAGAAGAAATAAAAATGATCAACGAAACCCGGAAAATTCTTGGTGAATCGTTGTTGCCGATTACGGCCACCACAGTCAGGGTCCCGGTCTTTATCTGCCATGCGGAATCCGTGAATATTGAAACTGAGCAAAAGCTGAGTGTCAATGACGCACGAGCGATACTGTCTGCCGCTCCGGGCATTCAAGTCTACGATGATCCCAGTCGCAATTTGTATCCTCTGCCGATCGATGTGGTGGGAACGGATGCGGTATTTGTGGGGCGAGTGAGGGAGGATGAATCAGTGCCCAATGGATTAAACCTGTGGATTGTGGCGGATAATTTGCGAAAAGGTGCTGCGCTCAATGCCGTACAAATCGCCGAGGAACTTATCCGGTAATGCGTGAGAATCGACATGATGAGTGGAGTGGGAAAAGCCTTGATGCTGTTGGGGACTATCCTCCTGGTGCTGGGGGGGATATTTTGGGCCTTAGGGAAATGGTCTGACGGTGAGGGCGGTATGGGCTGGCTTGGCCGGTTACCCGGTGATTTTATCATCAAGCGGGATCATGTGACGTTTTACTTTCCTCTTGCGACCAGTCTCATTCTTAGTGTGGTCGGAAGTGTGATCTTCTATCTTTTCTTCCGGCGTTAAGCACGAGTTATGGCACGCGTGACACATTGCTTGGGCCTAGGTCTCCTCCTTATGATTTGGGTCACGTTGTATTCTCCGATCATTTGGGCTGATGAACCGGCTATTCGCGTGGGGCTTGCCCAGGCTGCCCAGGTTCTTTCCATTCAATCTCCGGATTCGTTTTCCCTTCTCCTGCCTTCCGGGAAAAGATTTCATGCTTCAGGTCAAGTGACCATTCGAAATCAAGGCGGTGGTCTTCTTCTCAATGAACGTGTCGTGAATGAGTCGAGTCTGCGGGTTGAGGGATCCACCGGCACCTATCAGGTAGGAGTCGAGACGAAAAACGAAAAAGCTGCGTTCAGGAATTCACGACCAGAATGGGTTGTGCGCGGCCCCCTTGAAATTCGATTGGACCCATCTGGATTAACCTTGATTAATTGGGTTGAGCTTGAATCGTATGTCGCAGGTGTCGTCTCGGGTGAGGTCGGGGCCAAGTGGCCCTTGGAAGCCCTGAAAGCTCAAGCCGTCGCTGCCAGAACCTATGTGTTGTACAAAAAAGTTGAAAACCGATTGCAAGCCTTCGATGTGGTCGCCGGCGTGCAAGATCAAGTCTATCACGGCCATTCCGTACAAGCTGAATCCGTGCTGCAGGCCGTTGCAGCCACCAGGGGCCAGGTGGTGACGTATGAAAATCGCCCCATCTTTGCGGCCTATTCGTCAACGGCGGCCGGCCCCACCGAGGATGCGTTGTATGTGTGGGCATTGGATCTTCCCTATCTCAAAGGGGTCGACTGCCCGTTTGACGAGCAAGCCCCACGATATGATTGGCGTACCTCATTTACCTTCGACTTTCTTGAGCAGCAACTGCTCAACGAGGGGTATGACGTTGGCAAAATCGCGACCTTTACGCCCTATACCTTTACGCCCTCGGGTCGGGTTGATCGTGTTCGACTGCTCCATTCTCGTGGAGAAATTATTCTGCGCGGGCAAGACTTGCGACGAGTGGTCGGATACTCCAAAATTTTTAGCACCCAATTTTCCATCGAATCATTGGGCCGGGAAGTGGTCGTGGTGGGTCATGGGGCAGGACATGCTGTGGGAATGTGTCAGTGGGGTATGCGCGAGATGGCTGAGTTAGGGTATGACTACCAATCGATTATCAGACATTATTACCCCCACACGATAATGCTTCCTATTGATCGTGTAGTCCTCACCGCTACCGACTAACGCTGTTACTTTCTTGTCTTACCTGGTCATGGATCTATCCCAATTCAACTTTCCCTTTGATCAGACCCTGGTTGCCCAATATCCGGTTCATCCACGTGATCATGCCAGATTGTTGGTGCTGACCCGATCCTCCGGAGATATTACCGATCGGCAAATCAAAGACCTCCCCAATATATTACGACCTGGGGATTTACTTGTGGTGAATAATACCAAGGTCATTCCTGCTCGTCTCTGGGCGAAGAAAGTACCAAGTGGGGGACGGGTGGAATTGCTGTTTGTCAAAGAAATTGATGATGACCATGCGGAAGTCCTCATTCAGGGGAGAGTTGGAGTCGGACAGATTGTGGAATGTGAGGGATCTGCCCGTGCGCAGGTCGTGGAAAAAGAGCCTGGTCGAACGGTGATTCATTGGCTTGGCCCGGGTGCTTTGCCGACATGGCTACAGTCTCATGGAGAAATCCCCCTTCCTCCGTATTTGAAGCGCCAACCGGTTTCACGCGATCAAGAGGATTATCAAACCGTCTTTGCCAAAGTGGAAGGGGCCATTGCCGCGCCAACCGCCGGATTGCATTTTACCCCACAATTGATCACGCAACTGGCAGAGAAAGGGATCGGGACGGCCACGATTACCCTGCATGTTGGACCTGGAACTTTTCAACCGGTCAAGACAACGAACATCGCACGCCACACCATGCATCCGGAATGGTTCGAGGTGTCAGAGGAGACCGCTGAGAGGATTCGTGAGGTTCGAAAGCGAGGCGGGCGAATTGTCGCTGTTGGGACCACTGTGGCACGAAGTCTGGAGTCAGCTCTAGATGACACCGGCGAGCTCAGGCCCTGTTCAGGAGAGACCCGCCTCTTTATCCTGCCGGGATTCAAGTTCCGGGTCATTGATGGGCTCTTGACTAATTTTCATTTTCCCGAAACGACACTCTTGATGTTAGTTGCGGCATTTGCGGGATTAGAGGAGGCCAGGAAGGCGTATGTCCATGCAGTGTGTGAACGCTATCGGTTCTATAGCTATGGGGATGCCATGCTTATTCTTGAATAATGGCGATGGCAGAAATAGGGGATAATTCTGATGTCATTTTCTCTGCAAAGACTATCTCACGTATGGCCAAGGTCTCTTGTTATGGAGCCAAGAGGAAGAGTCTGTGCCTACAGTGCATCCACGGATGGCTTAGTGGGGGATTCCAAACCAATGAGAGTGTCAGGGTAAGGCCGGAGGATCTTTCTTACAGCAGTTCCTCGTGAATCGTCACGTCTCCACGAGCTCGAAGAGCCGTCTGAACGGCCTGCATGGCTCGTTGTTTCTTTTGCATGAGGAATTGAAGGCGAATCTGTTCTAGGACGGTGAGGTCGGGCTCGGCCCCATCAAGGGTTTGTCGGTCGGCGAGTTCTTTGACTTCTTTCAATTCCGTCGGGGTGAGTGCTGTGGCTTCAGAGACAAGTAGTCTCGCTTTTTCCGCCAGCAATTCGTTTCGGCGTTGCTCCTCATATTGATGAGGTTTCATCCGGTTGGCAGCCAAGAGTCGCTGGTAATATTCCGTATCGAAGACGCCATCTTTTTGGAAGTCGGTTTGGTTCACGATCGCATCGTGGAGTTCTTGAGCCGAGACAGACAAATTCATTTCATCCGCCAGTAATTGCCAGGATTTTGTAGTGATCAATCCCTCAAGGGCGAGTTGC
>BQIW01000066.1 GCA_021604105.1 Nitrospirales bacterium | reverse complement strand
TCGGCCAGCGCCTCAAAGCCGGAGATGACGTCAAAGAGTTCCTCGTCGATGCCACGCTGGCGTAACTGGTGGAAGTGCCGATTGAGGTCCTCCAGAAGCTCGTCGATGTTTTTCTCGGCGCGTTGCATGGCGGTTAGTCGGCTGGCATTTTCGCTGGCCAGAGATTCGGCGCATGCCCGGAAGAGGGAGATAAAAAGATACTCATGAATAAGCGCCCGCAGTGTACCAGGATCCCTGCCGATAACCTCCGGCAGATTTCCCGTGGGCCACGGGAGTATGGCCAACTGGCTTCGCCAGGTTTCGTCCAGTGGTAGTAGGCGCTGATTGACCGGTGCATAGACCGCTCTGGAGGTGGGATGGTTGTAAAAAAGGTGGAGTTCGTAGATCGTTCCCCGGCTATGAGCGGCTTCGCTTTCCAGAAGAATCTTCCCGACAAGTGGCGTAATGGCTTTGATCGAATTCGGGACCGGGAAGAATCCTCCTAATGCGAGACCTGCCTCTGTCAGGCGCGACTGTACGCGCTCTCCCACGGCCCATACCGTATGACGTCCAGACTGAGCGGCCAAGGTCTTGACCGCATAATTGGCGATCACCTCATTAAACTGGCCGACCAATCCCTGGTCTGAACCGAACACGACTGCGCCGATTGTATCTGTCTGTCGTGTCTTCTTCCGTTCTCCCATCAAGCCTACCGGCGGGTTTTCCCGGAAACAGACGCTTAATCCCAGTTCCACCGTGCGGGCATAATCCGCCAATGCGCTCACCGATTGTTCGTATTGTCCGATGCTCGAGGCGGCCAAGGCTTTCATTGTACGAACAACAGATTGGAGATTTCCGGCTCCGTCGATCTGTCGACGCAAATTGACCATGGTGTCGCTCATGCCTTCTCCTTGGTTTGGGGCGTGGATTGAAAGCGTGCGAGTGCTTGACGGGCGATCCGAATAATCGTGTCACGATCTTCAGCATTTAATTTGGCTGTGCCTTCCAGTCGTTTCCATACCTCCAACGGGATGTCGAGGGATGCCTTGTGTAAAGTCTGTTCGGCTTTCACCATCTGGTCAAGCGGCACAGAATCAAACAATTTTTCGGTCAATGCCAATAGCAAGGTGATTTGAGCGGGCACGGACATCGGGGCGAATTCAGGCTGCTTGAGGCAGGCGCGGATCCGACGTCCGTGCTCGATTATCTTTCGGGTGTCCTCATCAAGTCGGGCACCGAATCTAGCGAAGGTTTCCAGCTCCTCAAATTGTGCATAGGCCAGCTTGAGATTTCCCGCGACGGCCCGGTAGGCCGACCGTTGTGCTTTGCCTCCAACGCGGGAAACGGATCGACTGACATCGATCGCAGGAAGCACCCCTAATTCAAACAGGGAAGGTGAGAGGTAGATCTGCCCATCCGTAATAGAAATTAAATTGGTCGGAATATAGGCGGAAATGTTTTGTGCTTCCGTTTCAATGATGGGCAGGGCAGTCAGGGACCCCCCACCCAGTTCTTTGCGGAGATGTGTGGCGCGCTCCAGAAGACGCGAGTGGATGTAAAAGATATCCCCAGGAAATGCTTCTCGACCGGGCGGGCGGCGCAAGAGCAAGGACAACTCACGATAGGCACGGGCGTGATGCGTCAGGTCGTCATAGACAATGAGCACATCGCGACCCTGGTTCATAAAATGTTCCGCAATACCGGTTGCGGCATAGGGCGCGATATAGGCGAGTCCCGGTGGGTCATTCCCTTCGGTTACGACGACGACGGTATACTCCATCGCCCCTTGTTCGCGGAGTGTGGACACGACTTTGGCCACGCCGGATGCGCGCTGACCGATGGCGCAATACACGCAAAGGACATGCTGATCGCGCTGGTTGAGAATGGTGTCGACCGCAATGGCGGTCTTGCCCGTCTGCCGGTCGCCGAGAATTAATTCACGCTGGCCCCGCCCGATGGGAATCAGCGCATCAATGACCTTGATGCCGGTTTGTAGCGGCACCGTAACGGGGGCACGGTTCATGATGGGCGGAGCCGGGCGTTCGATAGGCAGGCGTTCGGTGGAAACCACGGGCCCGAGGCCGTCCAGAGGCCGTCCTAAGGGGTTGATGACTCGCCCGATTAATCCGTCGCATACCGGCACGTCCAGGACGTGTCCCCTGCGTTCGACTTCATCACCCGCATGCAACTGCCAGTAGTCGCCAAGGAGCACGACACCGATTTCGTCTTCATCGACGTTGAAGGCGATGCCATAGATATCATTGGGAAATTTCAGCACCTCCTCAAACCCCACGCGGGGAAGTCCGGAAACTCTGGCGATCCCGGTGGAGACGTTGGTGATCCTCCCTATCTCTTGGGCGGTCATACCGGGCTCGAAGCCTTCGCGTGCGTGGCTCATGCCAGCGAATGTTGTGTCGACAAGACTATGCAGGGTTTCAAACGGGTTATTCATTGGCATGGTGTTCGGGATGTTCTGCGGCTTTTGTTGCCGCTTTGGGGCGTACGTCCAAAAGGTCGTCGACGTGTTGTTGAAGCGATGTAAGATACTGTCTGATGCTCCAGGCAATCTTGCGTCCATTTGCCGTGAGTTCGATTCCGCTGACCAGGTCCGGGGCTGTCTCGAACTGGATTCGGGCATGAATGGCAAGCACATCCCTGACCGCATTTTCAATTGCCGCTCGCTGAGTGGCAGACAGCCGGAAGGCGCTGCGCACGATTGCGGGAGTGGAGGCCGCCTTGAATTCCGACTCTAACTCTTCTCTCTCCACACGATCCAGTTTGTGCAATCGGCCGATGAAGGCCTCGGCCATCTGTTCTTCCAGGTTCGTAGTGGCGAGGTCCGCCAATGTTTTTTGCGCGATGGCAAAGACTTCCTCTCGTGTTCGGCGGATGAGTTCTTCACTGAGATTCTGATGTTCGCTCCTCAACGCTTCCTGCCACTGGGCCCGCAAGGCGTCCGACTCCTTCCGCGCATTGTCGATGAGCTGTTGACGCTCGGCTGTGGCTTGATTCATCGCGCTGGTCAGCAGTGCCGTACGCTGCCGGTCGAAATCCTCGTTTTTGCGCTTGAAGGCGTCGCGTTCCTGCCGGGCTTCGGCTTTTCTTGCATCGGCGTCTGCGAGTTCGGCGGCAATCCGTTTCTCCCTCGCGTCCAGAGCATTGAGGATGGGTTTATAGAGGAGGCGCTTCAATAGCCATACGAGGATAAGAAAGTTGAGTGCCTGCGCAACAACCGTGAACCAGTCGATTAACATCTTCTCATTTTCCCGCGGCCTGAGCGAGGACGTGGTTCCAGAAGGGATTGGCAAAGATCAGGATCATCGAGACCACGAAACAGTAAATGGCTGTGGACTCGATCATCGCCAGGCCGACAAAGAGCGTCCGGGTGATTGTGTTGGAAGCATCGGGCTGCTGGGCGAGTGAAGTCAATGCTGCTGCAATCGCTTTTCCTTCCCCCAGGGCCGGTCCTATACAACCGAAGCCGATAGTGAGGCCGGCTGTGATAATTGATGTCAGAGCGATGAGCGTCATGCTGTCCATAGAGTCTCCTTTTCATGTTCTGACGTGTTCGTCAATCTTGTATTCCAGAATCCGGATGAATTTCACGCTGTCGGGTTTGTGTTGCCGCGGCAATATAGACCGTGGCCAGGATGCTGAAGATATAGGCCTGCACCATCCCGGTGAGCAGACCGAGCAGGCTCATGACGATCGGGAAGATAAAGGGGGTGATGGTCAGTAGAATGCCAACAATCATGGCTCCGCTCATCATGTTGCCGAATAAGCGGATGGCCAGGGCCAGTGTACGGGAGATTTCGCTGATAATATTAAATGGCAACATGATGACCGTCGGCTTGAGATAGGACTTAAAATACTCCCTGATTCCTTGCTCCTCAATCCCGAAAAGCGGGACAGCGATAAAGACGCACAGGGCAAGCGCCACGGTGGTCGAGAGAGATCCGGTCGGCGGCTCGTAACCGGGAATAATCGTACAGAGGCTGGCCATGGCGATGAACAGAAAGATTGTTCCGAGAAAGCTGAGGTGCTTCCGTGGCTGACTCAGGCCGACCTCTTCAATTTGTTTCTCAATGGCCGTGACCAGGAATTCCAGAAGATTCTGCCAACGCGATCGTGTGAGGCCCGTAGAAAGATTTCGCGTTATAACGGTCGATCCAATAGCCAACATGAGCATCAACCCCCATGTGAACACAATGGTGGCATTCAGTTTGATGACCCCGTATTGCCAGATAATGACGTCGTCCGGGCTAAGGTGCATGGCTGGGCTCCTGCCCCGGTCGGTTTGGATTTTCGGCTGGGCCGCTGAGCCGGGTGACGATCGGACGTGCAATGGTAAATCCGAGGAGGCACGCCAACAACCTTTCCCATTGGCCGTCCGAGACCGCATAGAACCCAGCCAAGGTCAGGCAGGTTCGTAACAGCAGGCTGCCGATGAACCAAAGAGCCGGTTGTGTGGACGATAGCCCTTTCCGAATCGTCAACCATAGGCCACCAAAAAACATCCCTCCGAGCAATAAGCCCGTTCCCAGTGCAGATACCATCAGGAAGATTTCATTCATTGTGATTCTCCTGTTCGGCACGTATATCCTGGTCTTCCTTGGTTACCCAATGCCAGGCGTTCACACATCCGATGATCAGGCCGATGAAGAGCAGGGTGAGCGTCCACGAATGGGGTGCGGGATACTGTTTGTCCAGCCAGAGACCGAGGGATGCGCCAAGTAGGGTCGGGATGGCTACCGACCAACCGATCAGCCCCATCATCCCCAATCCAAACCAGATGGTCCGCGTCGTGTGACGTTGCGCCTTGAGTTTGCGCGCAGCTTTCGTGCCGACCTGTCGGGCTAACGTCGTCTCTTCCCTGATGGGTTTCTCTACCGGGTCCTCAGTCATGGCGAAAATCCGCGAAGCGGCGCACAAAGCTACTTTCCAACTTGGTCATTACGTAGCGGAGGCTCCGCTCCTGTTCGTCCAGAGTCAGAAACTCATGTTCCACCGCCTCGCGCAATTGGTGGAGGTCGGTCCCGGCAATGGCATTCCTGACGGAGACCAACACCTCCCGGCCATTTTTGACCAGCACTCCTTCATCGAGGGCCACATAGTGTTCATCGTTCCGGTGAGTTTCGTACATGAAAATTCCCGGCTCAAGTGCTGCTACGCAGTCAAGCCGTTGCGGTAAAATACCAAACGCACCCTGACGGGTCTCTGCGACGATACGTGTCACCGCGTTCTGCTCGGAAAAAATCCTGTACGGCAAAAGAATTTTCAGAGTCATGAGGAGCGGCTGCATATTCGACCTCCGGTTGCGGGTTGGACGGTGGCTTCGACCTACCGTTGGAGTTTCGCATTGAGTGTCGGGTCCCCCGTGGGTTCGGGTGTGGCCTCCGATCCGTCTTGAACGGGAGATTTGCCCGATGTCGCGTGTTCCTGTGCATCCTCAATCCTGCCAATCATGTAAAGGGTATGTTCCGGGTAATCCTTAAACTCGTCCTGCAGGATGCGTTCACAACCGTCCAGAGCGTCCTTGCGGCTGACGAGCTGTCCTTTGAGGCCTGAGAACTGTTCCGTCGTGAAAAACGGCTGGGTGAGAAACCGCTCAAGACGTCTGGCGCGAGCGACAACTTTCCGGTCCGCCAGAGACAGTTGTTCCAAGCCAAGCATCGCGATGATGTCCTTGAGTTCTGCATATTGCGCGAGTGTTCGCCTGACCTCTTGTGCAATGCGGTAATGTCGTTCATCAATGGTGCCCGGCGTGGCCATTTTTGAATTGGACTGCAAGGGATCGATGGCCGGGTAGAGCCCCTCACTGGCCCGTTTGCGTGAAAGCACGATGGATGCGGAAAGATGCGAGAAGGTGTGCACGGCGGCCGGGTCGGTGAAATCGTCTGCCGGGACATACACGGCTTGAATCGACGTAATGGCTCCGGAATCGGTATTGGCGATGCGTTCCTCTAACCGGGACAATTCGGTTCCCATCGTGGGTTGATACCCGAGACGTGATGGCATCTGTCCCATCAGCCCTGAAACCTCCGAGCCGGCCTGGATGAACCGAAAAATGTTATCGATCAGCAGCAGGACGTCCCGGTGCTCGTCGTCACGGAAATACTCCGCCATGGTTAGTGCCGCGTGGCCTACACGGAACCGGCTGCCCGGTGGTTCGTTCATTTGACCGAAGACCATCACCATATTCGGCAGCACACCGGCTTCCTTCATTTCCCGGTAGAGTTCTTCCCCTTCACGACAGCGTTCGCCGATCCCGCAAAAAATGCTGACTCCCTGGTGATGTCCGATCATATTGTGAATCATTTCGGTGAGCAACACGGTCTTGCCCACGCCTGCTCCACCAAACAGACCGGCCTTGCCTCCGCGCTCAAGAGGTAACAGCACATCAATGATCTTGATCCCTGTCTCGAAGATCTCGGATTTGGTGGAGCGCCGGGCTAACGATGGCGGGGCTCGATGGACGGTCCGATATTGAATCTCTGTTGGTGCCGGCTCCCGGTCGATGGAATTTCCAAATACGTCGAACATGCGAGCCAGAATGCCTTTCCCAACCGGAGCCATCAACGGTCCGCCGGTGTCCTCAACGACCATGCCGCGCATGAGGCCTTGTGTGGGTGTCAGCGCAATTCCGCGCACGCGATGTGAATCGAGTTGGGCCAATACCTCGATGGCAATTCGGCCCTCCTGTCCTGTGCGTAACAACGAATAGATGGGGGGTAAATGGTCCTCGAATCGAATATCCACCACGCTGCCCCGCACCGAGACGACTGTGCCGGTATTGGGGGGACTGGTCTTCATGTTCACCTCATGCCTCTTTGGATATCCGGTAGAAGGAGGCAGGGCGTGGGTTGAGCGGTCCTGTGTCCGTGATTAACCCGGTTTTCCTTTCTCTTGCAGGGGATGTCGGGCTGTGACATACGGCCTTGTATTCAACCTCCGCTTGTATACATGAGTCAACGTCTCCGCTGATATGTCAGTGAAAAGGTTCCGGTCATCCACCAAGTTCGCAGACAATGTTCAGTCATTGTACGATTGAAAAGAGCCTGGATCCATCATGCTCTCAATAATCATCCGTTTTCAGATTTCACCAAGCCGAATCGGGTCGGCCAGATCATCTATTTCTGTTTGTCACGTCACCATCCTATTGTTTTTCTGCCCTTCGCCTGCTTTTATGAGGGCTATTCGGGTCATGACCGGTCCGATAAGTTCGAAGATGATCGTGGAACCAATGGCAATCGGGAGAATCACTTCCTTGATGTCGGGCAGGTGTTGACTGGCTAATAACGCCATGCCCAATGCGACTCCGGCTTGCGGCCAGAGTGCCATCCCCATCCAATGTCGGATGAGAGGAGGTGCCCCGCTGATGAATCCTCCCCCCCAGGATCCGATCACCCGTCCTGCCAGTCGCAGGAAGATGTAGGCGACGCCTAGCAGGCTGGTTGCTTGTAAGGAATGCAGGTCCAATGAGGCCCCGGCCAGGATAAAAAAAAGGATCATGAACGGCCACTCAATTCCTTGAATGGCGGTAAAGGGCCGTCGGTGGTGAACTGCTAAATTGGCGACGGTAGCTCCTAAGACGATTCCCGCTAGAATAAAAGAGACATGCAAGAAAACTGCAAGGCCTCCACACAGCAGGACCAGTCCTAACGCCTCGGCTTGAGTGGGCTCCCCTTGCTTGATGCGTCCGGTTAAATAGGCCATGGGAATTCCCAGCACCAGTCCCAGCAGCATGGCCCCGGCGATTTCCCATACTCCCGGCAGGAGCATGTCCCATCCGGTTCCCTGTCCGGAAAACGTTTGGGCAATAGCCAGGAGAACGCTAAAGATCAGGAGCCCCCAGACGTCGTCAATCGCCACGACACTTTCCAATGTCTTGGCAAATTCTCCTTTCCCCCGAATCTCCCGGATGACATCAATGGTGGCGGCTGGATCGGTCGCCAGGGCAATACCAGCCAGAATGAGTGCAATTTCTATCCGGACACCAAAGGCCAGAAGTCCAATAAAGACGGTTGTGGCGGTTGCCAGGACTGCTCCAATCGAGATCCACAAAACGACGGTTCCCCTTTTTTGCAGAGACGAACCGGTCATATGATGTCCCAGAAGGAACCCCACCATGGATAAGGCGATGTTGGTGACAACCGGAAACCAATCCTCCCTGAAGTCCGGCAAAACATCGAACCCCGAGGGACCAATGGCAAACCCGGCCAGGAGCAACAGGGTGACTCGTGGTAAAAAAGTCTGGCGTCCCCACAGGTCCGTCAAGAGTCCCAATAGGAATAAGGCCCCGAGCGTAATCAGTATTTGAGGAATTTCGTCCATTGATGTTTATAGAATCCCTCAAAATGGTTGGTGTCGTGTTGATGACAAAGAAATGGCCTAAAGAAGAACCTGGTCCCTCCGATTCCAGAATGACCAGTGACTGCCTGAATGACCGTGGCCACCCCAGTGAGGTCTTTCGTGAGAAGGACGAATGCTTCCGACCAGGTGAATCGATGAGTGAAAGAGATAGGTCTTCCCCGCTGAGAGGGGCCGTCCCTGACAGTCAGCGCTGTGGATAAGGGAAAAGAAATTCTCTCGAAAGGATAGAACCTGGAAGATTTGAAGGCGAACGTACGTAGGAGCGTTCCCTGACTTCCACAAGATAAAAACGATGGAAAAAAAAGCCAACGAAAAAAGGCTATGGTTGGAATCGGCGTCCCATGCAAAAGGGCCCCCTTTGTTGATGCACATGGTTGAGGCCGTGGTCGGCAATTATGTTCTTTTTCCTGAGCGGGATGAGGATTTGGGACGCTTCTTTTTCGTTGCCGTTTTAACCGGTTTGGATACCGCATCAATATCCGTAAAGGGCTGCAATTTATGATACGGATAGGGTACGCAGAGCACCGGACAATTCACCGTGCGAACCACTTTTTCAGCCGTACTGCCAAAAAATATCCGGGTGATATCTCCTGTCTGTCCTCCATAACTTCCCATGACGACAAGGTCGACATGTTCTGATCGTGTCATCCGGGCAATTTCCATGAAAGGTTTCCCTTCGCTTAGATGCCGCGTGATCTTGATTCCCTTGGTCTCAGTCAGGGCCAGGAGGCCTCGTGCCAAGAGCCGGGCTTGATGATGCAATCGTTTTTTTTGCGCTTTCTCTTCCGACGGGAGAGCGAGCCCGAGGGCGTTCAAGGCATCCAGGGATTTGGTATCGATAACATGAAGGAGAATAACCTGTGATTGAAAACTTCGTGCGAGTCGAAGTCCTACCAGGAAGGCCTCCCGCGAGCAGGGGGAAAAATCGACGGGTATCAGAATTTTTTGAAACAGACCGTCACCCATGTTGTTGACCTCGTTGAGTGTTTGTCATAGCGTAGTTTGCTCATGAAAAAACTCAGCAAAGAAAATGCCAGAGAAGGGAGTCTGTGCCGAGAACTATGTGGGGGGGCAATGAGGCCGTCTCACAATGCATAATTGATATTGTGTTCTCGTGCAAAAAGAGGAAAAAGGCTACACTGTGCCAATGAAGTATAGTCCCAAAAAAGGACATGAAGTCTGGAGCAAGCCCAATCTGTCGGTTTCCCGATCATAGGGACCATCGACTGTCAGCCGAAAAAAAATTTGTGAAAAGTGATTTCCCTTGGCAGGATTCGTGCGAAAATAGGAGTTGGGAAGAAAACATGTTGGGAGCACAATGGTTCGATGTCTGAGATTGAGGAGACGAGACAATGAAAATCCTGTGTGCGGTTGATGGGTCGGAGTTTTCTCTGTGGGCCCTTGAAGGAGTGGGGAAGTTATTTCGCCATTCGGTGAAAGAGCTGGTGTTGTTGCATGCGGTCGACCCACGGATCGTGAAAGGCAGTAGGAAACGGCAATCCGAAAAGGATGAGATCCTGACAAAAGATCTTTCAAAAAAGCTGGGGGCGGCTGGCCGGAAGGTTCTGACCGATTGCGCACATCGGATGGAAGTGGTCTTAAGCCAGGCCGCCACCAAGCCGGTTACGGCTCTCAAGACGGTCCTGGTTAAAGGCCATGTGGCGGATGCCATTATTACTCATGCCGAACAAATCCGGCCTGATTTGGTCGTGGTGGGTTCTCGTGGAATGACCGATCTTCCCGGATATCTGCTGGGAAGCATTTCGAGGACGGTCCTGACCCATGGTCCCTGCTCGGTCTTGACGGTGAAGGGGCTTCTTGATGTGCCGGTTTCTGTCTTACTCGCCTTGGATGGGTCCAAGCCATCAAAGTTTGCGGCAAACCGGGTGAAGGAATGGCTCTCTCCTGATATGGCGACACTTCAATTGGTTTCAGTGGTGCCCGATAGGTTGACGGATGTGTCTCAAAAGATTCTTCCGAAATCCCGATTGAAGGCTTTGGTGGCGCCTCTTCGAGAGCATGCTCAGGAATGCCTTGAGCACTATCGGGAATTGTTTTTAAAGGAAGGGTTTCAAGTGACTGGAACACGACTTGAGGGTCAACCACGAGGGCAAATCGTCGAGGCAGTTTCAGCCTGCCATGCGCAACTGGTCGTCATGGGATCCAAGGGGCTCACGGGTGTGGAACGGTTTACCATGGGAAGTGTCTCGGAATGGGTGAGCGCGTATGCGCCTTCGTCCGTGCTGGTCGTCCGGCATTAACCACAATGGCATGAATGCTGAATGTGTGGTTTGCCTTCCTAGATGACCATCTAGATGAAGCTCGGACTGTACACGACATACAGGAAATAAAGGAGGGATATTGTTGAACACAGGAAAGACAGGTTATTCGCATGTGAGCTCGGTGAAACCAAGAGGGTCGTGGATCGGAGGGCTGATGGGATGCTTGGTCATCGGATGGGTGATGGCCACGGGAGCGTATGGGGAGCATCTGGATGTGTCTGATGGCCCCACAGACACCTCCTCGGACTGTCATGGGGCATTCCTTGGAAAACAGGTTCCGGGAGAAACACTCATCCGGATGTTGGCTGCACATGCCCGATGGCTTGCCGATCATCAAGACCCGAAAGGTGTGCAGGCCGATTTATGCGGGGCCGATCTGGCCGGGGTCGATTTTCGGGAAGAAGATTTGAGCGGGGTCAACTTTCAAGGGGCCAACCTGACGCGTGCCGTGTTCACCACGGCCAAGTTAGTCCATGTGAACTTTCAAAAAGCGAATCTCACCGAAGCCTCTTTCTACTCGGTTGATATGCGCGGAGCCAACGTCTCTGGTGCGAGGGCCCGGCTGGCGGATTTTCGAAAAGCCGATTTGACCCAGGCCAATTTCACAGGAGCCGATTTGCGAGAAGCGAATCTCGCAGAATCCCGTTTCCGCCTGGGTGTTTTACGAGGCGCCGATTTGGAGGAGGCCTATCTGGTCCGGGCGGATTTCGAAATGGCCAATTTGGCGGAGGCGTCTCTTATTCGAGCGGATGGTCGAGAAGCCAATTTTCTGCGAGCCTTACTCGCTCATGTCAAACTTTTGGATGCGGATTTAAACCGAAGCAACTTGCAAGAAGCCGATCTTCGCTCGGCCGATTTGTCCGGGGCGGATTTGGGATTAGCCAATCTGAATGAGGCCGTGCTGACGCAGGCCAATCTCCGTGAAGCGAATTTGGACAGAGCCGTCCTATTTCAGGCCAATCTCGAAGAAGCCAATTGCGCCGGGGCAAGTTTCCAGCATGCCGACTTGCTTGAGGCGAATTTAGCGGGTAGCAATCTCTTGCGGGCGACATTGGATGAAGCCTATCTCGCGAAGGCGAATGTGCAGGGGGCAAATCTGGAAGGCGCCGATGTCTCGTGGGCGAACCTGGCTGAAGCTGATCTCTCCCGGAGCAATCTGGAATTTGCCGTGATGTTCCGAACCAATCTTCACGGGGCGAAACTTGATGGGGCAACTTTGTACGGGGCCGATCTTCGCGGAGCGAACCTCGAACACGCCTCTTTTCGTGGCACACGTTTGCAGGGGGTGGCTATCCGGTATGCTCACGGATTGGTTCAGGAGCAACTCAATGAGGCATGCGTGGATGCACGAACGCGGTTGCCGGAAGGATTCGTGGGCTCATCCTCTGTTTGCGTTGAAGGACAATGATAAGGCTTCGCAAGGGGGTTCAAGGTGCTTGAACAGACAAGACCTTTTTGACACGATAAGGACGGGAACTCCGTAAGCTGGCATGGAGAGGGAAATGTTTGTCGTATTTGAACCGGGGGGTATGCGGTCGCCTTATGTGCCGGGCTCTGTTCCGCAGCGAAACGTTTCGAAAATCTCGAAGTCTTCTGCCACCCGCCAGGTGAAGGCTGAGCAGGAAGATCCCCTTTCGATTTCTCGGAAGAATGCCGGCCCATCTTCTTTACCGGCTCGCATGTATGAACAGGTTGAATCGTTGACGCAATCGACTCGAGCAAAGATTCTGGCGAGGGAAATCATGTCTTCCCCTGTGGACACGCTTCCAGTGACGGCCTCGCTTTCCCAAGCCTGGGATGTCGTGCATTCAAAGCGATATCGACACATTCCCATTCTCGGAGCAGATGACGTCGTGGTCGGGATGTTGTCCGATCGCGATCTGTTCCGGGGAACCATGGATTCGGTTCTTTCAGGGACAACGGAGTCTCATACACCAGCCGAGGGTTCTATAAAAAGTCTGGTCAGTCACCCGGTCCTGGTTGCGTTACCGGAGGCCGAACTTTGCGCCATTGCGAGGGTGTTGCTGGAGGAACGGATCGGCGCCTTGCCGATTGTGTCGGAAGCGGGAGATTTAGTGGGTATGATTACCCGAAGTGATATCCTGCGTGTACTGGTTGCCCATCCCGACTTTCATCAATGGGTATAAAGAGATATGTTCTTTGGCCATTGGTGAGGAAGCGTTCACAGGCCCTTTCAAGTCCAGGGAACGTGTTGAAGGAGGAAAATAATGCTCGAACAGGGAGAGAAACTCTTAATCGTCCATCGCCGACTCTTTGAAAAAGATACCCCCCGGTTTTTTGTGGGAGAAGTGTTGGTCTATGAGGCCGGGGTTGTCAAGGTGAAAGGGTACACGTTTGTCAAAGATATGTTTAGCGGAAACATGCAAAAGAAGTCCGATCTTCGCACAAAGGTCATGTCGATTGTCTCAGGGACCCTGATTGTGTATCAATTGCCGGTGACGGCTCTCTTGGATTCGATGAGATTTAGTCTGGATCAGGATGGAGGGTTGGTACTAACGGATGAAGGAGGATTTTCGATGGATGTGTCCGAATCCCTCTATAAACACGAAACGCATCAATAACAACACGTCTCTGGCTTTTTTTTTCGTCGAAGCCAGACTTCTTCGGTCCCTTCATGCCTCTTGCCTAGGATTTCAGTCTCCCGTGCCCAACCCATGGTCTATGCAAGGATGAGCGGTATGAGTGCAAGTCTCTGCCTTTTTTGGAGATGAGGGACGATACGAAAAGGGTCAGCGTGAGGAAAATGCCGTGAATGTTCAGGAGGGATTGGCGACCCCGTCAAAGGTTCTACGGAATTGGTCCGGAGTCATGTGTAAAACTTCGGCATACTGTGTCACGGTTTTCATGTTTGCCAAATCTTCCGGCTCTAATCGGGCCATATAGGCCCGGGCAATCTTATAGGATTCCGAATCGACATCGACCATACGCACGCGGGTGCGGCCGGTGGCGGAGTCCACCATGTCTGTAAACGGCAGAGGGGTAAAGCGTCCGTTCACGATGGACACCATGGCACCATTTCCTCCATCCAGAAGAAATTGGGCGGCGCAATACCCTAAGTCCCTGGTGTATTCCATGTCGAACGGAATCGGGTCGGCGCAGCGAAGTTCATAGCCGATGTTTTTGGACACAATGGTGATCGTGATGTCAGCGTGTTTCAGCTTTTGAGTGACGGTTTCCTTCAGGACTTTTCCGATATCCAGTTCCGCCAGTCGGATATTGCCATGTTCATCCCGTTCAACTCCGCCTAAGAGGGCGAGGTCGTCCTGATCTAAAAACTCCGACAGTCCTTCAGCCAACACCGCCACGCCGTCTGAACGGCCTTGGGCGAGACGTTTGGTCATGGCTCCCACCAGAATGTTGGTGAGGTGGCCAAGCTTGAGCGTCGATCCCTTGAATTCCTCAGGAATCAGGGTGAGGGTCGCTCCTGCCGCTTTACCGATTCCTAAGGCCAGGTGTCCGGCCTTACGCCCCATGGTGACCACGAAATACCATCGGGAGGTGGTATGGGCGTCAATCATGAGATTTTTGACCAGTTCGACTCCCATGTGCCGGGCCGTTTGAAATCCAAAGGTTGGGATGCCATGGGGAAGGCACAAATCGTTATCAATGGTTTTTGGTACATGAACCACCTGCAATCGTCCACTAGCCAGTTCCGCTAATTTGAATGCAGAAAAGGCGGTGTCATCCCCGCCAATCGTGATGAGGCCGTTCACACCCAATTTTTGAAGGGAGGTTAACGTTCTTGATAAGTCTTGAGGGCGTTTGGTCGGATTGGCTCGAGATGTCCCCAATAGCGAGCCACCACGAAAGTGTAAGTGACTGACCGTTTCGCGGGTGAGAGGTTGAGTATGGGAAAGGTTATCTTTCATCAACCATTGAAATCCATCTTCAATCCCAAGCACATCTACTCCACAGAGACGACTTCGAATCGTGGCGGCTTCAATGACACTATTAATGCCGGGAGCAGGTCCGCCTCCGACCAAAATGGCAAATTTAGAAGATGGAGAGTTCATGGTGTATTTTCTCGCGCGAAAGATTATAGCAAATCATAGGGAGAGTCCCTTCGAGTAATCAAGCCAAAGCGTGTGAAGGTGGTTCCCGAATCAACAGCACGGAACAGGGGGAGTGGTGAATGGTCGCATGAGACACACTCCCATGTGTCAGTCGTTGAAGCGGTGAACGATCGGGGGTACCCATGAGGACTAATTGGGGTTGAAGACGTGAGATCTGTCGCTGAATGACTAAGGAAGGCGCACCTGTTTCGACAATACATTCTACGGAATATCCCAGGATTGAGAGTTTGTCTGCGACGTCTTTCGTTAAGCGGGCCCCTCCATTCTGGAGTTCCTTCTTCCAGGAGTCAGGTAAGAGGACGTTAATCGGGAGAAGAGGCTGAGCAAAGGGAATGACATGCAATACGGTAACATGATGAGTGTCTCGAAAAGGCTTCCGGGCTAAAAACTCAATGGTCCATCCCGCATCAAGAGGTTGTTCGATGAGAAGAAGCATGTTTTTAAACGGGACAACGGGAGCCTTGACGAGAAGTACGTTGCAAGATGCGTGGGTTGCCACCCGGTGCGAAACGCTTCCCATTAGGTATTCCTTAATGGTTCCCAACCCGCGTGAGCCCATGATGATGAGGTCCACCGATTCGTGCTTCATCATGGATAGAATGACCGAAGCGGGAATCCCATTTTCAAGGTGTTGAGAGACCTGCCGGCACTCCGGTGGCAAAAGGGAAGTAGCCTTTTCGAGTATTCGAGTACCCTCTTTCCGCAACGTCATTTCTGCGGCCCCGGAAATATCGTGACCCACACTTATCCCTGTGCCTGGATAGGCAAGCTGGGGAATGGAAATGGTGTGGAGCAGCAGCACGCGTTCTGGAGGCGACAAAGCCTGTATGCTTCGAACAGCCTCCTCCGCCTGTGACGAATCATCTACAGGAATCAAAATAGTTTTGGGTGTCAATGGTGCGGTTGGTGTCTTCATGTGTCTTTCATTTGATGGGTGCATAGGCAGGATGAGGAATGAGGCACCACATTTAATCTGGTAGAAGAATCTGTTGGATTCTCTCTGTGGAGAACTTCAATAATGTGGTCGACCAGTGTTCGTCGATCATTGATGCTCGTTACCATTTCCAATAAAACACGGACAATCAAACGCTGAATCAAATGTGTGGAGACTCTGAATAGAGTGCATGAACGTTGGACAAGTCGTCCTGCCTTCATTTTTAACAAAAGTGGCAGGATATCCGTCTAATAGGCAGAGTTTCCCTCTGTTTAGATATAAAATGCTGTCGTTGGTCTCATCGTTGACGACCGTTTCCCTCGTTAAGAACATTCTAGAAGTTCTCCTCCTCTTGTTCTCCTTGCCGGTATACCTTGGGCATGTCCAGGCTACATTACATCTATCCCGATTCGTTGATCGTCCAGGACATATTCTGAGTGATCGGTGTACCCCAAATTTCCGTTGAGATCCATGCCGGGCGGTAGTTTTGCTTGATGTGATTATGAGCCTGGCTTCCACTTCTTCAGGTGGAGTGTGAAGATCACGTTGAAACCCTCGCTTCTTTACGATCTGTGGGATGAGGGATCGGCATGTTCGTGAACTGCTGGATTCGAGGGTGAAAGTGGATGATCAGGTTTTTGGTGCGGGCATGTATTTATTCCCAAAACTTGCCACGCCGGACAGTAACCAATGATGCCGGTTAACAAAGCGATAAGGCCGACAATCATGAGAATTAAATCCCCCCACTCCGGTAGAAAAGAAAATCCAGATACCGCCAGCAGGAGAAACCCTACTCCGACTCGAATCACCCGTTCATGGTGTCCTAGGTTACGGTATTTTTTCATATCACACCTCTTCATGATGAAGACAGATCATTAATTTGGTCACCTAATCTAAGTCGCCACTGGCGACGCGTACTGCGCCCAGTACCTGGTTGGCGTTAAAAGGACGTCCGATTATTTGAACGGCACCCAGTTGACTGGCTTCTGGAGTGAGGGCTTGGTTAGATTGCCCACCTAATACCACCACTTTTCCTGAAAATCCCTTTTCGCGGAGTTGACGTAAAATTTCCAGACCGCTCGGATGGGTGAGATATAAATCCACCACGACCAGGGAAGGGGCATGGCGTAACACGGATTCAATAATATTTTCTCCCTCATCCAGCAAAAGGAAAGGGTCGCCTTTTTCCGTTAAGGTCTGCTGTAAGTTTTTTCTCAAGATGGGGTCGATGGTTGCAATGAGTAACATGAAAGAGATATCCGTTATTGTAATATTGTACAATCTGGAATCATCAAAACCTGTGCCAATATGCCAGGAAGAGATGACTTTGAATTATTTGGAAAGAAAGGCTTCAGCTATGGGAAAGTGGCGCAAAAATCCTCATTTCACCTTAGTTGAAGTGTTGCGCTTGTCCTCAACTTCACCAGGTAAAGAGTCTTGCTTTTAGGGGTATTTCACTTTACAAATTTGTCATATCTATTCAATTCCATTGACGATAACAACCAGAATTATCATGGGACAGAGGAGTATGTTTTTGATGGGTTGGTATCAAAAAACGTGTCGTCAAATTTTCCAAAAGGAGTCGTAATTTAATGAGGGCGTTATTAGTGTTCGTTTGTATCTTGGGATGTTCGGGACCCGGATGGGCCAAGGGCATAGAATTGGGCGCTCTCGGGGTGAGAGGTGGCATGAATTTTAAAGAGGCCGGTTTGCAGCCTGGGGAAAAGGAGGATTTTGAACAATTTGACGTTTTTGGCATCATGAGGCTTCCCTGGAAGTGGGAGGGTGCATCCGGGTGGGAAGTGCGTTCGCAAGTCTGGGGATCTGCGGGTGCGTTGAGGGGCGCGGGGGATCTTGGTTTTATCACAACGCTCACGCCTGGTTTAGCTTTAAACATTCCCAGTTGGTGGTTGATTGTTGATGGGGGAGTCGGAGGAGCGCTCATCAGCAAGTGGAAGTTTGGCCGCCAAGATATTGGTGGTCCGTTTCAATTTATTGCACACGTTGGTGTGGGTATTCAGCTCCCAGGAAATATGGTGGTGGGCTGGCGTTTCCATCATATGTCGGATGCTACGATGTATGGAAAGAGTCGCGGGGTAGACTTGCACATGCTGGAACTGAGTTACTCTTTCTGAAGATATGCATGCTCTTCGCATACGGCTTTTGCAGCAAGCATCGGTGAGAAGAACGACATCCGTTGCCTCTTCCCCTGCATGACGTCCAATCTGCCTTCACTTTCTCTAGGAGTGGAAAGAGCAGGGGAGTGTGGAATAATAAAAATGTTCAAGGGCAAATTTGCCCAGGATAAGATTACTCATCAAAGGCTCCGGGTCGGTTCAAAAAAGTCCGTCCAGCAAGGCCGCAGCCGTTTTTACGCGCGGAGCGTACATTTAGTACGGGAGCACGGGAAAAGGGCGAGAACGCCGCTGGCGGCTTTTTTCAACAGCCCCAGCAGGTGGATTCGGTTGCGGAAGAGAGGATACCCCCAAGAAGCGAAACACCCTTCAATGTGACTGATTTTCAAGGAAGGTGTCGTCTCCTTTGTGCTTGAAAAACGATCTCCTCTGGCTGCTAGCCTCCATAGACATTAATCAAATGGTTGTCAATCAGGTGATTCAATAAGTCGGTGCGCGAGATCATACCCAGAAGCTTGCCATCACGCACGACGGGAATCCGGATAATCTGATGCTTGATCATGTGTTTGACGATTTCCTCCGCTGTTGCGGATTCTTCAACCGTCACCGGGTTCATGGTCATGACGTCTTCTGCCTTTAGGCTGTGCAAATCATTCCCATCGACCAGGGCTTTCAACACATCAAATTCGGTGACCATTCCTACCAGATGATTGCCGGTTTCAATGACCGGTACTCCGCTAAACGTGCCGGAATGGATGAGAATCGAGAGGTCACGAGCACTATACTGACGGGTGACCGCGACCATACGAGTTTGCATAAGATCACGTGCCTTAATGTGAAGATTCGGTCTAGCCATGAAACCTCCTAATAGACTAATAGAAATTCCCTATGGGGCGATCCTGTTATAGGACCATGTGGACGTGTATGATAGATTTCGCACAGTAGTTCTTGCAAAACATAGGGCCGTTCGATTTCCGGGTTCTTCTTGCTATTCTCTAGGTCACCATCGTATCTCTGTTGTGTATGCATGGATCGGATGTGAACGATGACTATACAACAGGGAGATACCTGAGGTCTCATGCAGGTAGTTGTTTACCATAACCAACAAGCAGTGGGGATTTCAGGTGAAAAAAAGACTGAAAAATCCCGGCTCATCCGACATGCGCTAAGTTTGTCAGGGCATGTAAGCCGGCAATCCTGATTCCTGGCTCATGTATTGACGGCCAGGTTTTGTTGTTTGAAGGTTTAGCTGAATCTGGCGGAATAGAGACGTGTTGACCAAAGACTGTAATCTATTGAGAAAAGTGAGGTACTCTATTTTGCCGGAGGCTTTTTGGTGAAAAATGAGTCGGAGCTTGATTAGTTGAAAACGTGTGGGCCAATGACCGCACTGTGTCAAGTGTGCTGGTGCTAGGGGAATTTCCCCAAGTTTCCCTCTTGCACTTCCATGAGTATACTTACAGCATAGTTTGTGGTGATGCGAGTGCCTGTTGTTTCTAAAACTCAAATCGAGAGGGAAGAAAACATTATGGATCTTCAAATTGACAGTCGCAATGTGACCATGACCCCACGGTGGAAAACGGAAATTGAAAGTCGGATGGCTGATCTACAGGCCGGCCATGAGGATCTGATCCACGGGCGGGTAACACTCACCAAAAATGCCCATCATAAAAAATCCCAAAATGTGGCAGAAGCCCTGGTGGTCGTCACGATGCCTGGCCGTCATACCCTGACAGCGAGAAAAGAAGAAAAGACGTTTGAAGAGGCTATCCGTGCGGCTTTCTTTGCCATGGACATCGAAGTGAAGAAGTTTCGGGACAAACGGGCTTCCAAAGAAATACGGGTCCCCCCTATTCCATTACGGGGCGTGATCTCTAAATTATTTCCCAATGAAGGGTACGGATTTCTACTTCAGGACGGTGGAGGCGAGGTCTACTTTCACAAAAATGCGGTACATGGAATGAAATTCGAGGAACTAGAGGATGGGGTGGAGGTCTCTTTCAATGTGGAAGATGGAGAGAAGGGGCCACAGGCAACCACGGTCAATCCGCTGCCCGGTGTCTCAGGAGCCGTCGATAAAGCTGCCTTCTCCTAGAGCGGCTTGGCCGAGAAAGACAGCGATTTCAGCAGAAAAATTTCCCTTTTGAGAGGAAGCTTGGTGTTTGGCAGAGGCAGGAATTTTCTGCTCCCTGGAAGTGGGTGTGTAGATTTTTCACATTGAATTGGTCGATGGGCTATATGCATGTCGGATGCGATCGTGTTGGGCTCCCCGCACATTCTGCCGAGGAATATTTGGGAAAGAAGACGATCGGGGTTGGAAGGCCAGGGCGGCTGAAAGGACGGCTTGGGGGTTCAGTCGATCGCATGTTGTCCCACTTTTTTTAAGTGGGTGCAGTTTTCCGATCCGTCCAACCCGGCTACGCCGTTTCAGAGCCAACCTTAAGCCCCCTTCCTTTGCATGAAGGTCATTCTGTCCCAACCATCAACTTCTTCAATGGCAGAGCTATTCATCCGGGTATTCCCATTGAGGGTGCTCTCTGCCCACGACAGAAGAACGATCTGCTCCCAGGTCGAGAGCGGCCACCAGGTAGCCCGATCACTCCAAAGCCCGACGCCGTGTGGAGACGTCGGGCTATTGGTATTTATCGCTGGATAGTTTTAAGGGGTACGCTTTTGTAATATCGGGTTTCGAGGACTTTGTAATATCGGGCTGAGGGGCTCCTGTCTATTCACGGTCGGATTTAATGTTTTTGGTCTGTCAACATTCGTGGAACATCCCTGTGAGTTTTGTCCAACAACACAATCTCGTGAGGGGTTCACAGTCTGAGTGTCGATTCTTCGCTCAACCAAATCATTGGGGTTCAGGAGAAAAAGCATCAGGAAGTGATCCAGGGAGGTCGCCTCACCGGAAGTCACACCTCCGGCTCCGGGACCCAGCACATACCCTTTGATCAATAACTTTTGCACAGCTACGGCACAATCCATCCCTCTATTGATTTCCACATCGACGGTCGACGACAAATTATCAACCACAAACGTACTGGTTGCACTCTCGACGCAATCCAACAGGACAACATTCCGATCGAAAAAGGGGATCTTCTGCGCCTCAGTTACCTCTCCGGTTAGAAGTCCTCCGGTCAAACCTCCAAGTACCAATGCTATTCCTAAAACGCTCTTGTTTTTTGAAAGGTTCCTCATGTGGGTCCTCCGTTTGTGTAATTGTGCGAGCCATGCCGGGAACATTCCTGAACCTGTTTGACTCCCTGACTGTGATTGAGAATTGATGTTCTTCTTCGTCTTTCAGCCCTCGTTCCGGCTAGTGGATGTGGTGTGGAACCAACATCCGGTGTAAATGTGGATGACGTTTGGATTAAAACGTGGGATCTCTCCTTTGATATAGTTGAACAAAAAAAGGCCTTTGAGGCTTTCATCATCCTCAAAGGCCCTCCCTTGCCTTAGCCCAATGTGCTCAAACACCGATGAACCGAACCAATTAATCGGCGAGGGAAATTTTTACCACAATTTGAATAAGAATGTCCCACCCCTTGTGGCGCATGATATTGGAAGCGAGAGCCTCAGAGGCAGGCTCCGTACACATCTACACAGGGTCTGAAGTACCGGTTTGACATTCGCCGGAATATCGGGACAAACACAGTGTCCCGTTAATCACACCCAAGGCGGAACTTATTCATGTTCGGGCTTATCACACACGGGAGGAGACCCGAGCGGACATCTTTGATGATATGGAAGTCTTTCCTAACCGGCAGCCACGCCAATCCGTTCCTGGCTTTTGAACTCCAGCGGAGTTGGAGAAACGGGCTTTCGCGGCTTCAATCAGTGTCCTTAACACCAGGGGAAGATTAGAAGGGCCTTGGGATTTTCGGTGCTCTATAACCGATGCTACCGGTTTTACCTATAAGGTGTTTCTGGCCAAATGGTACCTCAGGCGGTTACTCAGCTCCATGGGAGTTGCGAGGCCTTGGGGTGAAAACCCTAGAATAGACGTGGTGTTGATGATGTGTGAGACCGTTGAACATTATTGGGGCTCCTGTTTTAATCTATGGGCCCTTGTTTGAAGGTCAAGTGCGTTGATCGGAGCATACCCGTCCTGGTCGTTATCAAAATAACAGTAGACGTCCTTGCCTGATTTCGCCCACGTGTGACATTTGTCCGCCCAAAGTCGAAGAGTTGGGGCACGATACTTTCCCTGATAGGCTTCACCGGGGCCATGAAGCCGGATATACACAAAATCCGTGGTGACGATTTCCGGTGACCATCGACCGGCCAGGTTATATAGACAAAAGGCCGCATGATATTTCGTCAGCAGGTCATAGACGGGTTGTGCGAACCAGCTCTCTTCCCGGAATTCGAATGCGTAGCGAAATGGTTTGGGCAGAGCGTTCAAAAATTCTTCCAACCGGGAAACATTCATTCTCCAACGTGGTGGCAACTGAAACAGGATTGGGCCCAGTTTGGGACGCAGCACGGAGATGGTCTCAAAAAACCGTGGAATGCTGTATTCCGGATCTTTCAACTTTTTCATGTGCGTGATGAACCGGCTGCCCTTACAGGTGAATAGGAAGTTGTTGGGTGTTTCTCTTTCCCACTCTCTCAGGGTGTGAAGGGCAGGAAGTTGATAAAACGTGTTGTTGATTTCAACCGTGTTCAGGTGGCGGGTATAAAACGGGAGAAACTCTTCACTGGCCATGCCTGACGGATAAAAGGGGCCCACCCAATGAGGATAATGCCAGCCTGAAGTCCCGATATAGATTCTACCGATGTTCTTCATGGGTAGGCATGTCATGCTGGGATGTCAGGTAATAGGTATCAGTTCAGGTCGATAGGAGTGCTTATCCATTTCACGGCATGCTGCGGATTATGGGTATGAGCTTGTGGGCATACAAGGAAGACATGCCGGAACAATGACAGGGTGTTCAAAAAGGCCCGCTCAGTCCAGCCCTCAGTCATACCAAAGGGAAGGCCGCAGCCCCTTGGTCGAGCGAAGCGTACGGAGGACTACGGGAGCGCGGCCAAGAGGCGAGAATGCCGATGGCGGCCTTCTTCAACACTCCGATGGTCTACTCATCGGGAGGTTCCAGCGCCCGGCATGGGCCTAGAACCGTCATGATGATAATTCCCTGACGAAGATCCGCTCTGCTGTGTAACCGGAGTCGACTGGCGGTCCGGCGTTTGGGTGAAGGAATCGGTTCGAAATCTTGGATGTGTTTCTTCGGTTTGGAGGATGGAGGGTGTGTGGGGCTAGATGCCTCACGGTCCGCTCTTTCTCCGGCATCATCGGATGGAAGAAAAAGATCCTTCAGGTCCCTGAGCGCCATGTCTCGGCGTATTCTCTCATTCAACCATCGAACGGCCAAGGCAAGTAACGACAGAAAAAGAAAGACCAGAAGAGACACGAGTGCTTCGATGGTCATCGTTCCCTCACGGTTTTGAAGAGCCTGGAGATTCTTCTTCCGTTCCGGCAATGGCCCCGCGCATAGCCGTATCGGCTTGGACATTTTTCATCCGGTAATAGTCCATGATCCCTAAATTTCCCTGACGAAACGCATCGGACATGGCTTTGGGAACCTCTGCTTCCGCCTCGACGACACGGGCGCGCATTTCCTGTTCCAAGGCGACCGCCATGGCCCGCCGTTCTTCCGCTTTGGCTTGAGCAATCTGCTTATCCGCATTGGCCTGGTCGATCTGCAACTTTGCTCCGATATTTTCTCCGACATCCACATCGGCAATATCGATGGACAAAATTTCAAATGCCGTCCCGGCATCCAATCCTCTTCCCAGGATATTTTTTGAAATATGATCCGGGTTTTCCAGGACGTCCTTGTGGGTGGGCGAAGATCCGATGGTGCTGACCATGCCTTCTCCCACCCGTGCAATGACCGTTTCTTCGCCGGCCCCGCCAACCAAGCGGTCAATATTCGCCCGAACGGTTACCCGCGAGACGGCGATGAGCTGAATGCCGTCCTTGGCCACTGCGGTGATACGGGGAGTTTCGATGACTTTCGGAAGGACTGACATTTTGACGGCCTCCAGGACATCACGGCCGGCCAGATCAATGGCGGCGGCGCGTTTAAAGGTCATGGGGATATTGGCCTTGTCGGCTGAGATCATGGCATTGACGACTTTGACCACATTGCCACCGGCCAGAAAGTGAGCTTCCAGGTCATTCACGGGAATATCGAGTCCGGCCTTGACCCCGCTGATTCTGGCGTTGATCACGGTGACCGGGGGAACCCGGCGCAACCGCATGCCGACCAGTGTGAAGAGTCCAACATAGGCGTTTGAGGCCCATGCCGCGATCCAAAGGGGAATGGGAATGACATAGAGAAAACCAAACAGGAGTACCAGAACTAAGATAAGGAGTCCAAGAGAACCGAATGCCTGGGTTTCAATTTCCATTATGCCTTGTCCTTTTCTGATGGAAGTGTGGCCAATTGAACAACGACACGATTGCCATCGATTCGAACGACTTCAAGAGGTTGACCGGCCTGAATAAAGGTGCCGTCGGACACCACATCCACCCGCTCTCCATCAAAGCGGGCAATGCCGGAGGGGTGCAGGTCGGACACGGCGATTCCCTGCTTTCCCAACCAACGATGATCGGCCTCCGGACTCGATTCATATCCCTCTTGAGCCTGCAGGTTGGTTTCCAGGATCAGGCGTTTTCCATACGGGAGGCGTGGGAAATACCGTAACAGGATGAGGGTGGCGATAATGGCCACGAGGATGGAGAACGCCACTTGTCCCAGCGCGGCAAGCGTGGACTCCCATGTGGCGCCGGTGCCAATGAGGCTCAGTCCAAGTCCTCCCATAAGCGCGATGATTCCCAAGATTCCAGCAATTCCAAAGCCGGGAATGAAAAAGATTTCTGCTCCGACTAATATCAGGCCAAGCCCGACTAACAGAAATTCTTCCCATCCCGCGAGCTGGACAAGTCCGTGCCCCCAAAAAAACAGGGCAAGACTGATGAGCCCGAGGGCGCCAGGAACCCCAAAGCCTGGCATCCGCATTTCCAGCATAATGCCGAGAATTCCGACCGTCATCAACAAAGAGCTGACCACCGGATGGGTGAGAAACCGCACCAGTGACTCCGCCCATGTTTCTGACACATAGCGAATCTCAGCATCGGCGAGGTGCACAGATTGTAGCACAGCCTCCAACGAATTGGCTTGGAAGTCGGCAATGTTGGCTTGTAATGCTTCGTTGGTGGTGAGAGTTAACAATTTACCTTTTTCAATCAAGTCCGGAACTTCCACATCCGCATCCACCATTGCTTCGGCGATGAGCGGTGGACGATTCCGTTGCTCAGCAGTTGCCCGGAACTCTTTGCGCATATATGAAACGGTTTTTTCTTCAACCGGTTGGGCGGGTGAACCTGGGAGACCGATCTGCACCGGCGTTGCAGCACCGATGGTGCCGCCGTCTGCCATCGCAATTTTTTCCGAGGCCAGGCTGATAAGCGCCCCGGCGGAGATGGCCCGTTTATTGATAAACGCGACCGTGAGAACTTTGGAGTTCAGGAGCGCATCACGAATCAGCACGGCGGCATCGACCCGACCCCCAAAGGTATTAATCTCTAATATGATCGCTTTGGCTCCGGCAGCGGTGGCTTCGTCTAATACCCTTTGCACAAACGGCGCGAGCCCCAGATCGATGACCCCCTCAATGGGGGCCACAAACACAATGGGTGGTTGAGCGTGGGTTTGGGGCTTGGTGAACACGAAGAAGACGGTCACAAAAACCGCCACTCCCACCATAAATATATTGACTCTTTCCTGTAGCCACATGGTTCAGTCCCCTCTAAACTATTTTACCCTATCTGGCCCTATGCCGGACGTATGGATATTACAGGTCCCGGGGCAGGGTCGGAATGATCTGTTCCTTCATGAGCAACTGGGCGGCGTTGCAGGCTTGGGTAATCATGTGCGTGGCTTCCTCGTGCAGTTGTATTCGAGATTTCTTGAGTGCCGTGATTCCCTCTTCCTGGGCTTAGAGAGCGGTGGCGACGGCCACTCGTGGATACACCTTCCATTTGTTGGCATAATCCCTTTGGCTTGCTTCAATGGGAATGCAGTTGGCTTTGTTCGTGTATTCGTAAACGAGGGAAGGATTTGCGGAAATGGCTTTGCAGGGTTCCGCGACGCCCGGCGTGTACCAAACGGAAAAGACACTCAAATTTCTGATGCTGCACTTGGGAAGGAGCAGAACTTTTCCTTTATAGAAGGTATGGAGAGGAATGGCCCGTTTGGCCGGTTCCCTTGCTTTGGTCAATAATTCTTTCTTATCGAGCATATCCTTCCTCCCTGCGTAAGTGGCCGTTGGAAATGACAGCCTCATTATACTCCGGCAGGGTGCATTTCCATAGAAAAAGCGCGATTCTTTTAGGTGTATGAATTTATGCCATCAGCCATTGGACGAACCATGCGTCCTTGGAGATAGCTCTCAATCAGCCTGTCATCCTGACCCAACGGCGAAGGATCTGTTCGGATGGATCCCCGCTCCCGACCGGACAGGGATGATGGAACAAGGTTGTCATGCCCGACGTGTTCAATCAGGCATCCATCTTCCTCCTTCATTCCTGCAGTCGTTGGCAGGATTCTCTCTCCTCTTTCATTCGGATGGATCTCCGATAAGCATCAATGGGTAGGATGATAGAAAGATGGATAAGAAGTCAGAATTCAATTCCTCCGCCATTGTCTGATAAATGAAATGCAACCCGTTAAATGTTATGTGACGGTGAGCGTGCCAATGCCATCTTGAAAGCTGACATCAGTGTGAAGTGCACGACATTTTGTCTGGATTGAATGCTGAAGCCACGTAACATCTGACCCGGTGGCACGGTGAACCTGGAAATTTTCAATTCGGACTGGAAACAAGCGCAGGCGCTCAACCTTCCCTCCCTGTCCCTCCACGTTGAAGAGAAAGGATAAATCGTTGCGTTCATCCGGATCGACGGCGTAGTCATCGACGAAATCACCGGAGGAATACACAATGACCTTTCCCTGGTAGAGTTCAATGCCCTGCGGCGTGTGATTGGAATGTCCCCAATAGCAGTCGCCTCCTAAGTCGAGGAGTTGGTGGGCCAATGTACGCATCCCTCGATAAGGTGCTCCCCAGGTTGGCCCGATGTGAGCACTGATAATGACGAAGGAGGCGTGTCGTCGTGCATGGTCGATGACACCGGCAATGCGTTTTCGATAGGAGGAACGGAGTCCCTCCGAATCCCAGTCCACATAGTTCACGCCGGGTTGGGATTCTGTCGCTTCCCATTCCGGCTCATTATCCGTCAGGGCGATCACGGCAATCCGGCCTTGTGGAACATCCAGGAAGGCCGGAGCCAGCGCTTCCTCTAAATGTGAACCCGCCCCGGTGTGCTGAATGCCGGCTTGGTCCAGCAGGTTGAGGCAGTCAGGGAGGGCTTCCGGGCCAAAATCCAACACATGTTTGTTGGCGAGGGTGGCGCAATTCACCCGGGCGGCATGAAGAATTCCGATGGCATGCCGATTCGCCCGAAAATGAAACGCCTTCATCTTGGGCTTCCATGGCTGACCACGACTGCTGATCACACATTCCAGGTTGATTAACCGGCAGTCGGCTGACCTGAAGAGGGGCACCGTATCCCCCCAGATGGTCTCGGGGGCAAGCGAAAGGTTCCTTACCATCCGCTTGTCGACGAGTCGTCCAAGCATGACATCACCGGTTAAGGCAATTTTCATGATGGGTCTGTTGAAAAAAGCCGCCAGCGGCGTTCTCGCC
>BQIW01000065.1 GCA_021604105.1 Nitrospirales bacterium | reverse complement strand
CCATTTCCCATAAACCCAACGAGGTACCACCGCGAAGGTCACGAACCTTAAGAAGTCAGGAAAAACACTCATGGAAATTTTGCATCAACTGATTGATTACGGAATTATTGGGCTTTTGATCGCCTTGAGTTTTTGGGCTGTGGCTGTTGCCATAGAACGCTGGCTGTTTTACCGGCAGGTCGATCCTCGAAAATATCCCGACCAGGAAACCTTTGAAGTGGCCCTGACCAAGCGACTGGTGATTATTGGAACCGTCGCTGCCAATGCCCCGTATATCGGCTTATTGGGAACGGTGTTGGGTATCATGCTGACCTTTCATACCATGGGGACGTCCGGCACCATGGCTGTCAGTACCATCATGGTGGGCTTGAGTCTGGCATTGAAAGCCACGGCAATCGGATTGCTCGTCGCCATTCCTTGTGTGGTCCTGAACAATGTGCTCCGCCGGCGAGTGGCGGAATTGCTCTCTCTCTACAAAGTGCAACATGGAACGTGAACTCAACCAAATCAATGTGATCCCGCTGGTCGATGTCATGTTAGTGCTATTGGTCATCGTGATGACCACCGCCACGTTTATTACGACTGGTCAAATCCCTGTCGACCTGGCCAAGGCCAAGGAAGCCGGAACAAAAAAGGATACGCCTTTGGTGGTGACCCTGACAGCGGAAGGAGAAATTTTCCTGAATGACCGGCCCATGACCCGCCCGGATCTGCTCCTCGCCCTCCAAACCCATGCCAAAGACTCTCTTATCCTTGTGCGTGCCGATCGAATCATTATCTTAGAACGGTTCGTCGAGGTCGTGGACGAGGTGAAGGGATTAGGGTTTGAGGAAATTAGCCTGGAGGTCATTCGATCATGACCCTCGCCACGTTAGAAGCCTTAAGTGTGTCTCCTGACCATTGTCGGGTTCAAGCCTGGGCAGGGTCCACGTTTGTTCACATATTCTGTGTCAGTCTCGCCATTCTTCTCATTACAGATCTTCAACCGACGTCGCAATCAGAACCGTTGAAATTGGACATTGCCTTCATCAAACCGGCTCCTCCCACAATCCACAACCAACCGAAACCGCAGGAACTGCCCAAACCGACGCCCGTTCACCAACAAGTCGTACCGGAGAAAGTGCCTCTCCCAACACCCGTCCAACAACCGATGCTGAAAAGAGAGCCCGTCATCGAAGAACACAAACCCCTGCCAACCAAGAAAACCCAGGAGGTCCTCCATACCGACACCGTCCCAATGCCCAGACAGGAACACACTCAAGAACCGGTGCAAGCCAAGCCGATCCTGGAATCGACGCCGATTGAACAGGAGGTCGTCTCGGAGCCTGCTAAACACACTCTTGCGCCATCCACCCATTCAACATCCGTTGAACAGGTGAAACCGGTCATGCAACGAGAGACCAGTCTCACCCAACAGGCGGAGCCCTCTCCTCAAGCACTCCCTACCCCCGTGGCCCAAGTCCGGGAAATCGAATCTCCTATGCAGACCACAATGATCGCAAAACGGGTGACCGACGCGGTCTCCCACGAACCCGTTCATGAATCCGTGCCCCAGACCCTCCCTGAGATTTCCGCGCAACCCCAGGCCATTCAGAGGAGAGCCGAAAGGGTCGACCTGACCGTGCCGGAATCCCCAAAAAAGACGATCACCCGTGAACGCCCGGTCCCACAGATTCATCAGCGAACGGCTGCAGTGGAACGCTCCATACAAGCGTATCCTGAGGCCCAGGCTGATTATGGGTGGTTAGCACAAACGATTTGGCGTCAAGTTGAGAAATATAAACGCTACCCGACGCAAGCGCGGCAAAAAGAATGGGAAGGAAAAGTCGTGTTGGAAGCCGTCATTCGACAAGACGGGAGAATTTTGCACCTCCGGGTGGCGGAGACATCGGGACATGACATTCTTGATAAGGATGCCTTGAGCCTGCTGTGGAAACTTTCTCCGTTGACACTTGATCATGCATTAGGGCACCCGCAAATAACCATTTTAGTCCCTCTGACCTATAAACTCGATGGATAACAACAAGATGAATCCACGGTATCCCTGATATCCGACATACCAAGACAACCATTCATCCAACAACCAAAGAATTTAACCTAAAGGAGTATGCGATGTGTAACAAAAAAATGAATCGAAGGTTGACCAACCCATACGTTGTTCTGTTGTTCGGAACCTTTTTATGTTTGGCGGCACCGGTTGCATGGTCCGCCTCAGAGTCCGGAGAATCCTTCCGGGCCGTGGCAACTGATACAGAAGGTCTTCAGACGGAGATGGACAACATTATATTTTATTATGAAGAAAAAGTCAGTGAAACGTCCTTTATTCCGCACGAACTTCGGGAATTACCGGTCAAGCGAGGCACGTCTACGGTGAAAATCAAGTTTTTCTCCATAAAGGAAATCGATCTTAAAGCCTCTGATAAGGAATCGCCGCCGGTTGCGAACGTCACCCTGAAGGATGGGAAGACAGGGGAATTCCAGCTGGCAATTGCCGGAAGCTTTAAAGGTCAGTCCGCATTTGGAGAAGTCGAGTTGCCCGCAGCCCAGCTTTCCCGGGTGGTTTTCAAGTAACCAATAGCAAGCTTCTCAATGTAACCGGGGGACAACGGAACGTTCCTTTCTCATATCTCGAATAAACCACAAAGGGTCAAAAAAAAGAAAGAACAAAGGGAAAGGACCTGGTCTCGTTCCACACATGCACTCCTATTCATTGTTGGAATGCATTCAAACAATGCAATCGCACTCAACGGCATCGGAATGGAAATGACATCTCAGCATCAATTCCTTGATACATTGTGAGGAGGAAGTTGGGTGCGACGAAAAGGCGTTCAGCATGGATGGTGAACGCCACATGATTGGACATGGAAGGCAATACATATGATGGCTGGCCACAATTCCCAAAATCCCGGCCCACATCGGACACCGGAACAGATGACAAAGGATATCCGCTGTAAATGTGGAAAGCTGGTCGCACGATGGGAACACTGCGGGATTGAAATTAAGTGCGCGCGATGTCAGCGATTGGTGTCGATTCCCTTCAAAGACATTAAAGGCCGGAAACCTGACCCCATGCCTGATGCAGCCTGGTGAGCACTCCTACACACATTAATCCCAAGCTCAGGCTAAGGACAAAATTTGACCGATCCGGTTTTGCAAACGAATGATGGCACAATAACGGGGCTCCAAAAATTTGCATGCTCTGGACAGGCAGTCGTCGGCCGGCAGGCACCGCCCACAGAACCTGGGCAAGGGCAAGGGCAAGGGAAACCTGGGCTTTTACCAATTTAATTTTCTGGTTTATGACCGGTGGCAATCAACCGTTGGGCCCGTAGGCCGTACTCGTCGCCATTGAGACTCCCATAAAGAAGCACGTCGGTGAACCCGATCTGCTCCAATCGATCCCGCAGCTCCTGTCCGGAATAGATGGTATGGTGAAAGGTGAAACGTTTTACCATGCCTTGCCGAATTAGCAGCCATTCGTTTCGAATGCGGGTCCACTCATCGAACACCTCGTGTTGTTAGATCAACGTCGTACAGTCCGGCAGGTGGTCTGAGATAGTGGGCTGAAGAATACGGACAAGGACTTCTTTCCCAAGGACATCGATCAGGCAGACTCCACCGGGCTGAAGCGACGTGAACATGTTTTCCAAAACGGTGAGATCGTCTGTCCTGTTGTCAAAATACCCGAAAGAGGTAAACATGTTGAGCACGAGATCAAAGGTTTCTGGGCGCACGAATTGGCGCATGTCCTTCTGAATCCACTAAATCTCGGTCTGCGCGGTTTTGGATTTTTCCCGCGCCTTGTTCAGTAGATACTTCGTTCGATCGACGCCGGTGACCGAAAAGCCTCTTCGTTCCAGGCGATGGTGAATCGGCCTGGGCCACAACACAGGTCGAGGACCGACGTGCCTGCCGGTTTACTGAGGGCCAGCACCTTGTCGGCTTACTCCTCCGCTTCAGCGAAGCGCTTGTCCGGAAACATAAAGGGATAAACTTCTTGTCAGAACGAGTCGTCGTCTAACCATTCTTTGTTATGCGGAGTCTTCATCTTTTTTTTTCCTGCCGAACGTTTATCATGAGATTCTGACTTTCTCTCTTACAGACATGACAGATCTTTGAAGAGAACTAACGGGTGAGCATTTCATGCGCGTCCTCTGTTGCCAGTGCAAGCAATTTCACAGACAATGCCGGCAAGAAGAATCGAATTGTTTTTACGACACCGGTGTTAACTGACGAACATGCATAACATCCTGGCTTGTGGCGGGATGCAATCCAGAAGCGGGAACAGAGATGACGGCCATTATTTCGCCGTTACCGGGAAAATACTCCACTTCATAGCCTTCGGCATGTTTTTTGGTGGGCGGCTGATTCCATTAAGGCCGACCAGCGGTGCTCACACTTCATACTTTTTCCCTGTTCAGGTTCAGGCGAAGCGCATCCTTGATCATTTCCACATATGTACACATACAAACCGTTGTGATTCAGTCCTTACACTTAGGTGTCGTATGGCTTTCTTCAATAAATATCCGGCATAGTCACCCTCATCAGATCAAATAATGGAACATCAATAGCTCAATTATTGTAGTCTGTATGCGCGCAGAAGCCATTTTTCGTTGCAAGACAATAAATGTCACGCCCACGTCTCTCCTTTGGTTTGATGATTCTCACTACAAAACCTTCGCAGGGGGAAAAAATCTGTTTCCGCAAGGTCGGGATTCCTGTTTTTCAGTCGTCTTATTGTATAGGCCTGGAGTGCGACCGGTCGTGTGGGCCATGACATCTTGAGTGGGGTCTTTGTTCATCTTCCTTTTTCCTTTCCTGATAGGTGTGAGGGGTGAGTACGCAGTCCGGTTACGAGACCAAACCATGTGAGCCCGAGAAACCCTTGCTCGCTGCCGTGATGGGCGCGCTGGAGAGCAAGAATTGGCAGGATGCTCAACAGACTTGCCTGGCCCATCTGGATGAGGCCCCGAACGATCCGGATGCCCACCGCTATCTCGGCCAAATCTACTCGCTGTTGGGCAAACGGGAACAGGCGCTTGAGGCCGCCACCCGCGCCACGACCCTGGCCTCGGAGGACCCGCGCACCTGGTCGGATCTCGGGAGGGTGCATGCGCGGTTGCGCGAATGGACTCTGGCCATTGAAGCCTTTTCCCGGGCAGTCGATCTCGACGCGTCCTATGCCGATGGCTGGCACAACATGGGAACGGCCCTCAAGCAGATCGGGGACTCCGAACGGGCCTTTGTGGCGCTCAAGCGTGCCCTGCAGGTCGATCACACCCGTGCGGAAACCTACCTGACGCTCGGCAATCTCCTGGTCGACGCCGAACAGCTGGAGGATGCCATCCAGTGTTTTGAATTTGCCGCGATCCACGATCCTACGTTGGGCAGGGCACGTCGTCGTTTGGCCCAGGAATTGAGCCAGCAGGGTCGGGTTGAGCAGGCCGAAACACTCTTCCGGCAATCACTCGGCCTCGATAAGGAAGATGTGGCCAGTTGGTTCGGCCTTGGGCGCACCTTGGAAGACCTGGGCCAGGCCGAGGCGGCCATGGGCTGTTACCGGAATGTTCTGCGACGGGAACCCAGAAACGGCATGGCCTTGGGACAATACCTGGCCTTGGTGAAGGACGACCCGGAGGAGGAGGCGTGGGTCGGACAGGCCCAGGGGGCACTGGGTTCTTCCGAGACCCCTGATGAGGCCAAAGCCCTGCTCGGGTACGGACTCGCCAAATACTTCACCCGGCGAAAAAATTATGCCCAATCGGCTCGGGCCGGGATAGAGGCTAACGCCGCCCGCCGCCGGAAAGCCGGGCCGCTGGATCGCCAACAGCTGACGATACGGATAGACAACCTGATCCGAACCTATACCAAAGATTTCTTTCTGGAACGCCAACATTACGGCGTGGGAACCGATCAACCCGTGTTTATCGTGGGGCTTCCCCGGTCTGGCACGACCCTCACGGAGCAAATTTTATCCGCCCATCCGATGTTGCACGGGGCAGGGGAATTACCGGACCTATCCCGTCTGGCCATACGATCGCTCCCCGAGGAAGCTGAGGCGCCCTGGCAGGCCGCCCGCGAACTGACACAGATGAGCAGTCGCATCCACGCGCATGCGTACCTCGATGCCTTGCGGGCGCGGGCGCGGAAAGGCTGTCTGCGCATCAGCGATAAACAGCCCTTGAATTTCTTCCAATTGGCGTTTGCAGCAGTACTGTTTCCGAACGCGCGAGTGGTGTATTGCCGGCGCGACGTGCGCGACAACGCTTTGTCGATCTGGATGGAAAATTTCAACGCCGATCAACGCTATGCCACGGATTTTGAAGACCTGGCTTTTTTCACGGCGGCATCGCGCCGGGTCATGCTTCACTGGCAGGACGTCTTACCGCTTCCGATTCTGGAGTTTCCATATGAAGAGACCGTAGCCGATCTGGAAGGCCAGGCCCGGCGGTTGATGGACTTCCTGAATGTGCCCTGGAATGATGACTGTTTGGATTTTTACGAGCATGATCGCGCCGTGCAAACTCCAAGCCGTTGGCAAGTGCGTCAACCCATCTACACCGGCTCCGTAGGCCGCTGGAAAAACTACGCCGACTACCTGCCTGAGTTCAATACGGCCTTCGGCGAACTTCCCCAGAATTCCCTTTAAGGGAATGGCGGGAGTTCCGCAAGTGAGTGAGGTCCAAACTAAGGGAGTGGAGAGCATTCAACTCCATTTCACGATCCCGCCAGCAGCCTTCTCAAATGCCGGAATCGAGTTGATGCGTTAGTTCTCATCACACCTATGGTCGAAACCACATACAGGATCAGGAACGCTCAGCCCGCTGATGCTCAGCGGCTCCATGAGATCCATTCAGCCTCGGTTCGTTCACTCTGCGCTCGGCATTATGCGGAACCACTCATCGATGGTTGATGGGATAATCATTCCCCGCAGGGAAATCTTCCGGGAATCGAAAAAGTGCAAGCCTTCGTGCGTGACGACGGAGGCAGTATGGTGGGTTTCGGCGAAGCCGCCCCTGGGTCCAATTATCGTCGTGTTGTTATTCGGAGTAGGCCGGTGTCCGGTCTTCAGTGGTTGATCGTCTGCACAGGTCTTCGACGATCAGATAGCACGCGGGCACGAGGGTCAACACGAAGACGGTCCCGAATAAAATTCCAAAGCCGAGGGAGATGGCCATCGGAATAATGAACCGCGCTTGAAAGGCGGTTTCAAATATCATGGGAGCCAAGCCAAAGAAGGTGGTCAGAGAGGTCAACAGAATGGGGCGAAAGCGATTTAACGATCCGTGAACCACGGCTTCTGTCGCGGAGAAGTGTTTCTCCTGACGAAGCTGATTCGTCGCCACGATAAGCACCAGCGAGTCATTCACCACCACACCGGCTAATGCGATCATACCCAAAAAGCTGATGAGACTGAGTCCATATCCTAGGAGCACATGCCCCACGATCCCGCCGATCATCCCAAACGGAATACAGAGCATGACAATCAGAGGTTGCACATAACTGCGAAAGGGAAGGGCGAGCAACCCATAAATCATGAGGAGGGCCAAGGAAAACCCCACAGCCATGGCCGCCATTGATTCCTGTTGTGAGGCCTGCTCCCCTTTCAACGAATAGGTGAGGCCTGGATAGGTGTTCAGCAAAAATGCCAATTCGTTGCCTAGGACTTCACCAACGACCGTGTTTGCATTCGCCACCTGCTCATCTACGGCTGCCGTCACGGAAATGATACGCCGGCCATCTTGTCGCTGAATCTCGGTGTACGCCCGGCCAGATTCCAAATCTGCAGCTTCGGCCAGCATGATTTCTCCGCCTTGCTCGGTCCGCAGCACCAGTTGCTCGACGGTATACAGTAAATGTCGTTCGTTTTCGGGCAAACGCACCATGACTTTGACCTCATCGCGGCCGCGTTGTTGCCGTAAGGCTTCTACTCCGAAAAACGCGCTACGAACTTGTTGGGCTAATTTTTTCTCATTCAACCCCAGGCTTTGTGCTTCCGGCTTGATCCGAAAGCTGATTTGTGGTTTGCCTCTGGCCACGCCGTCATCGATATCCATAACCCCCTGATACCGGGAGAGACCTTTGGCCAATTCTTTTGCTGCCGCCTCCAGAATTGTCCGAGAGCGATGCGTGAGCTGAATATCGATCGGCGCCCCTCCACTCGGTCCGGTGTCGGATTTAAAGGCCAACGACTCAACTCCGGGAATCGTGCCGATGTTCGTTCTCCAGTCGTTTTCAAAATCCAACCCACTGAAATCTCGCTGATTCGCGGGCACCAACGCCACTTCCATCCCCACCAGATGACCGCCGGCCAGAGCCGGTGGTTTATCCTCATCGTGCGATGAAAAAAGCCCGTATCCGATTTCAGAAAATATATTTTGCAAGATAGCCTCTCCCCCATTTTTCTCTATGGTCGCTGCCGCGGCATGCTGAAGACGATCCAACACCTTACGTGAGTATTCGATAGGTGTGCCATAGGGTAGTGTGGCTTGAACCATCACATATTCAGAATCAATGGCAGGCATGAATGTAATGGGAATATGGCCCCCCTGCACAAAACCCGCGGTCAGGATCAACAGAGCCAACCCTATCGCGACGGTCACATAGCGGTGAGCCAGAGCCCATCGGAGAAAAACTTGATAGCGTGTATGAATAAACGTCTGCAGTGTGTGACTGAACCAATTCCGTGGACGATCCAACACCCCCCAGATGGGTGAAGCCCCTGGAGGCCCGGCCAAGTGGGCCGGCAGAATGAACAGTGCCTCGATCAGCGAGATCACAAACACGGCCACGACAACCGCCGGCACTTGCATCATAAAATTCCCCATGACGCCGGGAATGAAAAACAGGGGGAGGAACGCGGCGATGTTCGTGAGGACCGCGAAGGTAATCGGACCGGCAATCTCCTGTGCCCCGGCAATGGCGGCATCAAGAAACGGGAGTCCTTGTTCGCGTTTTTGCCAGATAATTTCTCCTGCCACCACCGCATCATCCACAATGATGCCCAGCGTGACAATAAACGCAAACAGCGAGATCATGTTGATCGACGCACCAAACAGCGGAATAAACCAGAAGGAGCCCATAACCGCGGTGATGAGCCCGACTGTCACCCAAAACGCGAGTTTGAGGTCCAAAAACAATCCCAGCACCAACAAGACCAGGGCCAATCCCAGAAAGGCATTTTTCAATAATAATTGCATCCGATCGCGATACTCTTCCGAATCGTCAAGCCAGATGGCGACCCCGATGCCATCCGGCAACCCGAGACGGAATTGTTCCAGATATTGTTTAACGCTCCTGGACACGGACTGTGGGGACTGTTGTCCGATGGCAAACACTTCCACCCGCACCGCGCGTTGCCCATTGTAAAACGATTCTTCATCGGTCTCGACAAACCCGTCCGTGATCGTGGCAATATCTCCGATCCTCAACGTGGTTCCATCGGAAGTGGATACGACGGGAATCTCCGCGTATTCCCGGCCAAAATCCCGCCGTCCTTGGGTGCGCAACAGCACTTCGCCGCTCGATGTTTTGATACCTCCTCCCGGCAGTTCGATGGCCGCCTCCCCGATCGCCTTGGCAATCTGTTCCAGGGTCAGGCCATAAGCCCGCAGATGCCGCTGAGGGACTTCTATGGAAATTTCCCGTGAACGAGCGGAATCGATTTCTACCAGGGTCACATCAGGAAGTTGCATTATTTCATCGCGGAGCCGTTCAGCTGTATCACGAAGAATGTATTCATCCAAATCCCCATAGACCATTAAATCCAAGACATCATCCCGGACTTCCACTAAATGAATGATGGGTTTTTCCGCCAACTCAGGAAATGACACAATGCTCTGGACTTCATTGGTCACATCCTGGAGCACGGTACCGGCATTCGACGCCTCGAGTAATGTGACAATAACCAAGGCTTGGCCTTCTCTGGAGACCGACGTCACTCGTTTGACGCCATTCACCCCACGGACGGCATCTTCGATAGCCAGCACAATACCTTGTTCCACCTCTTCCGGACTTGCTCCAGGGTAATCCACCTCCACATTAATGATGTCGGCCTTAAATTGCGGGAAAACTTCCTGTTTGACCTGGGTACTCATGAGCAACCCGCCGAGGATAAAGAACACCATGACCAGATTGGCCGCCACGGTGTGCCGGGCCATCCAGGCAATTGGTCCTGTTGGGATGGAATGTTGATCGGGAGAGGCCATGGCCGGTCAATCAATTATGGATGCGTCTGACGATTCGGAGGACGGTTCGGATGGACTGAGTGCCGTCGGAGGGGACGTCAAGCCTCCAAGGATATTGAGACGCAGGCCGGGCACGGCGGCCGGTAATTGACTGACAATCACCAATTCACCGTCTTTGAGCCCTTCCTCGATGAGAACGGAGTCTTTCCGGAGCAAGGCCGGTTGGACTTTTCTGATATCCAGCGTATTCTCCAGGGTACTGACCCACACATGCATACCCTCGCGGATAGCTTCACGGGGCACCGGAATGACATCGTGGAGAACCGGTCCCTCAATTTCCACCTTAACGTACTCTCCCAACAACAACGGCTGACGAAGATGGGGCGGTTTGGCGCGTTCCAGCGGGTCAGGGATGGTGACCAGCACTTGCGCCATTCGACCGTTTTGGGTGACATCTCCCAGCAGTTTCATCACGACTCCTTGTCGGACGATCGATGAACCATTGCCGGTTTCCCGAATGACACGGACCTTCGAGCCGGGAGACCCTTGTACGCTAGGGAACGTCACCCAGTCCAATTGGTGGATGGGCATGCTCACCTGCACTCGGAATTCATCGGTTCCTATCAGAGTCGCTACGGATTTTCCCACATCGATCCGCTGCCCCAATTCCACATTTTCGTTTACGACCAAGGCATTAAAAGGCGTGTGGAGCACCGTCCGTTGCAGGTCCAGGCGGGCTTTTCGAAACCGGCTTTTGGCTGCTTCCAGGGCAATGGTTTTTTCTTTCAAATGCGGGCGGCGGAGAGCCAGTTGCTTGCTCAACGCACTGATTTCACTCTTAGAAGGCTCGAGAAATTTCCATTCCCGTGCGGCCACCGCCTGATTGCCCAACTCGACCTTGAGGTCAAACTCCGCCTTGGCCAATGAAGCCTCCTGTTCGTTGACCGCAAATTTATAATCCCGGGGGTCCATCTGCAGGAGAAGGTCCCCCTGGCGCAGCACTCCACCGATCACCAGATCGGGATTCAATTTCACCACCCGCCCGCCGACTTCCGGCTGAACCATCAGTTCCCGATGAGCGGTGACGCTCCCGTAGGCGACGATGGTGGCCCGTTCGTCTTGAACCCGTGCCGTGATCACGTCGACGGAAGTCGCTCTCGCTTCCGGCTCAGCCTTCGACACCGTCGGGCGACTTTCAATCAACCATTGCGCTCCCCCCACGGCGAACACGATGATGACAACCGGTACGATCACACGGGAAACCCATGGAGACGGCTTGGGGATTTTCGAAGTGGTCACGGATGCTCCACATGTTTGGCGATTTCCACGGAGGTGGATTCAGGTTCCCACCCGCCGCCCAAGGCCTTGTATAACTGCACGACCGCCAATCGTTGGTCCCGAATAATTTGGGCAAGAGCAATTTCGGCATTGAACACCTCCCGTTGCGCCACGAGGACGTCCAAATAGGGAATTTTGCCGTTCAGATAGGCGAGCGTGGCCAGTTCCCAGGCTTCCCGGGATACGTCGAGGAGTTTTGTCAGGGCGACACGGACTTCCCGGTTCTTTTGATGCGCAATCAAGGCATCTTCTACTTCACGGAATGCTTGTTGAATGGTTTGCGTATAGGTAATCAGCGCCTGTTCCTGTTGGGCCTCACGCACTTCCAAATCCGATCGAAGGCGCCCGGCGTTAAATAATGGAACCTTGATAACGGGCCCCAATGTCCAAATGCGCGCGAACCCACTAAACAAATCCGCGAATGCCAGACTTTGCGCTCCCCATTCTCCCGTCAAATCAATCTGAGGGAAAAAGGCCGCCTTGGCAACCCCAATTTGAGCATTAGCCGCCACCAACCGATTTTCGGCCTCTACAATGTCCGGGCGTCGTTCCAGCAGGGCGGATGGCAGGCCGGCCGGCACCTCGGGCGGGAGCGGCTGTTCCACCAGGGCCTTTCCGCGAATGATGGGCCCGGGATTCCGGCCGATCAGAAGGCTGATCTGATTTTCTTTTTGCACAATTTGGCGCTCAAGGGTTGGGATCTGCGCGCGGGCGCGGACGACCTCCTGTTCCGCCCGGCGGGTATCCAGGGTCGAACTTTGGGCCATGAACGTCCGTAAGCGGATGATCTCCAGCGATTTCTCACGTGTTCTCAGCGTGAGCTGCGCGATGGCCAACTCCGAATCCAGTTCCAGAAGCTCGAAATACGCTTGAGCAATATCCCCGACCAGGGTCAGCAGAATCGAACGACGGGCCCATTCCTCCGCAAGGACATCGGCTTGTGCAGCCTCCGTCGCGCGTCGAAGTTTTCCCCACAAATCGATCTCAAACGCCAAGCTCCCGGCAGCCTTCCATTGGCTGGTCGTGGGCCCTTCCTGATCACCCTCATCCACGCCGAACTTCCTGGCTGGAGCTCCGGACGTTTGGTTCCGTTCAAAACCTGCGCCGCCTTCGATGGTTGGAAATTGATCGGACCGGACGACTCCCAGTTGTGCTTTGACTTCTCGGACCCGGGCTATGGCTTTTTTCAAATCATTATTTTCCACCAGAGCCTTGCGAATTAATGATTGCAAGTATTCGTCTTGAAACACCTCCCACCAGCCGAGGTTGGCCAGGGAAGAGAAATCGCTTTGGTGATCGTGCGAAAAGGAATCGGGCGTTTTCACCACCGGACGTTCGTAGTCCGGTCCCACCGCGCAACCCGACCCGATCAACAGCACAACCACCGCAAGGACGCCATAAAGCATCAGATCCTTTCCTATGCTCAGCGGACTGAGGCGAGCCACTATCCGGCAAAAGACACCGGGTTATTTGAAGCCGATGTTACTAGGCTTCGATCCGACGGTCGATCCAGAGCCAGACGGTGCCCACCGTCACAGTGACAATCCAGAAAAACGCCAACACGGCAACAAGTGTCGCCGATAGTTGTGGGGTTTCGTGAATACGGGGTTGTTCCGGTGATGCGTGGCCCCCGCTTCTATCATGGCGCTGGGTATCATGCCAGGCATCGACAAACTCGGTGAGATACCGGTTGCCGTCCCACGTTTCGATCTCGAGTACCATATGTACCTCCTCGCTCAAGTGCTCCGGGGTCGGCACAGCTGCCCTCATGGCTTGTACCTGACCACTGGCCATCACTGGTTCCGACGGCGTGCGAGAGTCGGCAAGACGTACCCTGGCCTGTTTGAAATTCGGGACCCGGTCTTCGCCTGCCTCTATCCGGAGATAGTAATTGGTGGTCTCACCCAGATGCATCTCGGGTTCACGCGACAAGGAGGCCGTCCACGGTCCGATCGAGGCAGATCCCAGGGTGACGAACGGTGGAGGTACGACGTTTTGCTTCGCTTGCCAGGAAATGGTGGTGGTCCACACGATTGCGCATAACAATCCCACGCTGATAATGGAACGCATGGGGAACCGTTTCCATATCGGGGAACGGTCTGCGTTTTTCCCAGTTCGCTTTCCACCGATAAGTCCGGATCGGCGAAAGGACAGATAGGCACCGCTGAGCATCAACGCCGGCAGGCTAAGGCCAAAAAAACACCACAGCGCCTTCCCGGCCAGTCCCCCCCAATAGCCGAAATGCAGGGAATCCACGCTGTTGGCCCACCAGGTCAACAGCCCGCTGTCGCGGGCCTTCTCCACGGCGATCACGTCACCGGAAAATGGGTCCAAATACACCACATTAGCGCGATCCCTGATGAGCCATGCCCCGGTTCGCCCCCACACGCTCACCGTTTCATTGGACGAGTACGGCCATTCAACGCCCGTCGGTTCCAGGTCCGGAAACGCCTTTCTGGCAGCGGAGATATACTGCTCCAACGGCAGCTTCTTGGGCGTCGGACCATGGGCCGCCAATTGTTCCGCCGAGAGGGTCGGCCTTTCCGGAATGACCAGGTCTTCCGCAAGGAAGTCCTCGGTGAGATACCACATGCCGGTGACCGCAATAATGATCGCGAAAATTAAGGACCATACCCCGATAAACGGGTGCGCGCTCGACCAGAACACACGTGGGCCATGGCCGGTTCGCAGCTTGAAGAAACTCCGCCACCAATTTTTGTAGAACAGCATCCCGCTGACCGCGGCCAGGAACAATGGAAGCGCGAGAAAGCCAATGATATAAAACCCGATATCAGAATGCGCATTGTAATGCAGCTGGCGGATAAAATGCGTGAGATACAGTTGTCGGGCCGGGCGGACAATGGTGGCGTGATACGGATCGACTCGGGCTTGCCCCCAACGTCCGTCCGGATAGGTGATATACGATTGCCACGCCAGCGAATCCAACACCGCCGTTTCATGCGCGCTCAATACGCTAATTTCCGCGCCAGGATACGCACGGGTCAATGTCTCATAGGTCTGTTGCCATTGAATCGGGCCCTGGGGCTGTATTCGTAACGCCGGATCTGTTACCCATTCAATTTCGTAGGTTAGTGAAGCAATGGCGCCTGTCAAACAGACCACGCATAACCAGAGACCGACATTCAGCCCCAACCAACCATGGAGGGCGAACAGTCGTTTTCTATAGGAGGGTGAACCAGAAACCATTTTCGCTCAAGCAGCGAAGTCGATGTGGATAGTTTCTTTAATGAGATAACGCAAGCGTTTTACGTACGTCACTTGTTGCAGATTCTCCTCAGGAGGCCTCTGATTTCCTTTTCGTTCAAAACCACCTTCCCCATTTTGCCTATACTTGACGGTCTTCCTCTGCTTCCATGGTGTTCATGCCAACCGAGTTAAAATTTCATCGATCTGCCGAGGAAGGCGAGGATTCCCCAGAAGCCCATCATGATCGCTCTCGATGATCTCACTGTGAACCAAGCCGGTCGTATACGAAGTCCAATCGATCGGAGGAACTCCGGATTCACGCTCCAAGGTTTTCGTGGCCCACCACACATGTATGGATGCATGAATCGGCCGGGATCGATAGGTTTTCATCAATCGCGCCTCATCTTTCAATAAGGCATATCGATTTTTGATCACCTCGAGCGGGACATCCGCGTCAAGATACCTTTGCGCCTGAGCCCAAAAAATCAGGGCGTTAACCTGTTCCTCCGGTTGCAAGGTCAAAAGACGGCCTTGAATGGCTTGTCGTTCATTGTCAGGCAAAGCCCTTAACTCTTCCCGCGATTCAGGTTCAAGAAATCCTGCAAGCTCATCAAGCAGGCTCGGCATCGAGTTTTCATACAAGGCTAAGCGCGTTTGGGTGTCTAAACAACCCAGGAATGCCACAGACTGCCCCAACGCTTCCAATTCATGAACAATCGCGAGCGCAATCACGCCACCTAAAGACCACCCGAGTAGATGATAAGGTCCTTCCGGCTGATGCTGATGGATCGCATGCGCGTATTCCTTAGCCAGCGCTGCAATCGAGATGGCTTTCGGGGAAAGCGTAAAAATGTTATGCAACTCGACTCCATAGACCGGTTGATCGACACTGAGTGACCGAGCAAGAGGTTGATAGGCGAAAACATGATTTCCGGTCGAATCGATGCAATATAACGGTCGTCGCGATCCTTCCCCTTTGAGCGCAATCAACGGCGACGACGGAACCCGCAATGCGTTGACGACGACATCCGCAAGGCTCGCGATCGTCGGCGACTGAAACACCGTCATTAATGAGAGTTCACTCCTGAACGCCTTTTGTATACGATGGAGCAACTGCACAGCGAGCAACGAATGCCCGCCCAGATCGAAGAAGTTGTCGTGAATACCGACCCGCTCCCGTTTCAAGAGTTCCGACCAGATGTCAGCGAGCAATGTTTCAGTCGGATTTCTGGGAGCCACATACTCGGTCGTCACTCTTTCACCGTCAAGTTCGCGTAACGCGTTCCGATCCACCTTTCCATTCGTCGTTAAGGGCAATGAATCAAGAAACACCACCGTGCCGGGGACCATATACTCCGGTACCCGCTCCTTCAGATAGTCCCGGATGATGCCGGCCGTGGGAGCGAGGCCTCCTGATGAAACAACATACGCCATCAAGGACTTTTCGTTGGCGGTGTCCTCCCGCACCACCACCACTCCCTCGCGCACTCCCGGAGCTTTGGCGATGTGGGCTTCAATCTCTCCCAATTCAATCCGGAAGCCGCGAAGCTTGACTTGTTGGTCTCGACGCCCTAAAAACTCAATGGTGTCATCAGGGGTCAAACGGGCCAGATCTCCGGTCCGATACAATCGCGCCCCCTGTGCGTCTGAATAGGGATGAGGGAGAAATCGTGCCGCGGTCTGAGCCGGTTGATGAAGATACCCCCAGGCGACCCCCATCCCGGCAATGTACAACTCTCCGGGAACACCCACCGCAACAGGTTCAAGTTGCCTATCCAGGATAAAGGCTTGGGTGTTTCCGAGCGGTCGCCCAATGGGAACCGTGGCACTCCAGCGAGACTCCTCATCCGAACCCTGACTGAGAGGAAAAACAAGAGACCCGATTGTGGTTTCTGTGGGACCATAGTGGTTGACCACCTTGCACTCGTTCGAACCGTCGATGATCCGATCGGCCAGTTCAACCGACAACACCTCCCCACCGAAAATGAGATATTTCTTCGGCACAAACGTGACCCCATCTGTTGAACGAAGAAGCGCATGGAAATGTGAGGGCACCACCTTCAGGACATCGATCTGATGAGAGGCGAAATAGTCAGCCAGCATATTCCCGCTCATTGCGGTTTCATAAGGAATAATGTGAAGAGTCCCTCCCGACGTTAAGGAAGGAAAGACGACGGTATTTCCTAAATCGGCACTGAGGGTGGACACCGTGGCAAACCCCCAGCCCTCTTTTATCGAAAGGATTTGACTGACAGCCGAGGTGTAATTCACGATGTTGCCGTGCGTGACGGCTACCCCTTTGGGCGCCCCTGTCGATCCGGAGGTATACATCACATACGCCAAACCGTGGGGTGAAACCAAGCGGCCCAAATTCTCGGACGATTCGCCATCGAGGAGAGTCCGATCTCGGTCCAAACACAGAATCCTTCCATTGAAATCCAGTCCTTGCCCAAGAAGAGACTCCTGAGTCACCAAACAGGACACATCAATCTGTGTCAGAAGAGAATGGAGCCGTGCGACCGGCGCACCGGGATCGAGCGGGACGTAGGCCGCGCCCGCTTTCAGGATGCCCAACAGTCCGACGACCATTTCCACGGAACGTTCCACCCAAAACCCCACGAGCGTGAGTGGTCCGACACCATGACCACGCAGGTACCGGGCGACCTGGTTGGCCCGGCCATTCAGTTCTGCATAGGTCAAGGACACATCCTGACAGACCGCTGCGATCCGGGCCGGATCCTTCACGCTTTGATCCTCAAACAACTCGTGTAGACAGACGTGATCAGTTCCCGACCATGAAGTCTTATTGAAATCAACGAGCACGCGCCGGCGCGTTGCTTCACTCAAAATAGGTAACGTCTCCAGTCGAGCATCCGGCCGACAGACGACCGAGGCCAGCAGTGTTTCAAACTGCTCAGCGAAGCATTGGACAGCCAGGCCAGGAAAACGTTCAGGATCATAGGTAAACGTCAAGCGCAAGGATCGAGTCCCCTGCGTACAGGACAGCTTCATGTTGAATCGGTCAAAACAGGCCCCGTACCGATGCAACATGAATGAAACGCCGCCGGCCATGAACGCGTCCGCGCATGGTTCATAACTGAATCCGAATAGGTTTTCTTCCAAGGTTTGCATAGTACCGTCATCATCCCAAACAAAATGATCTTGCCAGGAACTGCTTTCGTTGACCAAGGCTTCTACCTGAGACACCACCTCACACCATCGGCTATCAGGACTGATTCGATGCCGAACCGGCAGCCACTTGGCAAATAGTCCCATGCTCTCATGTAACTCGTCATACGGTCTTCCTTCACAGAGCATCGCGATCACCAAATCATGTTTGCCGGTCAACTTCCATAGGAGCGCATACCAGGTTCCCAACAACATGGCTGCGACAGAACGCTGAGACTGCAGGGCCATGCTTGTGAGGGCTTCAACAACGGAAGGAGCCAGTTCCTTGCCATGCTCCTCGCGGCACGGCTGCGTGTCGTTCCTTCCGACGCGTTCAAAGGGAAGGACAAGTGGAGGAGAAGAGCCGAAATCTTGACGATGCCAATAGGCCTGACCCGCTTCTCCATCTTCGTCAGTCAGCAATTCATTTTGCCATTCAGAGAATTGCGCGTACTGCACCGGATCATCAGAACGATCCCTGCCTTCACAACAAGCCTCATATGTCGATGAAAGCTCTCGTATGAGATTCCTGATGGTCCTGACATCGGCGCACAACGCAGGCAGACGAATGAGCAACGCATGTTTCCGGGGCGAGAATTTCGCCAAACGGAGGCCTAGAAGCGGGAGAGTCTCGAAGTCGAACGGCCAGGTCTGCTGTTCATCAATCAGACGCCGGAGTTCCCGTTCCTGTTGTTCGACGGCCAGGTGGCTTAAATCCAGATGGTGCCATGACAGATTACACGAATCATGAATGACTTGAAACGGCACTTTTACCCCTGATTCACGATGAAAGGTCGTCCTGAAAATCTCATACTTGCCCACCACGGATTGCATCGCGGCTTCCAATGTTGTGACATTGAGTGGACCTTCGAGCGTCACCGAGCAGTGAGCCGCACGGGGACGATGATCTCCTTGGAGCATCCAAAGATGTTTTTGCTGGGGGGAAAGCCGGATTCCCTGAAGACTCTGTGGCATCACCATCATCCTTTATACATCGATTATCTGCAATGACTCTTGGTTCACCATCTCCCCCATGGCCACAACGATCTTGCGTGGACCTTTATAGGGGTCCCGGGCGTGGGCGACCAGCATGTTGTCCAACAACAGAAGGTCGCCGGCTTGCCACACAAAGCGGACCGCCGTGCGGTCGTAGATTTCACCGACTTCCCGGGCAACCGCATCATCGATTGTCGAACCATCCCCGAAATAGACATTCCGGGGAAGTCGTTCCATCCCCAACAACGCCAGCAACGAATCACGGACGGTGGATTCCAAATACGAAACATGGTGGAGCTGAACTTGATTGAAAAAGACCCATTCGCCGGTCTTCGGATGTTTGGTAATCGCGGGACAGATCTGCCGGGTTTGCAGACCTCCATCCTTCAGCCATGTGTAATCGACCCCGTTCTCCCGGCAGGCTCCCTCAACAGCCGCTTTCTCATCGGTGCGGAAGAAATCTTGCCAACTTACATCAAAACCCGGCGTGAAATTCCGCACGTACATAAGAGATTTTTCATAGAACCGGTCTAGGATCTCTGAAGGCAGCCGCCTGTAGACTTCGCGGCAGTCGACAATGGGAGTTTCGCCGCCTTCCTGGGCTGCCTGTAGGCAGAAAAACGACTGTTTCAACGGCCAGCGATGCATATGCGAACTTTCGTTATGAAACAAGATAGGTTTATCCGGAGGATACGGCGTCGTCCCGTATATGTGACGGCTGGCCTTTTCACGCGGGAGATCTCCATACTGGCCGAACAAATTCGGACAAATAGCGCGTATGACTTCCTCAAATTCTTCGATTTTTCTGATCGAGAATCCGCGGAACAGTATAGCCCCATGTATAAGGAGTTCCTTCTCAATATGCAGCTGATTGTCCTTTGCCCAGCCGAATAAATCTACATCTTCAACCGCAGGTTGTATGATCATGGGAAGTGTGTCATCCGAAGACAGAAAGCTTCGATTCACCAGGGTTCGTTGCTGAAGAGGCACGGCTTTAGGTTTAATATTTTTAAATTTAATGTGTTTGACCGCATCACGGTGTTTGTGCTCCATCATTCGCGATTCCCTTTCCTCATCACTCAATGTGTCGAGGTCTCGTATTCGGGCTTCAGGATCAGCAGCGATACTCTCTAACAGGGTCAGAAAACTTTTGGAAAGCCTGACAATGGTCGATTCGTTGAACAAATCCAGGCTGTATTTCCACATTCCCGACAGTCCTTCAATGGTCTCTTCCATGAAGAGTCCAAGATCAAACCGCGATACCTCGGTTTCAAGGTCCAGGGCATGGACCTCCAAGCCGGGTAGTTCCATGGAAGGTTCGGGAACGTTCTGAAGGACAAACAATGTTTGAACAAGCGGATTGCTGCCGAGATCACGCGTAATCTTTAGCGATTCCACCACTTTCTCAAAGGGTAAATCCTGGTGAGCGTAGGCCTCCAACGCTACCTCGCGCACGCTTTGAAGCAAGTCGCTAAACGTGGGATTTCCGCTCAAATCAATACGAAAGGGTAATACATTGACGAAAAATCCTATTAACCCCTCGGTCTCCTCACGGTTGCGATTTGCGACATCGGTCCCCACGATGATGTCTTCCTGGCCGGTGGTGCGAAACAATAACACGTTGAATGCCGCCAGCAACGTCATGAACAACGTCACCCCGTTCCCTCGACCTATTGACTGAATTTTTTCCGTCACGGATTGAGAAACCGAAAAAGTCAAACGTGCGCCTCGATAGGATTGAACGGACGGACGTGGCCGATCGGTGGGAAGCCTAAGAACCGGAGGGTTAGCCCCTAATCGCTGTTTCCAATACGAAAGGTGATCTTCAAGAACGTCTCCTTGAAGCCATTGGCGCTGCCAATACGCAAAATCGGCATATTGAATCGGTAGGACCGGCAATCGGTTAAGACTGGCATCACAGGCATCGTTCCCATACAAGCAACTCGCATAGAACACCCCCACTTCATGGGCCAAAAGAGCCATAGACCAGGCATCGGCTACGATATGATGCAAAACAATCAACAGAACATGTTCCTGTTGTTCCAGCTTCAACAATCGCAGACGAATAGGAGCCTCTTGATCGAGACGGAATGGCCGTCGCATTTCCTCTACAGCCAGGCGATGGACGGCCTCGTGACGCTCATCCTCCGACACATCGTGAAGATTCTCAACGGGCATGGCCACATTCCCTTCCACGGCAATGCTCTGCATAGGTTCCCCGTCGACAGCCCGGAACGTCGTCCGCAAAGTCTCATGACGGCGAACGACCGCTTCGACACTGTTCACCAGTGCGGGGATATCTACTGTCCCGACGAGACGCAGCGCAACCGGCAGATTGTAAGACCATCCATCCGGTTTCAGTTGCGACAAGAACCATAATCGCTGCTGCGCAAAGGACACTGGCATGTGCTCTTTCCGTGTGACGGGAATCAGCAATGGGGTCCCGTGGCTTGCGTTGCCGGAAAGAGTACGCTCCACGGCTCCAGCCAATTTTTCAACCGTTGGAAAATCAAACAAATTACGCAACGGCAATTCAACTTGAAAGGCCGCACGCAGTCGAGACATCACCTGAGTCGCCAATAATGAATGGCCACCCAACTCGAAAAAGTTGTCTCTGATACCTATGGTCTTCACACCTAAAACTTCGGTCCATATCCCGGCCAGAATTTCTTCGGCCGCGGTGCGAGGCGCGACGTAGTCATCGTCAAATCGGCTGTTCTCCGGAACGGGCAATGCTCGGCGATCTATCTTGCCGTTCGTGTTCAAGGGCATCGCGTCGAGAAACACGACCGTGGAGGGAATCATGTACTCCGGCAATGTGGGTTGCAGATACGTTCGAAGCTCGCTGGCATCAGGCGATGGCTCTCCGCGCACCACATAGGCCACCAGACGTTTATCGCCTGGCTGGTCTTCCCGTGCCAGCACAACGGCTTCTCGTATACCCGGATGTTCGACAAGGCGGGCTTCGATCTCTCCCGGCTCAATCCGGTACCCGCGAATTTTCACCTGATGATCGATACGGCCAAAACATTCTACGGTTCCATCCGGCAGCCAACGCCCGACATCTCCAGTTCTATACAGTCTTCCGCCGGCTCTCGTTCCGAACGGATCGGGAATAAAGCGTTCCGCTGTCAGTCCTTGACGATTCCAGTATCCCCTGGCAAGACCTAATCCACCGATATATAACTCGCCCGGTACACCGACCGGCACCGGCTGTAGGGAGCCATCAAGTATGTAGATCCCCGTGTTGGCGATGGGTCGGCCGATGCATATCGGTCCAGCCGCATACTCGACGGGATGGATAGTCGACCATACCGTGGTTTCAGTGGGACCATACACATTCCAGAGTCGTACGCCGCGCTTCAACATTTGAGCCGCCAGGTCCGTGGTCATGGCTTCTCCTCCACATAGCACCTTCAGCCCCGACATCCCTTCCCAACCTGCGTCCAGCAGCATGCGCCATGTCGCAGGCGTGGCTTGCATGAAGCTTGGCCCGGAGCCGGCCAGCAACTCTATAAGCCGAGTTCCATCATGCACGGTCTCTCTATCGGCAAGGATGACCTTGGCACCGACCATCAGTGGTAAGAAGAGTTCTAATAAAGCAATATCGAACGAGAGAGACGTCACCGCCAGCAGACTGTCCCGTTCGGTCGGAGCCAACTGCTCCTGCATCGACAACAGAAAACTGACCGCGCTGCGATGAGAGATCATGACCCCCTTGGAACGTCCTGTCGATCCCGATGTGTAGATGGCATACGCTAACGAGTCTGATGGTATTTTCTTGATGATGCGTTCTCCCTCGACATCGGAAGGCATCGCCGCCTCTTCCTCGTCCAAACAGATCACCGGCGCATGACCTGGGGGCAACGACTGACTGAGATCCTTACGGGTTAAAAGCACCGCAGCTTGTGAATCCGCCAACATGAAGGCAATTCGCTCCATTGGACAGTCGGGATCGATCGGCACGTAAGCTCCACCCGCTTTGAGGACTCCCAAGAGGGCTACAACCGCCTCTAGTGATCGTTCGACACACAGTGCCACGAGCATGTCCGAGCCCACTCCAAGTTTCACCAGCTTCTTGGCGAGTCGGTTCGCCCGCACGTTCAGCTCGGCATAGGTGAGGCTCTGCCCTTTACACACAACCGCCACGTTCCCTGGATACAGTTCGACTTGCTCCTCGAACAACTCATGCAGGCATCGATCGCTCAGATTGTCCAAACACGTGTGATCCCACTCCCTGACCACCTGTCCGTACTCGATCTCATCCAAAAGCGGCAAGTTCTCAATGCGCTCGCTCGGATTTTTGACGATTCCCTTCAGCAGATGACCCCAATGCCGTGCCAACCGCTCAACCGTAGATTGGTCGAAAAGGTTCGTGCTATAGGTCCATGACATAAAGAATTGTCCCGCACTTTCTTCGGTATTCAACGTCAAATCAAATTGCGTAATGTGACTCTCACTGGCCAGACCTTCAATCCGAAGGTCGGTCAGCTCGTGCAGCGCTTCATGCTTTCGCCACTGATGGTTATACATCACCTGGAACAATGGGTGATGAGAGAGATTCCGTTGTGGATTGATCACTTCGACCAACCGCTCAAATGGCAAGTCCTGATGTTCCTGCGCCTCCAGGGCCACCGTCTTTACCCGTTGGAGCACGTCTTGAAAGCGGGGATTGCCGCGAAGATCCGCTCGATGCACCAACGAATTGACAAATATCCCAATCAACCCCTCCGTGTCCGCCGGGCCTCGATTGGCGATGGGCACTCCAACCAAAATATCCGTCTTTCCCGTGTAACGGAAAAGGAGCACGTTGAATGCCGCAAGCAAGAACATAAAAGGGGTAACGTTGCTCTCCTTCGCTAACACCTTCAACTTTCCGGTCAATTCTTCATCAACCTCAAACTCGTAGGTTGCCCCTTCATATTGTTGCACCGCGGGTCTCACCCGATCGGTAGGGAGTTCCAGCATGGGGGGGAGTTGGTTCAGTCGCCCCTTCCAGTACTCTAGCTGTCTCCCTAATTCACCCGACTCCAACCAGCTTCGCTGCCACTGGGCATAGTCGGCATATTGAATCGTCAGCGCGGGCAATCCCGGTTCTACCCCTTGGCTATAGGCCTCATACAAGCGCACAAATTCCTCGACGAGAACATTCATCGACCACCCATCCGAAACGATGTGGTGCATCGTCATCACCAGCACGTGCTCGGTTTCTGCAAGCCTCAGTAAGACCACCCTCAACAAAGGGCCGTGCTCCAGGTCAAACGGCGCCATTTCTTCCTCCTCGGCCAGTGCGAGAACTCGTTCTTCGCGTTCGGTCGAGGAGCAACCACTCAGATCCTTCACGACAAGATTGACGGGCTTCGCCTCGTGAATGACCTGGCAGACTTGTCCACTCTCTTCACAAAAGTTGGTACGCAAGGTTTCATGACGCCTTACGATCATATCTAATGCTTGCTGGAGAGCTTGGATTCGAAGTCCCCCCATTAGCCGTACAGCATTGGAAATGTTGTAAGCAGCGCTTCCAGGATCCATCTGCCACAAAAACCACAAGCGTTGCTGGGCGTATGACAACAACAACGGTTGGGTGCGATCAACGTTCTTGAGCAATGGCCGTGGATCCGTATGTTGAAAGGTCGCCAGCACAGCCAGTTCGGCAATAATCGGACATTCAAAAAGCTGTTTCGGCGTCAGGATGATCTCCCGCTTCCGTGCACGGGCTATAACCTGCAAGCTGACGATTGAATCACCGCCGAGGTCAAAGAAATTGTCATAAATACTCACCTGCTCAACACGGAGGACCTCTGCCCAAATCTCGGCCAAGCGTGTCTCGATTTCATTCCGTGGGGCCACATACTCCTGCCGGCCGGTCATGGAGTTTTCTTCAATTGCCGGCAGAGCCGTACGATCCACTTTTCCGTTAAATGTCAAGGGCAGAGATGGTAAAACGACGATCGTGCTGGGAATCATGTATTCTGGAAGAGTCTGCCCGAGTCTTGATCGCAGTGCAGCAAGGTCAAGAGCAGGGGAAGCCACAAGGTACGCAACCAATTGCGGGGTTCGATCCGCACTTTCCCGAACGATGACGACGGCATCCTTGATCTCCGACTCATTCCGCAGATGGGATTCAATCTCCTGGAGTTCAATGCGGAACCCGCGAAACTTCACCTGATGATCGCCACGCCCGAGAAACTCTATAGTCCCATCGGCTGCATATCGCGCTCTGTCACCCGTCCTGTATAACCGGCCACCTGGTTGGCGGGTAAACGGATTGGGAAGAAACCGCTCCGCGGTCAACCCGGACCATTGAAGATATCCTCTGGCTAAGCCGTTGCCGGCGATATAGAGTTCACCCGGCAAGCCTATCGGCGTCGGCTGAAAATCCTTATCGAGAATGTAAGCCTGCACGTTGGGCAGAGGTCGACCAAGCGGCACACATGCCTCGCTTCCACTGCTATGCTCCACCTGATGAATGAGAACGCCCACTGTCGTTTCCGTTGGCCCATAGTGATTGACGATCATGCAATCGGACGACAGGCGACGGATGGTGTTGATCAAATCCGTCCGCACAGGCTCGCCTCCCAGAATCAAGCAACGCCGGGGCAACACCCGCTCCGGTTTCGCGGCATCCAGCAGCCCAAGGAGATGAGTCGGAGTAATTTTCAAGACACCGACGTCATGGGTATGCATGTACTCAGCCATCGCATCAGGGTCGAACCCACGATCAGTCGCCAGAACATGAAGCGTGCGCCCCGAACAGAGAGCTCCAAAGATTGACGTGTTGCCCAGATCGGCTCCGACCGTTGAGACCGTGGCAAAGCTTGCGTCGTCATCAAGCGAGAGCCGATCCAACACCCCAGAGATGTAATGGACAAGCTGTCGATGTTCGACCGCCACGCCCTTCGGATGGCCGGTGGAACCGGAGGTATAAATCACATATGCGAGGTTGTCCGGACGGACGCCACAGACAACAGGGGCATCATCCAGAGCCGAGATCTCCGGCCAATCACGGTCCAGACACAGACAGACCATTTCTTGTTCGGCGAAGACATCGCTCCACTGCATCTGCGTCAGCACGACTTGCGCGTGACTGTTGGCCAGCATGTACGACATCCGTGCGTGAGGAAGCTTGGGGTCGAGTGGGACATAGGCCCCTCCGGCCTTCAACACAGCCAGCAACCCGATGACCAGATCTGTGGAGCGTTCGAAGCAGAGGCCCACCCGTACTTCCGGACCGACTCCGAATCCTCGCAAACGCCTGGCCAGCTGATTCGCACGGCGATCCAGTTCCCGATAATTCAGGACTTCTTCTTCAGACCTGACGGCTGGCGTATCGGGATTTTTGGTTGCATGTGACTCGAACAAATCATGAATACAGATGTCTTGCGGATAGGGCACATGGGTATCGTTCAAATCCACCAGCAGATGCCGACGCTCCACCTCACTCAATAATGACAACTCTGACAATCGCGACTCCGGATGTGCCACTGCCGCTTCCAACAAAGTGTGGTAATGATTCAGCAGCCGGATCGCCGTGGATTGCTCAAAACACTCGCGAGCATATTCCAGGTGGCAGGCAATTCTCCCCTTCTCTTCATCTTCGGCAATACGCAGAGTCAGGTCAAAGTGAATCAGATGAGAATTATCCTCATCTTCAAGGGATTCGAGTGTGACATTTGCAATTCGTAAATCTTCCTCCGGGACATTTTCCAACACAAAAAATGCTTGAAACAACGCGTTGGTATGTAAATCTCGTGTTACCCCCAACAAATCCACCAACTTTTCAAAGGGGAGATCTTGATGAGCCAACGCTTCTGTGACCACAGATCGAACTCTTCTCAACAACTCCGGAAAACTCGGATCCCCGGTCAGCGAAGTACGCATGACGAGCGTATTCACGAGAAAGCCAATCAGCTTTTCGGTTTCGGGGCGAAATCGGTTCGCGATCGAGGTTCCCACACAAACATCTTCCTGTCCGCTGTATCGGCTGATCAAGAGTTGATACACCGCAAGCATCAGCATATAGAGTGTGACGCCTGATCGGCGGCATAAGGCATAGATCTGACGGGACAAGGCTTCGGAAAGCGTCAGGCTTTCCACCTCCCCTTCGAAAGACCGAAGGAGTGGAGGCGTTCGATCAAGAGGCAGGGTGCCTCGTCCAACGAGGTTTTGTAACTGTTTCTTCCAATAGGTCGATTGGGTTTCATAGTGTTCGCTCTCCAGCCACTCTCGCTGCCAACACGCAAAGTCGACGTATTGAATGGGAAGATCGACCAAAGGAGAAGGCTTTTCTTGAGTAAATGCTTCGTACAAACGACTCAGTTCATCGGTCATCAAACCCACCGACCAGGCGTCAAAGGCGATATGGTGAATCGTGAACATCAAGATGTGCTCAGTTTCTTGACAGCGCACGACCCGAATTCGCACGACCGCCCCGTTCATCAAATCAAACGGCGTTAATGCTTCAGTCCGAGCCATATCCGCCAACATCTTCTTTCTGGCAGGAAGATCACACTGGCGCAAGTCTGTGACTGGGAGAATGACAGGACAAAACTCCCGGATCAGTTGTCGGCCCTGTCCATCAACGTTCACCACATTGGTCCGTAACACTTCATGCCGGCGGATGATTTCGTTCACACTTTGCTCAAGCGCTTGAAGATTCAACTCGCCGCAAAAACGCATGCCGAAAAACAGGTTGTACCGAGCACTTCCTGATTCAAGCTGATCCAGAACCCACAGCCGCTCCTGAGCAAACGACAGAGGAAAATATTCCGATTCCCGTGATCGCGAAACGATGGGTAAAGCCCAAATATCCAGCCCCTTAGCTTTTAACGATTTTTCAAAAACATCTTTTTTTTCAGGGGACAATGCAACAAACCGCTTGGCGATCGTGATGAATTCAGATTCCGCAACGGTCGATTGAGTACTCATTTTTCATCGACTCCTATAAGACAAAACGTGATCGGCTGTTTCCTGGAAAAGGGACGTAAGGATTCACCCAATTTACCCAAAGATCCCAGGGATTGAAGACCTTCAGAGGTTGTTCGCACAGCGAAAGGGCACACGTGACTACTTTTCCAATGTATCGAGAAGTTCCGTCATCCATTCGGCATCTCTCGCATTCAGAGCTTTCTCCGCTGTTTCAACGACCATGCTCAATTCCGCCACGGTCATCGAAAAAAACACATCTTTGAGATTGAGTTTGACACCACATGCATCACGCACACGGGAAACCATGGTGACTGCCAATAAGGAATGTCCGCCAAGATCAAAAAAATTATCGTGGACCCCCACTTGAGGTACATTCAACACTTCGGTCCAAATGCGCGCCAGCGTCTCCTCCGTCGGGGTCCGCGGCGGGACATAGGCCGTGCTCCGCTGGCCGGCCCGATCCGGGGCCGGTAAGGCCTTACGATCCACCTTCCCATTCGGGGTCAAGGGCAACGCCGC
>BQIW01000064.1 GCA_021604105.1 Nitrospirales bacterium | reverse complement strand
CAATGATATTTTCTTTTCATAAGAATCCCTTTCCATAATGCAAGAAACCATGGACCAATTAGTTTTTAAAATCTAGTTGAAAGTGACTCTCTCTTTATTGCAAGGAATCCATAGCGTCAGATTTATCAAGCCTATTTGTCTGTAACAAATTCCAAAAAATATTGGCGGGGGAGGAAGGTGTGCTCCTTTGACAAAGTGAGGCCCACTTTCTCCATGTTCGCGATGACGCGTTCTCTGGGAACCAGATGATGTTTGGAGAAGCTGAGTTTGCCTGTCCGTTCATCGTGGTAGAAATCGATGATGACAACCCGTCCATCGGGTTTGTGCGCGGATTTGATTTTGGCCCAATAATCGGCATGATGTTCGACGTGATGATACGCATTGCACAGAAAGACCAGGTCCACGCTGTTTTTGGTAATTGACGGATCGTCCGGTTTAGCCAAAATGAATGTGGCTCGGTTGGCCATCCCGAGTATTTCCAATTCCTGTTTATTGTGGTCCAGCATTTTCTGTTCGATATCCACGGCCAGCACGTGCCCCGTTTCGCCAACCGCTTTCGCGAACCGGCGCGTAAAGTATCCTGAGCCTGCTCCCACATCAGCCACCACCATACCGGGCATGATGTTCAACGCTTCGATAACCTTTTCCGGCTGTTGGTATTCATCCCGCTCAGGCCGTTCAAGATTCTGGATGTAAGTGTCGATGTCCCATGGTTGATGTGAACAGCCGGCAGTCAGGCCGGTAAGGAGAAACGCCAACAGGAGGCACCAAAACCCCAGGCGAGAATGTCGTGTGAATGAAATAATGGACTCTATGTTCATGATTGAATCTCCCATTTGTGAACGAAAAGGCCTATGAGAAGAACTGTTATTTTATGGTATATGCGTGGTCACGCTACAAGAGGATAAGAGATAGGCAGTCTAGCTCTCCTATCCTCTTTTCCCTTTCGTCTCCTCCGGCGGGCCCAGTTGTTCGATCACATAACCGTGAGGATGTGAAGGATGAACCATCTCCGTTCGTAGCCTGGGATGCCGACGGGGTGGGAGGTATCGCAAAAAACCCGCTCGCAGTTTCAGGAGTGAGGGCACCGCCCGGCGCATCAATCGGGACGGTTCAGGAAAGCCGAATGCCGTAATGAGCGGAGGATCCAAGAGGGCATAAATAGCCGAGCGGACCATCGGGGCGAGCATTCTTGGAAACCAGCCAACAAACAGCTCAACCGTAGCGGTTCCGACACGGTGGTTGGATGGGGTGAAACGGAATCGTTCCCGTTCATACTCGACATTGAAACGCTCAAAGGTCTGGTAATTCTCTGGAATTTCTTGGATCTGCATGCCTCGTCCAACGGCTCGCCAGAAGTAAAAGAGACCGAGGCGTTCCTGCTCACACATGGGTCGCCAGCCATAATTCCGGTTCCACCGGATGGGTTCGAAGAGAAAAGTGGAAAGAACATACAGAAAGTCTTCGTTCGCAATCGAGAAACGTCCATGCAGCCCGTTGATTCGTTGGATGGCCCGCCGGCCCCGCTGGCTGCTGTACCCCCATTCCATTAGTTCACTGACCAGTATATCCGTATCGTCGTAACGTTTTTGAGTTCGTTGCCGGAATTCTCCGGTCCGATCCAGTAGCCCGGAAATACTCGGGACACAGAAGGTGCGAAACAAGGCAAACTCCAGAGCCCGGGTTGTGTCGAAGGAAAAATCATAACAGGTCGAGAGAAAGACAATACGCTCATGATCCTTTTGGGGATCAAGCGTTTGGATTTCCTTGAGTATGCGGTCTCGTGCCATCGTCACAATCTCTCACTTTTCTTATTCACGGTTATATCCCACCATAAACTCCTTAACGGATCAATGAAAGGGAGGTCAATCGGAAGGGGCATTCAAAACTCGTATTTGGATAATGCCATGTTAGGGAGGACTCTCCCTCGGCGAAAGCTTGTGGAACTGCTGGCGAAGGCTTTTCTTGTGTTCCGAAATTTTCTCTTTCAAACTGTGGGGATTAGTGCAATCTCTAAAACAAATTGGCACAGCAGGAGGATCCGTCATGCATTCCCGGCATCTTTATGGTCGATTTGTGATGGCAGATGAAAAATACGACCTTATCCTCATGGAAGGAACCGGTTTTCATCGTCCTTTTTGCCGATTCATCGAGGCACGATACATTCATGTGCCTTTAGATCCTGCAGGAGGAGTCCAACTCGTGTGTTTAGAGCATGGTGCTTAACTTCCATTGGAGATATGTGCACGGGGTTGTTTCACAGAATAGACACTCAGACCGAAGAAACGAGGCTAATCTATGCTCACCTCAATGGCGTCCATTGTGTGTATGCCGTAGAGGAGGTACCATTCGGTTCACCCAGTCAACCAACAATACGGAAGACCGTGAAAAGACGATCTCTGAGCCAGCGTGCACTTATCTGAGTCTCTCAAGCACGGGATTGTTTATTTATTCCGTATGAGCGCCGGAAAACTGCACAGTCCTTTGTATATGTTAAGGTGGCCTAAAAATTTTTAACGAGGGGGAGTGTTGAATAATAAGGATGTTCAAGGGCAAATTTGCGCAGGATGAGATTACCCATCAAAGGCTACGGGTCGGTTCAACAAAGCATGCCCTGAGTCTTCCCGAAGGGTCCGTCCAGTCCTGTCCTGAGGCCCCTCGAAGGAAAGGCCGCAGCCGTTTTGACCCGCGGAGCGTACGCTGAGTACGTGAGCACGGAAAAATGGCGAGAACGCCGCTGGCGGCTTGTTTCAACAGACCCTTAAGAGATATTTCTTTCTGGGGTAACCAGTCCGGCCTGTTCGATTGGCGTTTGATTGGAATGAAAAAAGTACGGTGACGGTATTAAAAAAATTGGTATAATAAAAACAACTTACAAACCACATCATCAGAAGGGACCAATACATGATCGTCCAAATTATGCAGAAGGAACTGAAAACCATTTCTGAAGGTTTTTCAATCACTCAAGCGGCAGAAAAGATGCAAAAGGAGGGAATTGGAAGCTTGTTGGTAGAACGAAAGGGAATACCTGTTGGAATCATTACTGATACGGCCATTGTTCACAAGGCTGTCGGCCTCAAGAAAAATTTGGATGAAACCAAAGTAGAGAGCCTTATGACCTCCCCTCTCCCAACGATCCAATTGGCCCAAACTTCGCATGATGCATTGGATTTGATGGGGGACTTAGGCGTTCGCCATCTCATCGTATGTGATGGACCGAAAATTGTCGGTTTAGTTTCTGCGCGGGATCTTCTGGTGTATTTTGGAAGTGTCTCAGAACCCAGAATAGGGGTAGATTAATCCTGCGGAAACGCTGGCATAAAATATTCTTTTTGTATTTTCTGTTAAGGGAAAGCTCGCGAGCAATCAAGTTTGTTTAAGAAGGCTGTCCACGAGGCTTTCCCGCCTGGAAGCAGGAAGGTTTCTTCGGATCATGGACATCAACAAGGCATTCATCCTTCAACAATTCAAAAAGATACCCGTAGGGTCGAAACGTCTACTCTTCCCCTGGAAATAAGTTTCCAGTACATAGGAGTCGGAACTCGCAAATCTTAAGTAATCGATTGTTCAGAACATTTCAGATCTCCCAATCTCCAGGTCATTAAAAAGCCTTTTAAAGCGGTCTTTGTAGAAAAATGCCCCATCCTCATAGGGTTGAAGTGAGGTCTCCATATCTGTTACTAAAATTATAGGTCATTAAGAATTTTATGCTCTCACAATATGAAGCGTATTTTTCCCCTATTTGCTGTCTCCCTGGTTTTGTGTTTACTGACCCTGAGTACCATCCTCACCGCCCAATCCGTTGAGCACAGGCAACACCATTCTCAACACCATCAAGGAACCCATTCCACGCCTCTGTGTACCTGGTTTTGTGCTGCAGGGCAAACACTAGAAACTCACCGGATGCTGGTAGATGGACCGGTTGAGTCCCTTCTTCGATTTGAAGACTGGCGTCCAATCTCTCCTCAAGTTCTTTTCATTATTCCTCCAGCTTCCCGTGCTCCTCCTCCCTACGTTTAGCTTCCATCATTACGCATTTCCTGGTTACCAAAAATATTCTGGGCAATGAGTGCTTCAGTCGCAAGCGTTGTCTAAATATGTTCGCGAGCGGAACGTTGCTCTCTGGAAACACTCTTTTCCCTCAATCGATTCATTCAGAAATTATTCATCCTCATTGCATTTATTGTGGCTGGATCGACTGAACATTTTTAATAAAAAAAGGATCAGCAAAATATGACTAGGAGTATTCGATATCTATGTTTCATATTCATCGTTGGAAGTCTTGGAATCGTCTATGCCCTCCCGCCTGCTGAAGGGGCGTTGTTGGATGGTCTCATGGGGGGAGTGGAGGAATCTTTAGGGAAAAAGGCCGAAGAAAAAGGGGAACGGCTCGTCATCGGGAACTTTTATCAGGCTGAAAGACCCGATTCCCACGCTCCGATCGGGGTCATGCAGGATCACACCCATAACAAGGGTGAGTTCATGTTTACCTACCGGTATATGTACATGTACATGGACAAGATGCGGAATGGTACCGACAACCTGTCCAACAATGACGTGTTAAGAGATTTTGCGGTGACTCCTAAAAACATGACGACGCAAATGCACATGTTCAGTGCGATGTATGGCTTGAATGATACGGTGACCCTGATGGCCATGCTCCCCTACGTCATGAAAGAGATGGAACATCAGAACAGAGCCGGGGCTAATTTTACGACCAACTCCAGCGGATTCGGGGATACCAAGTTGGCGGCCCTTTGGCGACTGTATGCGTTTGAAACGCCCAGTATCGGTTCCCATCGGTTTCATTTGAATACGGGTGTATCGCTGCCCACCGGAGATATCAATCCTACGGATAACACACCGTTAGGGAATAACTCATTGCTGCCCTATCCAATGCGGTTGGGTTCAGGAACCGTCGATCTGTTACCCGGACTGACCTATACCGGGGTTCGAAACAATGTTTCGTGGGGATTTCAGGCACTTGGAACGGTTCGCATCGGACACAATCAGCAGGGTTATAAGGAGGGCAATCGATATAAGGTGAACTCCTGGGGGGCCTACCGTTGGGCTGATTGGATTAGCACGTCTGCCCGATTGAACTGGCAACAATGGTACAACATCAAAAGAGAAGACGGCCAACTCCAAACGACAGTTGGACCGGCACAAATCCCTCTTGTCCCCACCGCAGACCCTGAACGACAAGGGGGACAGCGGTTGGACCTTATGGGAGGTGTGAATATTCTGTTTCCGGAATTTATGGGCCTCGAGAATCATCTGAATGTTGAAGCCGGCGCACCTATTTATCAATATCTCGACGGTCCGCAATTGAGGCAAGCCTGGTCTTTTTGGGTTGGATGGCAAATGGTCATGTAAAAAAATGACTGTGTAGGGATGACTTACCCTTTGGAGAACCCAGGAAAGAACCTAAAAAGGAGATGGATCATGGATAACAACACAATTGCTTTGTGGGTTCTGGCTAGTCTGGCGCTGGTTATGGCACCGGGCGCAGCCGATGCGTATGAAGTGGGGAACGTCCAGAATGTTGGATCCATCCATGGAAGGGTTTCTTTCCTCGGCTCTTCGAAGGAACCTTTACATTTTAAGGTAGAAAAAAATCCAGAGGTGTGTGGCCAGGAACGAAGTCTCATGAAAGTTGAATCTCGAGACGGGTTCTTGACTGGTGCGGTGATCGTGCTGGAGGGCATCGACACGGGAAAACCCTTCCCTCCGCAAACCTATACGGGCAATTTACCTGGAACGGGTGAATTTCGATACCTGGGAGGGGAATCCCTCGGGCTTCACGTCAAGACCAAAGATTGTAATTTTGGACCGTTCACGGGTGTCATCGCAGCCAATGAAACCGTGCAATTCCAGAATCAGGATTCAATCAAGCACGTTCTGCACTCCTTTGTGTCCAAAGATACCAGGGGGAAAATTCTGCGCACGGTTCATAATCAGGATCTTCAGCCTCATGATGAAATCGTCAGGGTATTTCCCTCAAACAAAATGGAAAACGGGGTCGTAGTGCGGATCATTTGTAATCGGCATGACTTTATGCAGAACTGGTTGTACGTGGTTGACAACCCGTATTTTGCCATTTCTGATCAAGAGGGCCGGTTCACCATCGACCACATTCCACCGGGAACATATACGTTGTTAGTCCGGCATCCGGTGTTGGGTGAACAGCGCCAGGAGGTGACCATTGAAGCCCGGAAAGATTTGCAGGTGGGATTTGCGTTTGGGGATGAATGAAGGGCAACTGAAGATGAGAATGGTCCTGGGCTATCATAGCCATTAACACCCGAACCGCGAATCGCAGGGCGGTTGTTTAAAGCCTCCTTGTGGGGGAGGATTCCATTCAGGGCCAGGACCCGCAGGCTCCTGGAGATCGCTATTATCATAGGGCTCTTCATTGCCGGTGACCCCGTCCTCATAAGAATCCTTGAACATCTCACCCAGCTCCTGCTCAAACTTCCCATTTCCATTTAAATCAAACCAAAAAAACACCGGATCGCCAACGGTCAAGACGACCGGGGTGCCGAACTCATCGAGCCAGACCTTATAAGTTCGACGTGCCGTCATGAAATTAACGGACCCGGAGCCGGTCAGGTCAAACTCTCTGAAAAACATATCGTTGCGCCAATCATAATAGGCATTGATCTCCCGAGGATCGAATTCATCCGGTTCGACCGGAAGCTTTGGGCGTGTTTGAATCGACGAAAACGGATTGGTATTCATGGCCACAGGCTGAACATGAATGGAGGGTTGGGGATCAGCCTGATAAGGGAAGACCGCCCTATCAGGGGAAGTGAGATGAAAAGCCCCAAGCAAGGCAATACAGAGAAAGGGAAATGGCGTCATAACTGTTGCGCGTATCCTCGTCATTCAGGGAGACTATTAAAATTGTATGCTGTGCAAGGGCAAAGGTGCAAATTTGAGCGAAGGTTCGAACCCGACATCATCTTATCCCTCGTACCCGTGCGCTAAAGGGCATGAGGCAATTATGCCTAGTAGGATTCATTCCCTTCCGCCTCTTTTTTGTATTGTTCACCCAGGGATTCCTCCCGGCGGGGAAAATCTAAAAGGATTCACTATCCAATGAAACTTGAACCACGATGGATAAGGGGATGGGGGCTTGCCCCGACCGACATGAAAGAATGGGTATGGCTCATCTGGTTTTGCGGAGTGTTGGGAGGATGCGCCTCCATAGAAATTCCGGATAGTGTCGAACAGCAAGGCAGCGAAATTAATTGCGCCGTGGGAGATGTAACGCCGCATAAAGCCATCGTGTGGGTGCAAACCACTGGTGCCCAAACACTGAAAATTCAATACTCCACTGACCCACAGTGGTCCACCTTTCAAGAAACCACAATGGTCTCAACCTCTCCGGAAACCGATTTCACCACCCACATTCCCCTGACGACTTTGACCCCGAAAACACGGTATTGGTATCGGAGCCTGGTACCGGGGAAAGATCCTGGACGATCGTGTCAATTCATCACGGCTCCACTTGAAGACGAGGCGACGACCGTGACCTTTGTCATTGGCGGTGATACGCGCCATGGTTTTCAACCTTTTTCAATAATGGAAACCATGCGCAAGGTGAGTCCGGACTTTTTTGTTTTTTTGGGAGACACGATTTACGCTGACAAAGATACGCCTGCCAGAGAATTATCAGACTATTGGCACAAATATCGGGATAACCGTGATGAATTTGCCCAACGGCTTTTCGCCGAGACTAGTGTCTATGCGATGTGGGACGATCATGAAGTGGACGGTGATTTCACATCGACGAATCCACTCATGCCTATTGGTCGCCAGGCCTTTTTTACCTATTGGCCCATTCGCCAACATGCGACAGATTCAACCCGTCTCTTTCGGGCATTTCGCTGGGGAAAGGCTGTGGAACTCTTTCTCCTGGATACCCGCCAGTATCGAAACCCGGGTTCCAACACGATGTTGGGAACCGTTCAAAAACAATGGCTATTGGAACAACTCGCAGCCTCTTCCGCCACTTTCAAATTTATTATCTCCTCCGTCCCCTTTTCCGATCCTCGCGTCGATAAATGGGGAGAATATCCCGATGAGCGAGATGAGATCCTAGGATATCTCAACAAAATGGGCATCACCGGCGTGCTGTTTCTTGCCGGAGATTTGCATATTGGGGCGGTAAGCCGGATGCCTGGAATGACGGATCATAAGGAGTATATCTTCGGTCCGCTGGCCAGCTCCATGAACAATTATATTTCCCCTGGAGAGCGACGATTTGAGTATTTTTATAATGTCTCACCCAATTTCGGAAAAATCACCGTTCATCCTGATGGCTTGAAGACGTCGGTCCGCATAGAGTGGTTTGATGCCAACCAGACCTTGCTTCACCAAGTCATCCTTGAAGAAAACCAAACCGGGATCATGCCCTCTCAGTAGATGAAACATGCCCGGAAAGTCGTCGGACAGACTCAATTGCTCGATGGGTAGATTTGGACAATTTTCAATCCACACCGACTGAATGGCTCTCGCACCTCAACTTAGCCCATTTATGAATGTATCATGCCAGAATCGAATTTGAGGTCGCAGGATCGGTAAGTTGGCTCTGACCCGCTGGGCCCCCTAGTGAGATGATTAAAAAATCTCGTGGTGGTTTTTGAGAAAAGGGGTTCGGGACCACAGCCCTCTGGAGAAAATGAGTGGGATGCAAAGGCACTCGTGTAAATAAACGCAACATGCTAGGATTTCATTGATGCCCGGCCGTAGCCATTCATGATGCCCAATCCTTCCCATTCATCTTCGTTGAAAAACCCGCCGGCATGGCTGTGTCACCTGCCAAAAAAAGATCCCTGGTCGAGACCATTTGCCGAAAGCCTGTTAACTCACCTGGATCTCTCTGAAGGCGCAACGATACTAGATGTGGCCTGTGGAGATGGGATTCCTGCCTTTTATCTCGCGCATCATGTTGGACCAGGGGGACAAGTCCTTGGAATTGATGTCAATCATGCCCAACTCATACGCGCCCGCGCAGTTCAGGGACCGTATTTCCCCTGGCTGGAATTTCGCCTGGGGGATATCCGAACATTGCCATCCGATCTCGGTCAATTCGATCGCATCACCGGCAATTTATCCTTTATGTTTTTTCGGCCTGACCGTCTAGGCGCCCTTCAGCAATTGGTTCGGTTTCTCAAGCCTGGCGGGCAATTGGTTCTCACATTCCCCTCCTTTGGGACGTTTGATTCTTTATGGAAACGCGTAGACCGGGAAATGACCCAACAAGGGCTCACGAAAGAACGAGAGGCATTTACGAACTATCTCGCCGAACGGCCTTCGGCGCTGGATGCACGAACATGGCTGGCAGCCTGCGGGTTGATCAACATTGACGTGGCAGAGTATCCCCTGGAAGTCCGCACCGGGCCAGGACAAGAATTCCTATATCATCCATTGCTCCGTGGGGGATTTCTGGATGATGTTTATGAATGCTTCGCCGATCAATCATTAGCAGACCAATTCATGAATTCGATTTCCCTCGACACCCAAAGCTTCGTGCCGCTTTTCGCACAACGCTGTGTCATGGCTGGTTGGTTGCCGGGAAAGCAATAAAATCAAAAATATCGATGAATGCTTTCCAGCAGGTCATCCTCAATCAAAGGCAAAGGATCAGTCCTAGGTTGAGAATTCCCAAAACTGAGCAAATTTCCTCGTTTTACTCAAGATGGCAAAGGAGAAATTTAATTTACTCACAATACCGCCACCAAAGACACAAGAGGTCGGCTCACAGATTCTCATGCAAAAAATGGAGCTACAAACATGGCAGGAGAAGTGACGCCGGACCAAATCCTAGAATTGGTGACGGCCTTCTGGGGTTCCAACGCACGGGTGAGCGCCGTGGAAATCGGCTTTTTCTTTGGGTTGGCCTAACAGCCGCTTGTCCTTTATCCCTGCAGGCGGCTATGGCGCATGAACCTATCACCGGCGGAAGATTTGATATACCTGCAACGAACCCGATTTTTGTGAAAATGGTCCAATCGTTTGCCCTTTCCAGTCGGTTGCAACTTCCTCCAGGAAATTTCTTTTCGGACCCCGGACCGAAAGCTGAAGCGCTCTTCGTGGGCCATATTCTCCACGACTTGAATGTGGAAGAAAAGAAAATGTTGATTGCCAAAGCTTATGACGCCTTGCCCCCAAGCAGCGCCCTGGTCACCTCTGAGTGGTAGATCGATGATGAGCACCGCTCAAACGCCTTCGGTCTCATGATGAGTTTGAATATGTTGATCGGGTTGCCAGAGGGTTTGACTATACCGGCGAGGATTGCAGAAGATGGCTGTAGGAAACCGGAGTTCCCGAAATCCGGGTGGAACATTAATCGGAGCGAATTCCATGGCGGTGGGCCATCAAATACGACCGAATTTCTTGGCAGACTTTCTCCCAATTGAATGCAAGGATATTTCTCACAGCCAACGACATGGCGCGCGTGAGGGATCCGATCGTTCCCGTTTCTAAGAATCATATGATTGGTAATTGAAGCAAGCCGATGGAAACCGTGATGGATCCCCCAAACATTGCTGAGCCTGGTGTTTCTGCATCATCTCGTATCCTCTTTATTTGAACGATTCACCGGCGCACCCGGCCATCCCTGTGGCACAAACAAACCCCAGCGACGCAACAGTTATTCCAATTTGCTGTCGATCCGATTGTTATAACATCATATAATATCAGCCTATTGTCACAATCCTTCGGAATGCCAATTAACCGCGCACCTATAACACCGAATACCAGTGCAAGAAAGAATTGACCCTGGTTGGGAAAGGTCGGAGGAGAAAGGTGAACAGGTCAAAGTGGGGCATCATGGCGGGAATGTTGATCGTGGTGTGTGCAGGAGGATGGTACGGAATGATTTGGATGCCGGGGAGTAGTTATCAAGGAGCATTACCGAAAGCGACTGACGAAATACGTGACCTGGAGCAAAAACTCCACACCCATGTCCACACGCTTAGCATCCAAATAGGAGAACGCAATCTCTTTCACTACGACCAACTCCAGCTCGCGGCGGAATACATTCGCACGGAATTTGAAGCGGCCGGATATAATGTCCTCCGCCATAAATTCAACGTTTCCGGAAAAATCTGTGAAAACATCGAAGCGGAAGTACGCGGGACCGATCGCCGGGAAGACATCCTGGTCATCGGCGCACACTATGATTCCGTCAAAGGGAGTCCCGGCGCGAATGATAACGGAACCGGGGTCGCGGCGATATTGGCTCTTGCCCGTGAATTCGCCCAATCCCCTGTTTCTCGCACCCTCAGATTTGTGGCCTTCGCCAACGAAGAACCCCCCTTTTTTCAAACCCAAAGCATGGGGAGCCGCGTGTATGCCCAGCGCAGTCGCCAGCAGAATGAACGCATTGTCCTTATGCTCAGCCTGGAGACCATTGGCTATTATACTGAGGCACCGAACAGCCAACGATACCCCCCGCCACTCAGTCTCATTTACCCGTCAAAGGGAAATTTCATCGGGTTTGTCAGTAACCTTACGAACAGGGATTGGGTGCAGCAGGCTGTAGGATCCTTTCGGCAGCACACCCAGTTTCCCTCCGAAGGCGCCGCGTTGTTTGAATGGTTGCCCGGGGTGGGCTGGTCCGATCATTGGGCGTTCTGGCAGGAAGGATTTCCCGCCCTCATGGTGACGGATACCGCGCTGTTTCGGGATCCGAATTACCACACCACGAACGATACACCTGATCATATTCACTTTGACCACCTCGCACGTGTGGTCACCGGACTCAAATATGTTATCAAGGATATGGCCAACCATCCATGACAAACGACATGGGGAAAAACTGCCCCCTTAATATATCCTTCCGTGGCACGACTCCATCTGTCACCTTTTCAAACTGCACCACGATCAGAAGAACTTGTCACTGTACCATCTAATAGCGACAGTGATAGGATTGTCCCTCTGCCGGCAATGATATTTCTTGGCACAACCGTCTTGATTTTACAGTTTATTCTGAGACTCCGATTAGACCAGGAATGGCTTTTGGTGAGATGTGCTATGGAGTAGGTCCTTGAGATGGCAGAACAAAAACCTGTGTGGATGCAATCGGAAGAAACGTCTGAGCTGACCGCCATCCCTCTCTTGCAGATCCTGTCCGGGATTTATGCATCCAAAACCCTCGCGGCTGCTGTTGAGTTTGATCTCTTTACGAAAATTGCCGAGACCGGGGGGACATTCGAGGAAGTGGCAGCGATCCTCGAACTTGAACTGCGTCCGGTTGAAATGCTTATGAGCGGCTGTGCGGCGTTAGGCCTTCTTGAACGGCGCGAGGGGCGCTTTTATAACTCTGCACTATCCGATACATACTTGATTGCAGGAAAGCCGGACTACTTCGGTCCGATGATTCTCATGGCTGACCGGCGTGTCTACGAACCCTGGCTCCATCTGACCGAGGCACTGAAAACGAATCGAGCCCTCACCTGGGGCAGTCAACCCGGGCTCTTTGAAGCGTTGTCTTCGAACCCGGACGAGCAACGGATGTTCACTCGAGCAATGCACGCAGTCAGTCTGCGATCAGGAACGTCGATGGCTAAAGCTCTGGACCTTTCGAATTACCGGTGTCTGATGGACGTCGGGGGAGGGTCAGGAGCCTATTGCATCGAGGCGGTGAGGCATTGTCCAACGCTGCGAGCCGTCGTTTTCGATCTCTCGTCGGCTTTGGAGGTTGCCCGTCAGAATATAAAAGAAGCCGGTTTTTCCGATCGAATTGAGACGATTCCTGGAGATTTCTTCCTGGAAGCGTTGCCCAAAGGATCCGATCTTATACTGTTGTCGATGATCCTTCACGACTGGTCCCCAGGGAAAAACCTCACTATTCTTCGCAAATGCATGGATGCTCTTGAGCCGAGTGGGTCCATCATCATTAGCGAGCTCATGATGGATGATGATAAGACCGGGCCACTACCGGCTGCCATGATGTCACTTTGCATGTTGATCGACACGGAAGGTCGGAATTATACCTGGAGTGAGTACACGGCGTGGTTGGAGGAAGTGGGATTCACCGACGTGCGCCGTATTCCCATTCATTCTCCGGGGGCCAATGGACTGTTGGTCGGAAGAAAGCCCTAAAATAGAAGAGAGTGCGAAGAACTTACTGCGTACCAAGCGTTTTTGCAAAATCGAGATGGAGATCTTGGTAGATAATTTGTGCGGCGTTTCGTCCCGGCGCCATCGTTACTCCCGCTCCCGGATGGCTTCCGGATCCGCACAAATAGACGTTCCTTACCGGAGACCGATATTGTCCCATCTCAGGTATCGGACGCATGGACCCCATCTGGTAGGGTTTAAAAGCACCATGGGTAATCGTCCCGCGAGGAGCGCTCGGCATCAATTTTTCGAGATCCTCCGGGCTATGGACAACTCGTTTCAATATTTTTCCTCGGAGATTAGGAATAGAATCCCGCGTGATGCAGTCGATAATATAATCAGCAAAGGGTTCTTTGGCTTCGCTCCAAGTTCTACCCGCTATCCTCCCTGTGGCATCACCCCTGATGATATACGGAACCGGTTGCACCACGAGTTTCATTAATCCCTTTCCGGAAGGCACACGTGTTGGGTCTCTGGCGGAGTCGTTGCAGAGGAGAACAAACGGCTCTGATGGCAACCAACCACGACGGACTTCATAAAAAAGACGGGAAAAATAATCCAAGGATGCTGGGGTAGAATGCACATAAGCGGACTGCCCGGCCAGTGGTCCAGCCTTGTACTCGACGGGGCCTTCAAGCGCCAGATACACAACCATGACGGATTCTCCTAATTCATACTGACGCATCTTATTGGCAAGGTTCATCCCTACCTGGTCCTCCCCGAGCAGGTCTAGAATGAGGTGCTGGGGGTCGACGCTCGAAGCCAACAACCGGCTCACTTCAATCTCTTCGCCACCAACAAGCCGTACCGCGATCGCCTTACTATCTTCAACAATGATGTTACTGACTCGAGCGCCTGTCTTAATCTCCCCGTTATGAGCTTGAAGATATCCGGCGAGTGCCAGAGGAAGATTGCGCATCCCCCCTTTCACCACGTTATTCCCAAAGTGCTGAATGACCATAGAAAAAAGCCAGGCTAAGCTCGCGCCCCCCACGTCATCCGGAGAAGCGCCCACATGCAAATCCCAGGACCCGAATAGAACCTTGGTTTCCTCCGCCTTGAACATCTCGTCGCACCATGATCGGAAAGTCTGAAGCTGAAAGCGGTATTCATCCAGGCCACCAGGCAAACTCTCCAAGAGGGCCGCTTGGTCAGCAAAAGTCGGTGGTGGACTGTTGATGGAACGGACCATTTGCTCCTTCACTGCCAGAAATCGTTCGAATAGCCTGCGCCACGTCGCAGAATCCATTTTTGAAAATTGAGCGATACTATGGCATGTTTCATCGACATTTCGATGCACCGAGATCGAGCGACCATCCGGAAAGACGTGAGTAAAGCAAGGATCGGAATAAATCAGCTCGAAACCGTACCGAGCCAACTGCAGCTCATGGAGCGCCGGCGAAAAGTTCGCAACCTGAAGACAAAACGCATGCGTGTCCGACAAAAATCCTGGCAGGGTCAGCTCTTCTGTATTGGTCATACCACCGATCGAATGATACTGCTCCAGCACGAGGACCTTGAGGCCCGCTTTCGCGAGATAACAGGCACATGTCAGTCCGTTGTGACCGCTCCCAATCACAATCGCATCATACTGGACCGGCATACGTTCTCTCCTCAAATGCTCAATTAATGGCCAATGTCCCTTTATTGAATATCAATAAGGCGATAGTATACAAAGCGATGCCCTGTGTATCCATCAGATTCATTTTGAAGTTTCCAAATAAATTATAGAACAACCGTTTTTTTATTCCAGCCCGCGCGGGTGTTGCAAAATCTGATCAATTTTGGGAAAGGAGCCACACGATGACTACAGATCATGGAAGATTGCCGGACGAAAGTTGTTCTTCTGAAGAATCTCCATTAACTCGACGTCAGTTGTTACAGGCGGCGGTTGGAGTCGGAGGCGGATTGCTATTGTCGGGTTTTGCCGGGTGTGCCGAAGGCCCACAGAGAATGCGGGATGCGGGATCAAAAAACATCGGGGAAGCCGCTTCACCTTCTTTGGCTGGTGTCGCCAAGCCATCGGCGAATGCCTCGGACGTGGCTCATTTTACACAGCCGGAGGTTCGACGATCAATGCATGGGTTCCTCAACACTAAACTCCGCGTGGCCTTTGCCAACAATACACTCAATGGAAAACCGCTTCCGCCAAACCGATCATATGAAGGTGGGCTCACTGGTCCGACCTTTCGGATCAAAGCCGGGGATCGCATGAAAGTCGACTTGTTCAACCAGCTGCCCAGGGAGCAGGGAGAATGCGGCCCACCCAACACAGAAAATTGTCCCAACACCACCAATTTACATACGCACGGACTTCATATTTCGCCGACGGGAAATAGTGACAATGTGCTCCTGGAGATTCCACCCGGAAAAGATCTGCAATTCCAGTTCGATATTCCTGACCATCATCATGCCGGGACATTCTGGTACCACGCGCACCGGCATGGATCCACCGCGTCTCAATTACGGGAAGGCATGGCCGGAGCTCTCATTATTGAAGGTGACATTGATCAAGTGCCTGAAATCAAAGTGGCTCGCGATCAAGTGTTTCTTTTTCAACAGCTCAGAATTCCGTTCGACGATCCTCAACAGCAACTCCCGACCACGATCAATGGGCAATTAGAACCAGCGCTCATCCTCCAGCCTGGCGAGGTTCAACGCTGGCGATTGATTCATGCAGGCATCGATGAATTGCTCACCATAGAGCTGGTGAATGAAGAAGACGTTCCTCAAGATCTCCATGTCATTGCGATTGATGGGATTACCTTAGGAAAGATCGATACGAGTAAGGAGGTATTTTTGGCCCCTGGCAATCGCGCCGACATTTTGATCAAAGCGGGTCCCACAGGCATGTACAGATTGAAAAAAAAGATGGAGGAGGTAGGGCTGAACGGAAAACAGGAACCTGAGCAACTATTGGCGAATATTCAGGTAACAGGCCCACGACTCAACATGAGTCTCCCCAGCAACCGTGAGCTTCGACCTCTCGCCCCATTTCGCCCAATTACAGACAACGAACTCACTGACCCTCCGCAACAGCCGGAATTGGTGTTCGACATTGCCGGCGGTCAGTTCATGATTGACGGGAAAGAGTTCGATCACACCCGTGTGGATCGGACGATGAAACTCAATGGGGTCCAGGAGTGGACATTATCATCGAAGAACGGGAACCATCCCTTTCACATACACGTCAATCCATTCCAGGTGATCAAAATCAATGGGAAGCCGGTGGATCCGGTCTGGCGCGACACCATCCTTGTCAGAAACAATCCACCTGTAACCGTGACCATGCGGACACGATACGAGGTGTTTACCGGAAAGTATGTCTTGCATTGCCACAATCTGGTCCATGAGGATCGAGGCATGATGCAATTGATCGAAATTTTGTCTTCGTGAATGACATATTTTTGTTCTGAACAACCCGCGCAGCGCAACTTCCTGGAAGCGACCCCACTTTCCCTCGCGCTCTAGGATTTCAATCAGGGCTTGCCCCCTACCCCTTGCCCCTTTGTTGCTCCAGCACGAGAATGCTGGCTGCCATTATCAAGATCGCAACAAGTGCATCCATGATATCCACTACTGATCACGTTGGTGGCATATTTTCCTGTCCTTCCATTTTCCTCCACCAATTCCTGGGCTAGTGCGATTATCTCTTCATAATCATCTGCCCCCAGCATTTGCAAAGAATGAAAATGCTCGCCTGTTCCAGCCATTGACAGAACATTGTGAGGTCAATCGAGGCTTGGAATCTGTCGCAAATGACGGGCTGTTTTAAGAGAGGGGTTTTCCCAATCAAAAAAGAGAATTTCTGACATCGGAGTGTACTGGTCTGAAAAGAGAAGAACCGTTCGGAGACCGTCATGGAAATAAGGGTCTCCGGTGAGATTCGTTTGGGGATGATCAGGTGTGGCTACCCCAAGCCCGGAGACCCACCCAATTTTTGCCAGTCCCCCGGTATACAGGAGATCGGTGGCAAGAGAATTTCGTGCCTCGTCTACATCAGGATCGATGACATGGGTCGTAAAGCTCCAGGTTTTCGTCGTGAAGCGAACCCCAACATCACGACTGATCTGGCCAATCCACACTCGGTCACCCCTGAAACGAAAAGGGCTGAGCCACAAGCGCAAATGATTGCGCTTCTTAATAGTACCTCGAGCCTTTTGGACGGCAATGTCTTGTGGCCGACCGAAAAGATAGAGTGGACTCACTGGAGAATAACGATATCGGGAGCCGAGCAAAAATGATTTGATCGTCTTCCAAATAGATCCCTCATAAATGACCTCAGTCTCGTACCATCCACGGGAAATGAAGGGAGGGGCTAGGACCCCCTGCGGTCCTATGATCACTAAATTGAGAGGATCCCCTTTTCTGGTCCCATCTTCATTTGTCGCACAACAAGGTAATTGTTCCAAGGCTTCTCGAAAGGTTGTCTCGTCTTCATAATCGACGATCTTACCCTCGGAATACAGCGTATCAAACTCCACTTGGAGGTGGTCCGCATGTAGATCAGGTACAGGAAGGATGAACATAAAGGATTTCACATCCCCTGGAGTCAACAAATCCACATGGACGAACTTTCGTCCTCGAGACAAATTGACAAAAACAAAGCCGGATGTGGTGGAATGAGGGCCGGCCGGATTACGGAATGCTGCGTTGATAAAATGATTGTCCATTTCATGATTAGTGGAATCGGAGAAGAAGGAGTGATTCTGATAGGCCACCTCCAATGGGGAGAAGTATTCGGGATCCAAGCTACTTTCAATGAGCCAGTAGTGTGATGGAGTATTGTTTTCCACGCGCAGCCAAATAGGCTGAATTCCATCATCCCCTAAGTTCACGCCAAAAACCGCCTCACTCTCTTCCTCCGTCAGAGCGGCTGAGGTGACCGTGATTTTACCTTGGGTCTGACTCTGAGTGCGGTCTTGAAAGGGTACGGTCTTAACGGGGCGGGGATCAAAGGACGCGCACCCGAAAACAGCTATTCCGAGCACCATCCATACCGTGAAAATGTGAATGGGGTGCGAACAAGGCACGAGGTCGACCTTTAGGTTACATTGAATGAATCTACTTTTCATATAGGTATGGGTCATGGTCGAGTCTGTATGGCACTCCTTTAGAAAAGAAAGGGTGAATACTAAAAGAGCCTTGTAGACTTAACAAGTATTTTTTGAAAATAATTTCTACATTCTAAAAAAACCGGACACATTAATTTTCTTAAATCAATGCCTTAAACAAATAGTATCGGGACGGTAGAATTGGCATAGCGTAACGCGATGGCGGAAAGAAGGAACGCGTAATTCCTTCCGGTCCAAGGACGTTTCGTTTAGCTATAAGGGATTGGGGGAACCATGACGACTGACTACAATCAGATCGCGAGTCAATACAAGAAAGCAAAAGAGCAACCGTGGTGGACCAGGAGCGTGCTGTACTCAATGATGAACTTGATCGGTGATCTTGCCGATAAATCGGTGGTCGATGTGGCCTGTGGGGAAGGATGGCTGACACGAGAGCTTCGCAAGGCCGGTGCGTCAGAGGTGGTCGGCGTCGACATTTCAGAAGAAATGATCGAGCTGGCTCGCCGGCAGGAGGCCTATGAACCGCTCGGCATTGAATATCGTGTCGAGGACGCACGAGCGCCAACAACAACACAAAAGTTTGATATCTCAACTTCCACTTGCTTACTCGTCTATGCGTCCAATCACCAGGAACTGAGTATCATGTGTCGCGGGCTGGCGCGGCGCATCAAATCCGGCGGGCGATTCGTGACCTTAATCGTCAATCCGGATCTGTACTCAATGCAGGCCCACCCGCCGGACTACCGAAAATATGGTTTCCAGGCCCTGTTGCCTGAATCCGCATATGAGGGTGCCCCGCTCGTCTGGACGATTTATTTAGACGACTCAACGATTGAGATCGAGAACTATCATATGCCGATCGCAGCTCATGAGTCGGCGCTTTACGACGCGGGGTTTCGCAACGTCACGTTCCATAACCTGACTATTGCCCCTGATCCACAAGCGGGTGAAGAGGAAAACTATTGGGAGGATATTCTCAGGTATCCGCCAGCTATTATGATCGACGGAATGAAGACTTAAAGGAGCTTCACCCGGTTCCTTGCCTTTCCAATCCCTCCCACGGCGACCTTGAGCAACGGTCCACAGTTTCCAACGCGAGGACCGTCTACAAACGCACACTGTGGTGTCGCCTGCTCAGAGATGTCGTTATGCGGCACATCCACATGATTCAGTATCGTATGTCTACTGTTGATCCAAAGTAACATCAAATAAACTGGCATCAAGTGGCCGTTTTGGGGGCTTTCAATGCATTCCCCGATGCCGTTCAAGTACCTTAGAGCTTGAACTGTTTGTCCGGCATAAAAAATTGGATCGTTTCGCGTTTGACAACGTCCAAGTCTTTGGCCTCGTCAGCCTCCGGTGATTCCAATACTTAGAAAAACGTGTCAACTTCACTTACGTCAGCACACAGGACGACGCGATTGCCATCTTCCATCATGGAGAAATCGTACCGCCCGTGTATCGTTTGTCGACGGAACAACTCCCATGGGTTTTAAAATTCTCTTCCCAGTTCGACAAATCTTCGACCTGGACTGTGGCGACGATATTAGGCATGGGCTTTCCTGTTCGTTTAGGTCTCGACGTTATGCGGCCTTTCCCATGGCGCGCTTGAACGCTTCGACACCTTCCCTTATGGCGAGCGTGGAAATATCCGACTGCGCCAGAAAGTCAAAGCCGTGGACCGTGCCCGGGTAGTGGTGGAGTTCCACCGGCACGCCGGCTGCCATCAACCTCATCGCATAGAGAATCCCTTCGTCACGCAGAGGGTCATGCTCACAGGTCATCACGTAAGCGGGAGGCAGGCCGGAGAGGTTTTCCGCCCGTGCCGGTGCCGCATACGGAGACACCTCAACACGGTCACGCCCGATATAGTGGTCCCACATGCGGAGATTGTTCCAATAATCCCAGATATACAGGTCGGTTCCGGCCTTCATGGAATCCGTCTCAGAACGGTCGTCAACCACCGGGTAGAATAACATCTGGAAGGCGATTTTCGGCCCGCCGCGATCTCGGGCCATCAACGCGACGGCCGCGCAGAGATTACCTCCTGCACTGCCGCCTCCGATTGTGATACGGTTGGGATCAACCCGGAGTTCCTCTGCGTTGGCGGCGACCCACCTCAAAGCGGCATAACAATCTTCCACGCCTGCAGGGAAGGGGTTCTCCGGAGCGAGTCGGTAATCGACGCCTACTGAGACGGCACCGCCCTCTGCCGCCATCGCCAGGCAACGCGGATGTTCACTCTCCAGATCACCCATAATGAACGCACCTCCATGGAAGTTGACAAAGGCCGGTCCGGCCTCGGTGCGATCCTTAGAAACGTAGAGGCGGATCGGCAGGGGCGGTGCACCCTCGGGACCTGGAATCGTCCTTTCGACTTCTTCGATTTGGTCGTGCCTGGGACGTCCCGTTGACTTCTGCAATGCCTCACAGAATTCGGCTACGACCTTTCGCGCGCCCAGGATGTCCGTGACATCGACTCGGGGGAACGCCTGTGCCACTTTTTCAATCGTTGGATCATATACGCGATTCATGTCGATTCCCTCCGTTAAGTCAAGGCCGCATACGGATCAAGCTCAGCCGAAGGGACTCTCATAGCGGCACTCGGTCGGCTGCAGCGGCTGGTTTCACGTTACCCGCGGCTTCGATCCCATTCTGACAGTTCCACGGTGATGCCCTCCGGTCCGGAAAGAAAGACCAGTTTGCGGTCATGGAAGTCCATGACCTCGTTCCGGAGTTGAACGCCGTGGGCTTTAAGCCTTGCCACCTCGGCCTCCAGATCGTCCACGGCGAAGCAAACGTGGTTGAACCCCAGTTTGGTGAGGTTGCGAATAGCCGGGTCCGGGAGAGGATCCGGGGAGCGATACTTGAGTAGTTGAACCTCCGTTCGTGGTGAAACGTTGGCAAGCACAAGGGTCATGTGTTCAGCCTCGATACCATCCACCCCCATGTAGTTCGAGAACTGCGTGCCCACGATCACGACAGACTTGTCTTCCTTGAACCCCAGCAGGCCGAAAAACTGCTTGGCTGCCTCGACATCTCTGACCACAATGGTGACATGGTCGAAGTGCTTGATCATGGCTCCTCCTCCTTTCGCCGGTCGGCACTCAGCCTGTCTCTTCCCCAAACGGTCATTCAAGCACTAGAGAGACCTTCGCGCCACCTTCAGAATCTTCCAGGTTCTCCTGTGCCCCGTTGCCGCCGAGCGCCGGGGATGAACTGCAGTGCCATTTCGGAGGCCTCAACCAATGACAGCTAACATTGATTTTTATATTTCTTCTATCGACGGAGGCAGTTTATTAATATGAGAAAATAAGAGCAAGATACCTTGGCATGCCGAAATTGATGGATTCACAGGAGAAGGAGCTGACGTTGTCGAAATGCCTGATCAAACTCGGTTAAAAAAAGACGGCGCTCAAGGGAGGGAGGGTGACGAGAAGAGAAAAGGGTTGGTCCTGCCAGGCAATCGGATCGGCGTTGACGCCGCCGTTGCCCATGTGGCTGGCGCAGGAATTGGCTTCTCCTGCTATTTACTGACCAAAAACAACGCTGTGGGCAATTTAAGGTATTCGGTGTCGATTGATTAAGTTGGTACGGGCTCGCCTCACGACGCCTTTTTGCAATGCATCGCCGACGCACCGTGACCCCAGGTGATCAACGCTTGCCCTTGATGTTCCCAAAAGGTCTCGTTGCGACCCTGATACTTAGCCCCACTGCCGCTCGGCTGTAAGAACATCAGCGAGACGCTGTCCCCGCGTTCGGCAATCAACGTTGGAGGCCGGGTCTGGAAAAACGTGGCAACGACCTCGTTGGCGAAGTTGTCCTCGCACATGAAACTGACCGGCCCACTGTGAGGCACCAGCCGATACCTAGCCTGCAGTTCCGCGATGCGGCGCGTGTATCCATCCCGAACGCATCCGCGCGTATCTTCGCTTTTCCAGCAGTCGTCGCGCCCTTTGATCCAGCCACGCTGCTCCGCCTTGAGGACAGCAGGATGCTCGTTGGTCGCCTTTATCGATGCAGAAGCGTAGACATCGGACAACTTGCGGTCGAGCGCCGATAATTCCTCATCCTCGCAAATCAGCGCCTCGATGCTACCGGCAACGACCTTGTTGCAAGCGAACGAGGGCCCTCGCGCCTTGGCAGTTCCGCCTGGATACTTCACACTTTTCGAAGAGATGCGGTTATCCAGAACCATTTTATCGATATGGCGACACCAGGCTTCGCTGTCACGACTCGGAAGATGCGGTTTGCCCCGAATACCGAGCTTGAACTCGATCACCGACTTCCATTCGTCAGACCCGATGTCCGGGCCGTGCCCTTGACCGTCGCTCGTCGGCACGTTCTCATCGATGAATCGATACCATGAGTCGGAACAGAAAGTCCTCGTCGCCGGACCCGACGCCTGACCGCCGATGGTCTGACCGAAAGCTGCCGCAATGCAGAGAAAGATTGCTAACCACTTGCTCATTGAAAATTGCCCAGTCGCCATCTCATGCTAGCGGTCAACTATCCTCTGTTACGTATTCAGGCATTCCAGGTTTGGCAGGACGTCGTGTGTACATGAAGTGTGTGCTGCCACGACTCTAAAAAGTGGCTTCATTGTGCCCTCATGTCGTCAATTTGACAATACCCATTGAACCCTTGAGACATAGCTATTTTTCTTCAATGATCATTTGGGGTACAATCCGCCGCTTATGATCGTGGACCGAAGTGTTGCAGGTCTTTCGTGAAAGGGGTGCCATGACCAACCATCGTTTACGACGACCACTTATCCAATCTGTGGTTCATTGTTCCGATTTTAGCTCAGGCAGTCATACGGCTTTCGCCCACGCTCTTAAAGCAGCCTTAACTGCCAAGGCAAAGCTTTCGATTTTGCATGTCGCCAACGATATGGAGGCGGATTGGACAGCGTTTCCTGGAGTCAGAAATATACTTGAACGATGGGGACTGTTATCGAAGCACAGCCCACGGTCAGCAGTACCGCAATTGGGAATAAACGTCAGAAAGTTAACGATCCAACATAAGAATCCCGTTAAATCCGTCCTGGAGTGGTTGGAACGTCACCCAACCGATCTCCTTGTTCTAGCGACTCAACAGGACAACAACCGGATTTACTGGATGAGCAGATCGGTGGCCAAGCCGATTACGAGGAAATCACGCTTGATGACCCTTTTGATACCGAAGGGAATCACGGGTTTTGTGTCTAAGCAAGATGGCGCCGTCTCATTGAAGCATATTGTGATTCCGGTGGCAGCTGATCCTAAACCCCAACCTGCGATCCAGGCAGCGGCCCGTCTTGTGCAACAACTCAATTGCCGTTCCGGTCGGTTCACCGTCCTCCACGTCGGCGAGAACGGTCAAATGCCGACAGTACGATTTCCGTCAGTACCAGGGTGGCGATGGACTAAGGTCACAGAAGACGGCGACATTTCAAAGATTATTCTGAAGACTGTCAAAGACCATAAAGCAGATCTCTTAATCATGACGACGGCAGGGCGTCGGGGATTCTTGGATGCGCTGCGGGGCAGTCAGACGGAACAAATTCTTCGAAAAGTGTCCTGCCCGTTGTTAACGATTCCAGCAGGAGGATGGATGGCCTCTTTGCTGGAAACCGAATCCGATGGAGCCACTTAGCCCAAACTTATTTTCATTTGCTCTTTGTTTAAGTACCGCTTAACGGGCTGCGTCTAACAGACCTGTTGATATTGTCAACATACCTCGCTCTTGGGTGGTGTCGCTCTATACTCATCATGGTCACAATTCTTCATCTCCGGTCAGCCATCGCACAATTTCTTCACCCCCCTTGCTTGCGTGTCGTCTACTTCAGATCCACATCATGATAGGGGTTTTTCAAATGATGGACATACATTCCGGTTTTCAACGAACCACTCGACAACAGCCCATAGGTAAAGATGACGGTGGCGTTTGAATCAATCACATTGGCTTGAGTCTGGGGTACATACTCTGGGAAGGTCATCTCGGTTACAGTTTTTCAACCGGCCCCGAGCCAAACCTCCATAGGTCTCGCTCTTATTCTTCCTTAGCGTCCGTGCCTCCAGCCTGAATTGTGATGTATGGTAGGAGCGACTATGTCGAGCAAACCCATGTATTTCCCACCGGCTCCGTTCGATCTAACCGAGGCGGTGGAATGTTCCGATCTCGTGGATTTGGCCTATGGTATGTACTACCAATGGGTACAGCAGAAGAAACCACACACGCCACACGATTTGCGTTGGCAACCTCCACGTAACTCTTATCGCTTCGGCGAACCGATCTGGGGAAATTCCGAGGTGCTCTTATTTAGGGATTTTGAACCTTTTGCCTTGGTTGCCCAGAAGGACGACAGGGCCTATGTCATTTTTCGCGGGACCGAAACCCTGGAGGATTGGTACAAAGACGCGGAAATCAAACAAGTTTTTTATGAGGTGCCACATGTTTCCAATGTTGGCCTCGTGCATGAGGGGTTCTTTGACCTGTATAAATCCCTTCGTCGGTCCCTCTTATCGCAACTCAATTCGCTGGAAGGCATCCGCACGTTGTACATCACCGGCCACAGTCTGGGTGCAGCCTTGGCCATGGTGTCTACACCGGACTTAATGGCCAACGCATTGACCCAACATACTCCAAACGTCTTCCAATACAATTTGGCGGGGCCACGTGCCTGCGATCCGAAGTTAGCCACCTTTCTTAACACCGGCCTCGCTCACATTTATCGAATTGTGAACAGTTGCGATCTGGTGCCGGAGATGCCGCCCTCAGTGTACCGTGGTTTTACGGAAAAGGTCCTGTATGAACATGTGGGCTACCCTGTGACCTTCACCGCGCAATACGGGGATATTCCCGATAACCATGCTCATCACACCAGTTACAATTACGCCTTGAAAAACCCGCAACAACCCCATGGACTGTGATAACCCTTTCAGGGAAGGAGTTGGCTTCAGTATTACTATCCCAAAGACAATAATCCGACATAATAAATTTTACTGAACCGGGTTCTAACGTGGTGAAATTATCTTTCGCGAGGCTTAGACCCCATTAGTAAAGAATTTGATTTCGTGGATAACGCATCACCTACATCATCTCGAAAACGCATTATCCTAGCCGGGCTCATGGGCAACGTGATGGAATGGTATGACTTTGCCGTGTACGGCTATTTTGCCGGCATCATCGGCCGCCAATTTTTTCCGTCAGATAATCCAGCCGTTTCATTAATCACGGCATTCGGGGCATTCGCCGCAGGCTTTTTGGTCCGACCATTGGGAGGTTTATTGTTTGGCCGAATAGGTGACTTGATCGGACGCACCCGCGCACTGACGCTTTCAGTCATCACCATGGCCGTCCCGACGGTGTTGATTGGTCTTTTGCCTACTCATGCGCAAATAGGAATGGCGGCACCAGTCTTGCTGGTCGTTTTTCGAATGATTCAGGGATTATCGGTGGGCGGTGAGTACACGAGTTCCTTGGTCTTCTTGGTAGAAAATTCTCCACACAATCGAAGAGCGTTCAGTGCCATTTGGGGCGTCTGGGGGGCAGGAGCCGGGATCCTCTTAGGTTCCGGTGTCGGGGCACTCCTGACGAATGGGCTGGATGAGGCACAAGTGGTCAGCTGGGGTTGGCGTCTTCCCTTTATCCTGGGTGCACTCGTAGCCGGCACTGGATATGTTGTCCGGCGGAGTATCCACACTGAACGACCTGTCGGTGCTACCAAAAGCCCTGTCTTCGATTCTTTTGGGAAATACCGCTCATCAGTCATGAGGGTCGCGCTCCTTAATGTGGGGTATGGCATTTCTTTTTATGCAGTTTTTGTCTATGCCGTCACCTACATTAAGGAAATCGATCATCTACCTGAAGGCGTGGCCTTTAATCTGAACACGTTAAGTATGGCCCTGTTGTTATTGTTCCTTCCGATGGGCGCCTGGCTATCGGATAGAATCGGGAGGAAGCCCATATTAATCGCTGCCGGAACGCTGTTGACCTTCGGGGCCATTCCACTTTTCCACCTGATCCACACGACCCATCCGATCACTATATTCCTTGGAGAATTGGGGTTCGCCTTGATCATCGGAATGTTAGCCGGAGGGATAGTCGCGGCCAATGTGGAATTGATTCCGGCTCCCGTCCGATGCACCGGCCTCGCTTTTGCCTATAACTTGTCCATCGGCATATTTGGCGGCACCACACCGCTGATGGCCGCCTGGCTGATTTCAACCACAGGCAATCCGATCATGCCGGCGTACTGGATCGTCATGGGTGGAGCGGTCACCTTGCTGACATCAATCTTTCTTATTCGCGAAACAGGTTTCATCACACTTGACTCATTCGAGCATTCACCCAAGAATCCCGGATACAGTTAATCCCGCTGAGAAACAGGCGGGTCACAAGTGACGACTGGTTCATGAAACCATTCCCCATACATATTCCCCGTTAGGGCTTACGACCAGATACAATAAACTCCGATCCCGCAAAGAAAAATGTTCCTGAATCCCGAGCCTGTTTGAGATCCCATAACCAGCAATCGGCCTCGTTGGATGTCACCTCGCCGGCTTCGACCGCTCGCTCTAAAGTCCCAGAGATTAAAACATCAATGACTCACGTTCCGAGTACACACCATCAGTTGATCGACACGAAAGATGGGCGAATGGCTTGACAGAGGATGGACCCATTGGGTTTGATCATCGATGTATTCGAGGGTGAGGAAAATTTCATGAATAGGCGAAGGCCTAGGGAGTTCTTTGAAACGATTTTGCAAAAACATGACCTGCTGCAGTTGGTGCCGGTAACGGGATATGCCGAGACATAACTGATTCCTAAAACCAAGAGGGAAGAAGCGTGTCTCCAATTGCTCAATGACCGTGTATGCTTCCTTGGTGGGTCTGTTGAAAAAAGCCGCCAGCGGCGTTCTCGCCATTTTCCCGTGCTCACGTACTACGCGTACGCTCCGCGCGTACAAACGGCTGCGGCCTTGCTGGACGGACTTTTTGAACCGACCCGGAGCCTTTGAGGAGGAATCTCATCCGGCGCAAATTTTCCCTTGGACATCCTTATTATTCAACACTCCCTTGGTAAGCCTGGACGATTGATTAATTTGAGAAAAAGTGACAGACTCCGCAGCAAAATTAAAAAACAAGGTTGATGGCCATAGAAGTCAGGAAGTCTCCCTTTCCAGGGGATGATTTCTATCAATTTTAATGCGCATATGGGAAATGTAGGCTTATTAGAGGGTACTGTTTTTTTCGGTCAATCCGAGGATTAGAAGCGTAAGCTATTATGGAAATGGCTTTGATGCTTCGGAATTTCTCCCCAAGACAGCCCCCTTCTTTTGCACTAAACTCACTTCTTACATTGACGGTGTTGTTGGGCTTGTTGATAGGTGAACGGGCCTATGGTGAGGAGCGGCCGCAAGAGTTTCCGGATCGGTTGAAGTTGTATGGCGGATACCAACAACTTTTTGGGATTGATGGGAAATTTCGATTGGATGGCACAAAGACCGGGTTGGGTAGTACCATTGATTGGGAGGATGGCCTCGGGGGAGATGATGATGATGACATGCTGCGGGCCGGTTTTGAGTTCCGTTTCAATGAGAACCATGCAATTGGATTTTCCTGGTATGACATCAATCTCCACGGCAGCAGAACGGTCGACGAAGATCTACAGATTGATGACAAGATATTTACGGTTGGAGGCGGAATTAAAAGTAAGGTCGATCTCACCGTGTATCGTTTCTATTACAACTGGTCCTTTTATCACAGTGACAAAACGGAATTATTCCTGTCTCCGGGATTGTATTTTGGGGATTTCGAGGCGAAGTTCAAGGGTAACTTAGTGTTTGATCCGGATGATTTCAATCCGGTGACCGGTGAGGATAAGGTCAAAGAAAAAATCCAAGCTCCGCTTCCCACTTTGGGGTTGGGTGTGGAATATATAATTTTCCCGCGCCTGAAGGCCACTCTGCGAACGGATTTTTTTTATGTGAACGTTGATGATATTGAAGGCACTTTGGCCGAATTCTATTTCGGGTTGGAATATCGAATCTTCAAACATTTCGCGGTTGGAGCCGCCTTTGACCGCATGATGGTCGATATCGATTATAAAAATGGAAAGCCCAAAGGGTGGGAATTGGACATGTCCTGGAACGGGGGA
>BQIW01000063.1 GCA_021604105.1 Nitrospirales bacterium | reverse complement strand
TCCGGGAACGGTCAATTGACTCTCTGGAGTTATTTCTCCAACAATAGGTGGGAAATCGCGTTGAAAGTCCTTTCCATTCTTTTTGATTAGGGAACTTACTATGTTGCAAACATTTCACAAGAACCGTCGACCACTCATCGTCAATCATGCATCATATCCGGTTATTCAAAAACGTTCCTTTAAGACGCTCAAGGCATTTTTATTGCCCCTGATCTTGGGGATCGGCTTGTTTATGCAAACCCTATTATTACCGAGCCCGGCTTTTTCTCAATCGAAAGAGGATTACCCTGAGGGTGACCAGGAATATTTTAAAGCACTCCTGGAACTTGAAAAAGACGAGGAGTATAAAAAATTCTTGATGGACAGTGTGTCGTACGCGGGTGATAAGAAAGTGGAGTATGTGGATTATAAAGGTGTGAGGCCTGTTGTGGATGGAGAAGGAGCCGCACCGGCTGATGCGGGGACGGATGCCGCTCAATTCAGACAACAAACATATGAAGCCCTGCGCAACATGGATTGGTTCAGGAAAAACAATTATCAAAATTTCATCCGCAATGTCGGTCAGAATATTTACCCGTTAATCATTGCGAGTGACTATGAACCGGGAAAAGAGGGGGTCGGCAGTACTTATTACCTGTATCGAAGAGACCGTCCTGTCGAATCGGTTACGCCGACTTCCGTCAGGTATGAGATGGAAAAGATTCTTGCACACATCCCCATGGGAGTCTTTATTTTAAACTCCCCCTACTTTGACAATGTGGCCAATCGACCCGAGGGATGGAAAGAACCGTTGATTGAATATCAACAACATGTTAAAAATATTAAAGAGAGTTTAACAAAAAGCGATTTTAATCCGGCAACATCGACCAGAGCCAAGAAGATGTTGGATATGGTGGATACCTATTTACAGGACTGTATCGCCAACGGTTCTGGTGATGAACAGTCATATCGTGCATTTGCTCATAAAATCATTCCTTATGTTGCGGAGGCCATGAAATCCGCGGTGGAATTGCAGGTACAAGCGGGGTTGAGCGCAATGAATCAATGGAAAAAAGAGTTAGGCCCGAAAGAGTGGGACAAACTCCATGTGTTGATTCCCGTTGTGTGGCCCGTGGCCGAGGGCAGTCCACGACGGCAGATTTTTGAACATCTCATGACACCTGAACGGGCCAAAACCAACATCTTTGAGGTTCATGCAAGCTCGCACGATGAGGCCCGAACGACCTTAGGCCGAATTAAAGGCGATTCCGTGATGGCCGGTCTCACCTTTGATAAAAACACCCGTTTTGGCATGGGCAGTTACTTGCGTTTATCCTCACCCACAGATCTCGTTCAGGGGGCTACTAAAGAAGAATTAAAGAAGTACCCTAAAACACAAGAAAATATTCTCCCAATGAACACACCCCACAGCGATTAAGAGTTGCGTTGATCAATTGAACTCACAGCCACAAGCGGCCATTAACGACCAAGCTCACCTGCGGCTATGGGTAACCGTATTCCAGAGAATTAGGGGGTGGCCTTTCCAGACGCTGCCCGCGTCCTTGAGCCGGGGAATACCAGGTCACGATAGGTCAACCATAATCCCCAAATGAGCGGCCCGGCACCACCGAGAATGAAGAGGAGATCCCCAGGTCCCCTCAACCATTCGATGATAACCGGTAGGCGGCCGCCGGTGTATTCATGCGAGCGAGCTTGCCAGTAGCCCATCTCGATGACGTCCCACACCTGCAACAACCCATTCGGCAGGAGGCTCATCACAACCATCATGACAAGCCCAATGTTGAGACTCCAAAAAGCGACTTTCAAGCATTTCTCCACGCGAGGCCAGGTCTCTTGCGTCGAGATCTCACGCAGCATGTAGGCCATCAGAGCCACCGCTAGCATGCCAAAGACACCCATAAACGCGGCGTGGCCATGAGTGACAGTTAGGGTGGTCCCTACCTCGTAGTAGCTTATGATTGGCAGGTTGATCAGAAAGCCAAGCACCCCGGCCCCGACAAAATTCCAGAACCCGACCGCCATCAGGAAGGCAAACGTCCAGCGGTGACGGAATCCAGCCGCGTGGCCTTGACCGCTGGTCATTTTATAAAAATCCCACGCATCAAGCGTAAGCAGCGTGAGCGGCACCACTTCGAGTGCTGAAAACGCTGCTCCAATGGCCATGGCAATAGGGGTCTGGCCGGTGAAATACCAATGATGCGCAGTTCCAAGCAAGCCGCCGGCGAAATAGAGAATAGCATCGAGGTAAATCACGCGGAGTGCGGTCAAACGGCGGACAATGCCGAGCTGGTAGAAGATCAGTGCGACGATCACGGTGACGAAAAACTCAAAGAATCCTTCGACCCACAGATGGATAATCCAAAAGCGCCACACGTCCACGACGGAGTAATGGGTTTTGGAACCAAAAAAGAATGCTGGCAGGTAGAAGAAGGGGATCGCGAACGTCGCGATGAGAAAAAAGTTGATGAACGGTTTTAAGTCAGAGTTACTTCTGGCCAATCGAACGGCGCGGTACACAAGCCAAAACCAAAACAACAGGCCTGCCGCAAGTAGTACTTGCCAAAAGCGCCCGATTTCCAAGAATTCCCAGCCTTGGTTACCGAACCAGAACCAATAGTCACCGAGGAGGTTTTTGATTCCGGCCCACTGGCCAAGGAGACTGCCAAAGACCACCGCGACAATCGCCCAAAACAAAACGTGAATGAGCGGGCGCTGCCCCTTCGGATCACCGCCCCCGAGCGAAGAGGCGACAAAGAGCGCGCCCCCTACGTAAGAGCTGGCGATCCAAAAGATCGCCAGTTGCAGGTGCCACCCGCGTAGCAAGTTGCTAGGAAAGATTACTGAAAGGTCTATCCCGTAAAAATCACCAGGGTCGGCACGATAATGCGCAACCGCACCTCCGATCAACGCCTGAGCCAAAAACAGCACGGCGGCGACTAGCATGAACTTTAGCGTGGCTTCTTGAGTCGGTGAGATAGGCATTGCGCGCGCCGCGGTGGTGGGGGATGGAGATGCCAAGGGCGTACTGGCGTGCCACCCGAGATAGTCAAACTTTCCAAAGACGAGCAACACGATGCCAATACCCCCGAGCAAAAAGATCAGGCTGACGGCGCTCCACATGACCGTCGCGGTCGTTGGGTGATTTCCGACGAGGGGATCATAGGGGAAATTGTTGGTGTAGGAGTACGAAGTACCAGGCCGCTTCACCGAAGACGCCCAGGCAGACCAGACAAAAAACGCGGTCAGCTCTCGCAGCTCCGTAGGATCAGAGACCGCATCCCTGGCCAGTCCACCGTTGTCAGCGGGTTCTTTGAAATATTGGGTCCAGTAGGTGACCTGGTCATCGAAGGCGACCTTGCCCCCGGCCGGAAACGTGAGCGTGTCGTTCCTTGGGTCGTAGCGGTTTGTCTTAAAGGCGGCGGCAACCTCTCCATCAATGGTTCCCTTCTGGCGGTTGTTTAGGCTGCTGTATGCTGCGTTGAAGAGCTTGGCTGAGAACCGTTCCGCGAAATATAGGCCCAAATTGTGTAGGGTCTGGGCCGAGAAATCTGGGCCGAGCATGCCGCCATGGCCCCAAATGGTGCCATTGTTCATGAGGCCGTACTTAAGGAACACCGCCTGTCCGTTCCTGACATCGTCAGCAGTGAAGACAACCTCGCCGCCAGGTGTAATGGTCTGGGCAGGGATCGGCGGAGCGTTATCGTAGACTTGGAGTGAAAGCAGGATGAGCGCGGTAAACCCAAGCACCATAGTCAGCCAGACGCCCCGACCCCACCAGGGTGATAAGGTCTCTTGTGCTTCCAAAGTCGTTAACGACATGTCGACGTCTCCTGTATTTTCGAAAAGATGAATTCCTTTACGGAACTACCATGGTTTTGTCAACTGATTGCGATCGAAAGCCAACAGGTCCTTGTGGGTGAGAAAGCGCAAGGTGCTGTGTTTAACTTCAGCCATGGGCCCACCCAGTTTCGCTCCGGTTGCATCTTGTCCTGCCCAAAGATAGCCGCCACTGCTTCGTTTTTGAGGTGCTTAAGCCCATGCGATGAAATGTCGGGAGCAATTATTTACTTGAAATGGCTGATAGACTGCCGGTTCATAAGAAATGGCTTTTTTAAAGATTAAAGTAGTTGCAGTGTGCGGTGGAGTTTTAGAGTCCATATCTGGATCCCGAACGAGCGGTCGCTCGGAAACTTTTTTTGATTTATCGCTTTTTTGGTACTCAGGCGTTTCAAGCTTGGGGGAAGCGGTGTGCCAATAAGAGGAGATGCCATCGCGCGGTGAGTGCGTCCTAACGGCTTCACGAGCAATGGCCATCGTTCTGGCCTTAGATAAGGGAACGACCAAGGATGCCCACTATTTTTCATGAATATCCATTCCAGAAATTATCAAAAACTTCCAAGAACCCACCCGATTGACCCACATCATCTCGGAACTTTCATTAAGAGAAATTTTAGGTCCTGACTGTTTTGCCGATGGAAATCTTCATCCCGTCGTGCTTCTCCATCAATGGAATGAGCTGCGGCAATGATCATTAAACGAGGAGGCAAAACAATGGCAATCGAAGATATGTTTCTTCTGGCGATGTCACTCCTTTTTGTCGGAGTGCTCTTTTGGGCTATGTCATCCTACAACCGACTTGTGGCCTATCGAAATCGTTTTAAGAATGCCTTTTCGCAGATCGATGTTCAACTCGAACGCCGCTATGATCTCATCCCCAATTTAGTCGAAACCGCAAAAGCCTATATGAAACATGAACGCGAAACCTTGCAGAATGTGATTGAGGCTCGCAATCAGGCTTCCCAGGCGGCTAAGCAGGCTGCGGCAAAACCCGAGGATGCGGGGGCTATTCAAGGTTTAATCGGAGCAGAGGGAATTCTCACCGGAGCCATGGGTCGTCTGTTTGCGGTGATGGAAAGTTATCCTGACTTGAAAGCCAATCAAACCATGATGCAATTGAGTCAGGAATTGACGACGACCGAGGATCGAGTCGCATTCGCGCGACAAGCCTATAACGATATGGTCATGACATATAATACCGAACGGGAAAGTTTTCCGACGAATATTGTCGCCCAGGGATTTAGTTTCAAAACGGCTCAATTGTTGGAATTACAAGAACCCCAAAAACGGGAAGTGCCGCAAGTGACGTTTGCCTAAACCCTAAATCGGAAACGGGGATGGATTTTTTCAAGCACCAGGAACGGGCCCAGCGTTCTACGACATACCTCATGCTGTTATTTCTTCTGGCGATCGGTGGAACGATCATCGGGATGTATTGTGTGGTCGTGGGGTTTATGGCAGGAGTCGAATGGTACGGCGATCCCAACCAAACCTGGTCATCCTTTTCATGGGATTTCTTATGGAAATGGGACCCTGAGTGGTTTCTAGGGATTACCCTTGGCACCCTGGGGGTCATCGTCGTCGGCTGTGCATGGAAATATACCCAACTGAAAAGGGGTGGGGTGTGGATCGCAGAATCGCTGGGTGGACGGTATGTTTCTCCAAGTAGTCGATTTGGTCCATCTAGAATGCTGTTGAATATTGTCGAAGAATTATCCATTGCCTCGGGCATCCCCACTCCACTGGTCTATATCCTGGAGGAGGAACAGGGCATCAATGCCTTTGCCGCAGGGAATTCTCCGGAAGATGCGGTCGTCGGTGTAACCCGAGGCGCGTTGAATCTCTTGAATAAGAAAGAACTTCAAGGTGTTATCGCCCACGAATTCAGCCACATTCTAAATGGAGATATGCAGATTAACCTGGAGTTGATCGGATTACTCGGCGGGATTCAAGGAGTTGGAAATTTGGGAAGATGGCTGCTGAATGCATTTTCCCATGAGTCTTATCCCCTCTATCACCTCGGAAGCCGAATCGGCGCGTTCCAGCTGTTCATTTTTTTTGTGGGATTCAGTGTCATGGCCGTGGGGGCGTTCGGAGTATTCTTTGCCTCCCTCATCAAAGCCGCAATTTCCCGACAACGGGAATTTCTTGCGGATGCCTCAGCGGTCCAACTCACCCGTTATCCCCAAGGGTTAACGAGCGCCTTAAAAAAGATTGGAGGACTTGTGGAAGGCTCGGCCATTCACCATCCGATGGGGCATGAAGTCAGCCACATGTTTTTCAGCCAAAGCTTGTATTCCGGCATGGATTCCTTTTTTTCGACGCATCCATCACTCGCCAAACGGATCAAACGGCTTGATCCATCCTTTACCGGGGAGTTCCCGGAGATTGATGGTGCCGATTTGAAGACCGGGTTGATCCATGCGTTAAGTGGTTCTTCTGTCGATGGGGATGAGATGGAAAAAGAATTCACTGGATCTTTCTCATCTCTTGCGACCTCTTCGAATGAATGGCGGACCACACCACAGGAAATCGTGAATCAGGTTGGAGAGCCCACCCCTGCTCATCTTGATCATGTGCATCATCTGCTCGAACATATTCCGATTGCCCTTCGACACGCCGCCCACGAATCAATGGGTGCTCAGGCACTTATTCTTGTTTTACTGCTCTGGTCAAAAGTCGACCAGCGTGAGATGCAAAAGCATCGAATGGCCGAACTTGCCGATTCCAGCCTCACTCAAGGAATGCTCAGCCTTGAAGGTTCGCTGACAACCCTTGACCCTCAAGCCCGGCTACCTCTTATTGACATGGCCATTCCCACGTTGAAGAATTTGTCTCACGAACAATACGAACGATTTAAAAATTCCGTGTTACATATCCTTCCTGAAAAGGGCCAAGGTGCCATGTTTGGGTGGACCGTTCGACATGTATTACTCAGGCATTTAGAGCCCTTTTTCTATGGAGAACGAGCCCCACGGGTCAGAAACGTATCCCTCAAGAACGTGCAAGTTCACTGTGAGGTCTTATTGTCGACCCTAGCACACCAGGGTCATGTAAACGAATCAGATGCCTGTTCGTCATTTAACCAAGCCAGGGATGAAGTCCAACTGCCTGGCCTGCAATTGCGTGACCCGGATCGCTGCACCTTGACCGTCTTAGATATCGCTCTCGCCAATCTCGCACAAGTCACCCCATCAGAAAAACGAATCCTTCTTCAAGGTTGTGCCGCTTGTGTGATGGCCGATCACCAGGCGACCGTCGAGGAACTCGAGCTGCTTCGGGCCATATCCGACGGACTCGGATGCCCCATGCCCCCCATCTTCGTTCCCGCTCATTAAAACAGGTTTTGTCAAGGTAACTGGCGAAGGGTATTGCCACCGGAAGTCGAATTGGCCTGACTTTCTGCCTCGGGTCGGTAGTATGATGCGTAAGGAACAATTTATTGAGACCGTTGTGTCCGGTTTCAGCCACGAGCAGCTGGTGAGAAGGAGACAATTCTAACTATGATTCGCGTATAGAGATGAAGGAACCAAATCGAAACTTTTATGGACCGGATCTCGCCCACGTGCACGCCGAGGATTTTGCCAAGTATTGGGACGGAGCAGCAGATTGGCTTGCAGATTTAGCGCGACGTGTGAGCGAAACGCCGTTCGTCGTAGATATAGGTTGTGGCGATGGTCGTATGCTGGCAGAACTTGCGGATCGTGGTATCAACGGGCAAGGGATTGACGTATCCGAATCTTTTGTCGCTGCGGCGAAGGCACGTGGGCTTGAAGTTGAGGTTGGCGATGCGAAAAATTTTGAAATGCCAACGGCCAGCATGATTTACGCACTTGGTGAGGTGCTTGCCTATGAGGATTGTTCAGGCAGTATCTCATTGGAACCCATAGTGAGAGCCGCAGCAAGTCGTCTACTATCCGGCGGGGTCTTGGTATTCGACGTCACAACTCCTGCCATGAATGAGAGCATGAGCTGGCGTGAAGCGAATGACTGGATGGTGGCGAGCCAATCCTCCATCACCAGGGACAATCGACTAGAGCGGCAGATTGTTACCTTTCGCCGAGACGGAACAGCTTGGAGACGAAGCCAAGAACTGCACCATCAAAAACTATTGGATAATAAAACAGTTGAAATGACGCTGCGTGACTCAGGGTTTTCGGTGGAAATTCTGTCGTCTTTCGGAAAGGTCGCACTTCCTTTGGGCCGACAGGGATATCTAGCGAAAAAATCGTAATGGGCCATACATTATGAGGCGTCGTAAGCGGACTTTCCCTCACTTTGCGATATCATTCCTCTATTTTATTCGCCTTAGCACTTACGGGAAACGCTTCTAGGCCCTCTGGCAGTTACAGGTGATGGTTGTGGCGGGTCTTATTACTACTAAGGAATCAGTGGTAAGAACTCCTAATTCAGGGGGAATTTCGCCGTGAAAATGTTGGTCCAGCCTCCAGGGATGAGATCCCTGGGAGCTGGTGTGTGGAAACGACGGGGAGATGTATTATCCGGTAATCCAATGCCAGAATTCGACGTACCAGGGGGTGCCACCGTCTTCGACGATCGTCTGGACCACAAATGGCATCCGGTGCCCTTCCGAATCGCCCACATCCATCCGCCGGGCCTGGCCCTGGCTATCGACCAGGATGAAATTATCCTTGGTTATGGTGGGAGCCACCATCGCATAGGTCTCCCCGTTCGGCGTGACGGGAACCTTTGGTGCTAGATGCTCTTCTTTTTCCAGATTCAGAAGGTTGCCCACCTTCTTTGATAATTCTTCCGAAGACATCACGGTGCCGCCCAGCATCGGCCTGATTTCTATCCGGAAGGAGGATGTCGTTGAATGGTTGGTTGTGCCGGTTCAGGACCTTCGGTACAGTACTCCTTTACTGCGATTTTGTTTGGGACCTGGGAATAGTCTGAGGTAGGGAAGGAAAGGCTGATGTCGCCGGGATCTGATTGTGCAATCTTTAGCAGGGTGTTGTAAAAGTCCGCCAGCTGCGTACCCGGTTCTTTGTCGGTCTCACGTACTCCTGTGTACGCTCCGCCCGTCAAAGTGCCTGCGGTTTTTCCTTCGAGCAGCCTCAGGACAGGACGGGCCTTTTTGAACATCCTGCCGTCGGTGACTAAAGGCCGTGACGAATTCAGTCAATATGGGCCCTTTGAAGACTCAACTAGCTGCTAGAAAAAAATGGAGGAGGAAGTGAAGATACCAAATGAAAAAATCGGATTTGTGGGGGTAGGGCGAATGGGGGCCAATATGGCTCGACGGCTTCAGGATGTGGGGTATCCAGTGACCGCGGTGTTCGATGTGGAAAGCGAAAGGGCGAGCAGTCTGGCCAAAGAATTACACTGTGAGGCCGTATCCACTCCGGGTGACGTGGCAGCCTTATCGAATATAATTTTTACTGTGGTGACCGATGACGGGGCAATGCAGGACATCTTTTCAGAGGGAAATCCTAAGAGTCTCTTGAAGAATGCCGAGGGTCGATTGTTTGTGAATTGTGCGACTCTGTCCCCTCACATTCACATGGAAATCCAACAACGTGTGGAAGCACGTGGAGGGCATTCTCTGGAGGCTTGTATGGCCAGCAGCATTCCTCAAGCGCGCGATGGCACGTTATACCTGATGTGTGGAGGAAAGGCTGAAGTCTTCGAACAAGCCAAACCGATTTTAATGACCTTGAGCGCTCAATTACGTCTTGTTGGTCCTGCCGGTCAGGCCGCGAAGGTCAAGGCCCTGGTGAATATGGTGATGAATATCAACACTGCCGGTTTGGCGGAGGGATTAGGCCTTGGAGATGCGCTTGGACTGGATCTGACGATGTTGCGGGAAGTGTTCAGTCAAACCGGAGCGGCATCACGGGTCTTGGAAACCGATGGAGCCGATATGCAACATCGTGACCACGAATGCTATTTTTCCGTGGCCCATGCTGCCAAGGATTCCGGCATTGCTTGTACGCTCGCGGAATCCGTGGGACTCACCTTGCCTCTGGCCCAATCGACGTTGGAACAATATCAACGATTGGTGAAGCTGGGAAAAGGCGAACTGGATAAATCCGGTATTGCGGAACTGACTTTTAAAGACCGCTGTTCGCGGGAATAGGGTCAAACCTGTTTTTTCTTCTTCCCTCGGATTAGCGAGGCGATTGTCATCCTGACCCATTCAGCAAAGCTCAGTGCCGGGTCAACCGAAAGAGCTTCGGACCCAGCATCGTCAACCTGGGCACAGATCCTTCGCCATGGTCTCAGGATGACAGGTCGGTTGAAGAGTATTGCAAGCACCTATTTGACACCCAGTGATTGTTAGCCCAGGATGGTTTTGCCATATTCCTGGGCTTGTTGGACCAATTCCTCAACTGTTTTTATTGCTTTTCCCACATTTTTCCCTACCGTTTTCCCGGCTTGCTTCGCTGCGCTGCGCACGGTGCTTTTAGCCTTTCGAGTATTCTTTTTGACGGCTTTTTTGGTTGAGGCTACTTTCTTCGCGCCCTCCTTTTTTAATTGTCCCGCGGTTTTCTTTGCACGCGAGGAAACGCCGGCGGCTCGCTTGGTGGCTGTTTTCTTGGCTTGGGACACGGTGCTTTTTGCCCGTTTAGTTGCGGTCTTGGCTTTCTTGACTCCGGTTTTGGCCGCTGTCTTGGCTTGTTTGGCCACGGTTGCTGATTTTTTCTTTGCCGCTGACTTAACCTGAGATGCCTTTTGGGAGGCTTTTCTCGCCGTGCTCTTTACGGCTTTTTTTGCAGCCATCGTCTGCTCCTTTTGTGTAGGTAGAGGTCATTAATTGATAGTGATAGGTGAAATGTAACCTGTAACAATGGAAATCACAAGTCAAAGAACCCACCGATCATGGATTTTTGATGATGAGTGAATGGACGACATGTGTCCGTTGATATCTCGTAATCTCCTGAACACATGAATTGATTCTGAAGCTCTTCAACCCGACAACCCTAAAACTCTTTCCGTTCTTTTCTCCTCAAAGATTTGGGAAAGGGGGTATAATAGGATAAGGGGTGAGAGAAGGAATGATGAAGTTGAAGATGTTGAGCATTCACTTGGCGCTTCTGTTGGTTGGCCTGAGTGGGTGCGCGACATTTTCCTCCTCCCCCTTTTCCACACATCAAGAAGCACAGGTAACGGCGGGCGTGTCGTTTGCTCACGTGGTTCAAGATCCCACCGCCCATAGAGGGCATATTCTCAAGGTGGGCGGAGTGGTGTTATCCGCGAAACGTCTCGTGGACCGGACTGAAGTGACAGTGCTCCAAATCCCTTTAGATAACGATTCTGTTCCAAAATGGAACCGGACCAAGTCCAAGGGCCGTTTCATTGCCACTCAGCAGACCTTTCTTGATCCGGCCACGCTCCCTCAAGGCACTCGCGTCACCCTTATCGGTGAAGTCACCGGGCGAGCCACCGTGCAAGTGGATGCGGAAGAAAAAGTCTATCCCGTTTTTGCTATTCGGGCGATACAAGTGTGGCCGATGATTCCTCGAGACACGTATGGGTATCATCCCTATTGGGGGCCTTATCCCTATTGGGGCGGGTATTGGGGGTGGTATTGGCCGTATTCGGTTTCCTCTTTTGGGTATTATAGTGGGAGACGATTTCGTCGATAGACAGGTCCCGTATCCCTGCTGATTGACTTCACTTTGGGAAAACGTGCAGAGTGACTTTTCCCCCCTCATTCACGTTCTTCCCTAAGGAGGTTTTTTATGAAAAAGGTATTAACTGTAGTCCTTTCCGTGTTGTGTGTAGTCGGTGTCGCCGGAGTGTCAGCTGCCGGGATGATGGATACCTTAAAGGGTGAAACCGATAAGGCCACAGAGGCTTCAACTGACGCTCATAAGGGCATGGATATGACGGAACATGCAAAAGAACATGCGATTGAAGCCCAGAGCGCCACGAAAGAAGAGGCCGGTGGCATGATGGATCAAATCAAGGAAGGGGCCAAGGATGAAGTGAATAAAACGAAGGACACGGCCAACGAAACGATAGATAATATTGGTAAATAAGACTCCTTCCTGCGTTCTGTGTTTGAGGCTATCCCAAACAGAGAACTTCACCGCCATCCGGGTGTTGCGTGGCCTGCCGAGAGAATCCATCTCCCGGCAGGCCGTTTTTTTTGTGAAACGAATGGAGGAGATTGTAGACAATCATCCATGTTCATACGTTTGATAGGGCTTTCCCCGAGATGGTCTCTTCGCGTGTGGGCTATAGGCATTCAGTCACAAAGGAAATGCTCGTGAGCATCCCGACTTTTTGGGAAGTTGCGTTCTTGAAAGGCCAATGGCGGCTTGACCGCCACGGAGCCGATCTTCCGCAGCCCCTACCGTATCGGCACTCTGTCTGTGGTATTCCCTCCCATATTCTGTAGTGGCCTTTCCCCACATCTCAACATTTCTCCCACCGTCGTTTTTCTCTCTTGCCCGTTCCAAAGTCGACCTGCGTACGTGGTGATTCCCATTCAATGCACGTGGGCCCTTGTTGATTTTTTTATCTGACAATGTCCAAATTTTGCCCCTCACGATGACGTTTTGTCTGTCCAACCAAAACTTTTAGTCATGCTATTTTGTGAGCAGGGCTTCTTGATAATAAACCAATCGATGAGCCCCTAACCTGACCACGCAAGAAAAGAATGTGGCCTGTGGTGCCAGCCATGAGAACTTCCCGAAGTTCCTTGATCGTCGGATATTTCCTCGCCGGGTTCTTTTCCCTTTCATCTTTCGGTAAGGAGCGAAAATTTCAATGACCCAATTGGGTGCTTCTCTCGCCATAGATTCTGCCATTCCCTCAACGACCCACACAGTATTGCGAAAATGGACAAACGTGCTCGTGTTCCTGCTCTGTTTTCATTTTGGATGGATGCCTCATGCCATTGCGGTCGAAGATTCCTACATCGCCGGGTATGCTGCCGCTGTTCTTCAACATGAGTTCAATGCAACCAATGCCTCCTTGATCGTCAAAGACGGTGTCGTGACCGTCTATGCCGTTTCGCTCGGGACGCTGGATCGAACGAAGGTCCAGACCGCGCTGGAAAGCATTCCAGGTGTCAAGCAAGTAGAAGTCATAGAGGGCAATGTCGACTCCGTGACTCCCGAACCTCCTCCATCAGATGCTATCACGCAAGAAATTCCCAAGCCTGAGTCCAAGTTTCTTCCGAATGGTCTTCTCTTCGATCCGCTTCATGCCGACCCACGTTGGCCGCATTTCTCCGTGGCCTACCGTGATATTTCGAAAGGTTCCGAACCCTCAACAACCGGCTCGGCAAATTTTGGGGAAACGTTCGCAATCTATCGGAATGCTGCGCCATTCGACGGACAATGGGAAATCGCGTTCCAGGGCGGAGTTTTCAGCGTGTTCGATTTAGACGCGTCGTCCAAAGACCTCGTCAACGCTGATTATACTGCCGGCCTTCTTGCCAGCTACCGGACCGGTTCCCTTTCCGGCTTCCTTCGCATCCATCACCAAAGCTCACATCTTGGTGATGAATTTATTCTCAATAACCAGCCGAACAGAATCAATTTATCCTATGAAGAAATTGATGCAAAGTTGTCCTATGAATTGTTCGACTGGTTCCGGGTGTATGGCGGCGGCGGGATACTGGTGAATCGGGATCCCGACTCGTTAGGCCGCGGCACAAGCCAATTCGGGGCCGAATTCACGAGCCCTTGGACGTTTTTGAGCGGGAAGATTCGTCCGGTGGCGTATGGAGATTTTCAGGTCAACGAGAGAAGCAATTGGATCATCAACCGTTCGCTGATGGCAGGGCTACAATTCGAAAATGCCCGTATCGGCGATCGCAAACTTCAGCTCTTAATGGAGTATTATAAGGGTGCCTCACCCAACGGCCAATTTTATTCTCAGCGAACCGAGTGGATCGGAATCGGCCTTCATCTGTATTACTGACCCCAACCTTATCGTGCCTTAGAAGTCATTGGAGAAGAAAATGAAAGCCCCTTCCTACCATGATGTGGGAATTTCCGACACGCCTGAAAACATGTGAAATTTGTTTCCTGGATTGTTTTTGGAAAATTCCAAACGAGGTTATGCCGAGAAGGAGTCTAGGACCGGTCCTTATTTGCATGGGAGTCAAAAGGGCAGGGAAGGTAAAAATACTTTCGGGAAAGACTTTAAAAATTGTATCGGCAGGCGATCTCTTGCTACAGTTCTTCTAACGATTCAAAGACAGCACTGAAGGGAAACGAAGACACGCACGGTTAATCAATCCCGACATTAAACAGGTAAAGAGGACATTGGAAGACCATTCGAACAAGAGCGATTTTCTCAAACTGTATCGGGACATGCTCCTCATCCGACGGTTTGAGGAGAAGTCGGCGGAGATGTACGCCTTAGCAAAAATCGCGGGCTTCCTTCATTTATACATTGGTCAGGAAGCCGTAGCCGTAGGATGTATGCATGCCATTCGCCCGGATGACTATGTCATTACCTCCTATCGGGATCACGGACATTGTCTGGCCAGGGGTTCGGAACCCCAAAAAGTGATGGCTGAATTGTTTGGTAAAGCCACCGGGTTGTGTAAAGGGAAAGGTGGGTCGATGCATCTCATCGATACCGAACGCAATTTCATGGGTGGATATGCCATCGTGGGTGGTCATTTACCGCTTGCGGTCGGGCTGGCCTTTGCCTCACGGTATCGCAAGGAAGACCGGGTGGTCCTCTGTTTTTTTGGGGATGGAGCTGTTCCCGGTGGGCATACGCATGAAGCCTTCAATTTGGCCGCGCTTTGGAATTTGCCTGTGATCTTTATTTGTGAAAACAATCGGTACGGGATGGGGACCCCGGTTGAACGCGAGATGCTGCTGTATAAAGACATTGCCGAACGGGCCAGGGCGCATGGCATTGAAGCGGAACAAGTGGATGGGATGGATGTGCTGGCGGTGAAGGAGTTGACTGCCCGTGTGGTGAAGAAGATGCGAAAGGAACCACAACCATATTTTATTGAAGCGTCGACCTATCGATTTATGGGCCATTCCATGTCCGATCCCGCCCACGGTCATTATCGAACGAAGGAAGAAGTTGGAGAAGCACGTAAACAGGATCCGTTGATTTTTCTCAAGACTCGGATCCTTCAGGATGGCCTGGCTACGGAGGCCGACTTTAAGCAGATGGATAACGATGTGATTGAGACAGTGACCGAAGCTGTGAAGTTTGGCGATGAAAGCCCGTTTCCTGAGCCCGGCGCGCTCCATGAGGATGTGTTAGTCGAGTGAAAATTGTGCTCTTACAAAGGTTAAGCCGGAAGGATCGGGCCGGTATCTCCTTCATCTATGCAACACGATGATCAACCATTCTTGAATGATGGCGAACCATGTTGATTTCCTATAGAGAAGCCCTGAATCAGGCGATGCGTGAGGAAATGCAACGGGATCCTCGTGTCTTTTTAATTGGGGAAGAGGTCGGGTATTACCAAGGGGCCTTTAAAGTGAGCAAAGGCTTTGTGGAGGAATTCGGCGTTGAGCGGGTATTAGATACGCCGATTACCGAAGCCGGATTCACCGGGTTGGCCATTGGCGCGGCGATGGCCGGGTTGCGTCCCATTGTTGAATTGATGACTTTTAATTTCGGCATTCTTGCCCTTGACCAAATTGTCAATAACGCGGCCAAAATTCGCTATATGTCCGGAGGCCAGTTGTCGGCGCCCATGGTGATTCGCGGGCCGGGGAGTGCGGCTCATCAATTGGCCGCCCAGCATTCGCAAAGTCTTGAAGCCTGGTTCTGCCATGTTCCCGGACTGAAAGTGATTGCCCCGGCAACGCCCTCTGATGCAAAGGGATTATTGAAGAGCGCCATTCGCGATGAGAACCCGGTGATTTTTATTGAAGCGCAACTTCTCTATGGCACGAAGGGCGAGGTGGCTGAGCAGGATTACACCCTTCCGATCGGCAAAGCCGCTGTGACGCGAACAGGAAGCGATGTGACCATTGTGGCCTATTCAAAGATGGCCTTACTGGCGCTTGAGGCTGCGGAAGCGTTAGCAAAGGAAGGTATCAATGCCGAAGTCATCGATCTGAGGTCATTAAAACCTTTGGATACCGATACCCTCCTGGAATCTGTCAAAAAAACAGGACGTGTCGTCATTGTGGAAGAGGGTTGGGAATTTTGCGGGTTGGGCGCTCAGATTGCTGAGACCATCTATTCAAAAGGATTTGATTTATTAGATGGGCCTATCGTCAGGGTCGCCGGTGAAGAAGTCCCCATGCCGTATGCCCGGCCGCTTGAAGATCTGGCCATTCCGGATCAGACCCGAGTCATATCGGCGGTCAAAGATCTACTGTAAGTCGCACAGGATTGTCTACATGAATATGCCTGAGAAAATCCTCCGGATATGTTCTTGGGAAAGATTCCTCCGTCCCGAAGGGAGTTACTTATGATTACGCGCGTCGTCATGCCCAAACTCACGGATACGATGGAAGAAGGAGTCGTGGTGGCTTGGAAAAAGCATGAAGGGGATGCTGTCGACTCGGGAGACATTCTGGCAGAAATTGAAACGGACAAAGCCGTCCTTGATCTGGAATCCTTTGGGTCCGGTGTCCTGAAAAAAGTTTTGGTGCCCGAAGGGGAAACCGTGAAAGCCGGGAAGCTCATTGCCGTGATCGGAGAAGAGGACGATGACATTGAGGCCACGCTGGCTGAGACTTCTGAGGACCAGGCTGTAGCACCTGAACCTCAAAAAGATTCAGCTCCTTCCTCACCAAAGGAAAAACCCTCTCCTCCTTCGCCGGCACCATCCATTCCGACTAAGGAAGAAAAATCCAGCAGTGCCAAGACAGAAGCCCAGGCAACGAAGGCAGAGACGCGCCCGGAGGCAAAGATCAAAGTGTCGCCTCGAGCCAAGGCGTTGGCGAAAGAACAGGGGATTGATTTGTCAACAATCAAAGGAAGCGGTCCTGAAGGCCGGATCGTTGAAGCCGATATTCACGGAAGGATGGATACTCCAAAGATTCCTGAGGGGCAAACCCAGGATATTCCTCTGAGCCAAATGCGCAAGGCAATCGCTCGAGTGACCACGTCAAGTAAGGCCCCTGTCCCTCATTTTTATCTCACAACCGAAGTGGCCATGGATCAGGCCGAGCGGCTCCGAAAGCAGATGGAGGAAGTGAATAACTCCCCCTTGAGTTTAACGGTGCTGTTCGTTCGTGCGGCTGCCCTGGCTTTAGCCCGTCATCCTGAAATCAATGTGTCTTTCATGGGGGAATCCCTACGGCGGCATGCCACGATTGATATCGGGATCGCGGTGGCCCTGGAGGAGGGACTTATTACTCCTGTGATACGAAATTGCGCCGGGAAAAATATTCTGCAAGTCGCTGAAGAGATTCGTGATCTGTTTGTTCGGGCCAAAGGCCAACAGCTCACTCCGGAGGAATATGCCGGGGCCACGTTCTCTATCTCGAACCTTGGGATGTATGAGGTGGACAATTTCATTGCGGTTTTGATGCCGCCCCAAGCGGCTTCTTTGGCCATAGGGGCGGTGAATATTGTTCCAGTGGCACGAGGACAGGCCATGAAATTGTCCCGCCGTATGAAAGTCACGCTCTCCTGCGATCATCGAGCGCTTGATGGTGCGCAAGGGGCAAGGTTTCTCCAGTCATTTAAACGAGCGCTGGAAAAACCCTTGGAGCTTTTTCTTCCGTTGAAAACCCCATCAACACCTCACAAGCAAGCTGGCCAATAATTGGTTGTGTGCCGGTATTCAGAAGTTTCAAGGAAGAAGCCATTGGTTGCCCCCCGTCAATGAACCGAGAATTGTGCCGTGCTGAAAATCCTCCATTCTTTTGCTCTCTCTTTTTCTTGCCCGACGCAGGCCTTGCCTTCCCTCGTTTCCTATGTTGACTCGACAGTCAGTGAAGCGGCAAACGCAATGTGAAGTCAGGATTGACCGCAGATGGCATGCATGAAAACAATAGGACTCTTCGTGATGACCGCTCTTCTGATAGTGGTTGGCGGACCGGACTTTGTCATGACTGAAGGTTCAAGCCGAGGGCTGGAGGGAGCCTTGCTTCAAGCAGCGGAACGAAATGATGCAGCCATGATCCGGCAATTGTTGCAAAACGGGGCCAGCATTCATGCTCAAGATGAAAAAGGGCAAACGGCGTTACTCCTGGCCGTTGATCGGAATCATGTTGAAAGCGCCAAGCTCTTGATTATAGCCGGCGCGGATGTGAATGCGCAGGATCGTCAACTGGACAGTCCATTGCTCTTAGCCGGAGCGAGGGGATACCTAGAGATGTTAAATTTGATTTTAGAGGCCAAGCCAAACTTCTTGATTTATAACCGGTTCGGGGGAACGGCCTTGATTCCGGCATGTGAAAGAGGGCATGTGGAAACGGTGAGGCGTTTATTACAGACCGATGTGGATGTCAATCATGTGAATCGATTGGGTTGGACCGCGTTGTTGGAGGCCATTATCCTCAGTGACGGGGGTCCCAGACATCAGGAAATCGTACGATTGCTTATTCAGGCGGGTGCTGATATCAACTTGCCGGATAGTGATGGCATCAGCCCGCATCAACATGCTCGAAACAAGGGGTTCACACCCATCGTTCACATGCTGGAATCCGCAGGCGCCCGGTAGATTCAACTCGAGATTGAGGATAGATTGACAACCTGGCGCGCCCAGCCGGACAATCGCCATCACGACAGCACACGGATCATCCCATGTTATCAAAGGAGGGTTTCATGATCGGAAAATATTTGATGAATGTCATCATTGGCCATTCGAAGTTGACATCCGGAATGGCAATGATATGCCTGGGAGGGCTGTTAACAGCAGGCATATCGGCGGCCGAGCTGCCGCGTGAGGCGGTGCTGCCACTCTCATTGGCCACGAAGGCCGCAAGTGCGGCGGTCGAACAATGCACAAAAGATGGATATCGGGTGAGTGCGGCGGTCGTCGATCGGGCCGGAGTGGTGAGGGCGTTATTACGGGAAGATGGAGCCGGTCCGCATACTGTGGATAGCAGTCGCAAGAAGGCCTACACCTCGGCCAGTCTGAAAAGGCCCACGGCAGAATTGGGCGAGTTGATTGCCAAGATGCCGGCGGTTCAGGGTTTACGGGATATGAACGAGAATATGCTTATTCTTGGCGGCGGGCTTCCCATTGAAATCGGTGGAGAGGTGGTAGGTGGTATCGGGGTTGGTGGAGCTCCAGGTGGTCATTTGGATACCGCATGTGCGCGGGCAGGGTTGGAGAGTATCGGTGCCGCGTCCAAAGTCCAAAAGGATAAATGAATGAAGGTTTCCGTCTGATCTTATGAACGCAGATTCTCCGCCTTGGAGAATCTGCGTGGCATATCATCCGAAGCGACTTACATCTTGTAATTTTCTTCCGGTCCTTTATCGTGCCTGGCCTATCCCAATCCTTTTCGAACATTCCCTCAATCTGCCGGAATATCGTCATTCTGTCGATATTTCGGCAAGAGTTTTTCTCCTCCTCTAACTAGCATGAATTGCTCTAAGCGGAATTTGGCTTATTAAATCTTCGTTTGCATTCGAGTGACGTCTGTGAAGAATTTGGAACAATCATTGCGTAAATCAAATCACAGAATGAAGGCAGGGAGGGAATCGAACAGAACGTTGATTCATTGATGACCGTTTCGTTTTTCTCAAGACGGAGGAGCAATATATTATGAAAGCCCAATATTTAGGACATGTGGTGTTTTACGTCAAAAACCTCGAACAGTCTTTGATATTCTATCGTGATGTGGTGGGGTTTCAGGAAGTCGGATCGATATTCGGAGGAAAAGCTGCCGCGCTGACATCCGGCCGGACTCATCATGAACTCCTGTTGATAGAGGTCGGTGACGTACCGGGACCGCCTTCAGGAAGGAGGCGTGGCCTTTATCATATTGGCATTAAAGTTGGAGAGAGTCTTGATGACCTTCGTGCGGCCAAGCAGGATCTTGATCGGGCGGGTATTACGATTGAAGGGATGAGTGACCATACCGTAAGCCAAAGTCTCTATCTTCATGATCCCGATGGGAACGAAGTGGAACTCTATGTCGATGCACCGGAGGTGGATTGGAAGCATGACCCGACATTGGTGCTGGCGCCGATCAAACCCCTGGTGTTGTAATCTTCTCCCGGTTGTTGTTCGTCGTCGTACGGATGGGGACACACAGCCCTGAAAAACAGAGCTATTCGAGGGAGCGTGGCAATTCCCACGAATTATGATGAAGAAGGCAATTTCAAAGATAGGAGCATATCATGAGAACAACGAAATCCACTGAAGGACCTTCACCGGCCTTGTTTTTTCAAACCGTCAATGGGCATATGCGCACGGCAGCTCTGAAATCCGCCATCGAACTTGAACTGTTTTCGGCCATCGCGGAAGGCCATCGCACCCCAAAAGGCTTAGCTCACCGATGTGGAGGTTCTGAGCGAGGGCTGAGAATGTTGGGCGATTATCTGACGGTGGGAGGTTTTCTGACCAAGCAGGGGAAAGAATATCAGTTGACTCCTGATTCGGAATTATTTTTAACGAAGGCGTCGCCTGCCTATTTAGGGCCTACTCTGAGTTTTATGTTGTCATCTCCTCTCGTGGAAGGATTTAAACAGCTCACTGCTGCCGTGCGAAAAGGGGGAACAGTGGTCGGGGAGAAAGGAACCCTGGCGCCGGAACATCCGGATTGGGTGACCTTTGCCCGTTCTATGGTTCCGTTAATGAAAGGTCCGGCCGAGTGGATTGCTTCCTGGGTGAAAGAGAATGCCCCCGATACCCGCAAGGTCCTGGATGTGGCAGCCGGTCATGGGGTGTTCGGCATCGAAATCGGTCGAAAATTATCAGAGGCTGACATTACCGCTCAGGACTGGCCCAATGTATTGACGGTCGCCAGAGAGAATGCTCAAGCAGCCGGGATTGGCAAGCGTTTCCATGAATTGCCGGGAAGTGCTTTTGATGTGGAATTTGAGAAGGACTATGATGTGATCCTCCTCACGAATTTTTTGCACCATTTCGATGTCGCTACCTGTGACACCTTTTTGAACAAGGTTTATGGCTCGCTCAAGGCCGGGGGGGTTGTCATGACGGTGGAATTTATTCCCAATGAAGATCGGATCTCCCCTGCTCCCATGGCAGAGTTTTGTCTCATTATGTTAGCGACGACTCCAGCCGGGGATGCCTATGTCTTCAGTGAATATGATCGCATGTTCCGCCATGCCGGGTTTGGCGAAAGCCACATGCAGGATATTCCAGCCTCCAATGAACGGGTTATCATCACCAAAAAATAAAGGAAGGAGCAATCGTTATGCCGGTACAAGTCTATGGAGTCAATCATGTCGTGATTGAAGTTGACGATGCGCAGAAAGCCGTCGAGTTTTATGCCGATGTCTTCAATCTTGAGATGCTACGAGGCGGTGAGGGGGCTGCCTGGTGCAAAATGGGAGAGCATCAGTTTTTGGCAATCTTTGAAGTGAAAACCCTCCAACCGGATCGCACCAAACATTTTGGCATCATGGTCCGGGATGACGCTCAGGTAAAGGAAGTACGGGAAAAAATCACGAAGAAATATGGTCTGGAGGTCCATCCGGATTTTCGATGTGATTTCCGGGATCCTTGGGGCAATCGAATCCAAGTCGGAGATCTGCATGATGAATCGTTGGTCTGGCTCCTTCCCTACCGGGAGGTCCAGGATATCGGGATCACCTTTGCCCCGTCTTCTCAAGCCCTTTGACTACCCGGGGCACAACAGGCAGAGTAACTTTTTTTTGTGAGGGGGAATCGGCGATACTGTATCCCTATGGATAAACGCACTCAGCCGGTTTTGGGAGATGAATCGTCGCCCTATCAAGCTCTGCTTGAGGTCTCCGAGGCGATCGCGGTTCATCGGGATCTTACCAACCTGATACAGGATTTGGCTCACCGCCTGCCTGGTATCGTTCCTCTTAATTTCATCGGGCTGGCTCTCCATCGGCCCGAGCGAAACACCATCCAGGATTATATTATTCAGGCCAATATTCCTGCGGACATTCAGGGCGGGAAAGAGTGGGCTTTGGATGCCCATCCGAGTGGCTGGGTGTGGCAAGCCCAACAGCCGTTAATTATTTCCGACCTGACTCAGGATTCCCGGTTTCCCATGGTGCTTCCATTAATGCTCGAAGACGGCGTGCAGTCGTTATGCACGGTCCCGTTAACCACCGCCTTACGCCGTCTGGGATCACTCGACTTCGCGAGTGTTGAAAAAGACACCTACCAGGAGTCGGAATTGACGTTTCTGCTGCAGGTCGCCAACCAAGTGGCGGTTGCAGTGGATAATGTCCTGCATCAAGAGGAATTGAGCCGCGAGCGGGATCGTCTGCAGGTTTTGTTGGACGTCAACAATGCAATCGTGTCGAAGCTGGAACTTGGGGATTTGTTTTCGACCATGGTCACGTCCTTGCGACGGGTGATTCCGCATGAAGCCACCAGCTTATATTTCTATAATCCGGATGCGAAGAACTTCCATCGACATGTGCTGAATTTCCCTTCAGGGAAAGGCTTGTTGGGAGGAAGCCATTCCATTGCACTTGATGACACGCCGGCCGGAGAAGCATTTCGATCACGAAAAACGGTGTGTTGGCAAGAAGCCGATCTGCAGCAATTTCATTCCGTCACCGCCCGACAGTTGATCGCGGAGGCTGTGAAATTCGGTTGCTGTGTGCCACTTATGCTGCCCGATCGGGTCTTGGGGACGTTGAATGTCGGCAGCACCCGTCCTTCAGCCTTTTCCACGGCGGATGCGGACCTGCTGACGCAGGTCGCCGGACAAGTGGCGATTGCCCTAGATAATGCCCTTGTCTATCGGGAAATTACCGAACTAAAAGAAAAGCTGGAAAAGGAGAATGTCTATCTCCGGGATGAAATCCGGACAGAAGCCAACTTCGAGGAAATTGTCGGCGAGAGTTCTGGCTTAAAGCGTGTCCTTCAACAATTGGAAATTGTCGCGCCGACCGATTCGACCGTGCTGATTTTGGGTGAGACAGGCACAGGCAAGGAACTCATTGCCCGAGCTCTCCACCAACTCAGCACGCGAAAAGATCAGGCCTTTGTGAAAATTAACTGTGCGGCCATTCCCACAGGTCTCTTGGAAAGCGAACTATTCGGCCACGAAAAAGGTGCCTTTACGGGGGCAATTTCTCAAAAGGTCGGCCGCTTTGAACTCGCCCATCGCGGCACGATTTTTTTGGACGAAATCGGGGAAGTGCCGTTGGAATTGCAATCCAAGTTGCTCCGGGTTCTCCAGGAACAGGAATTTGAACGACTGGGTGGGACGCGCACGATCCGTGTCGATGTTCGTCTGTCGGCGGCTACCAACCGCGATTTAATGCAGATGGTAGAAGCCGGCGAATTTCGTCGCGACTTGTATTACCGGTTGAATGTCTTTCCCATCACGATTCCGCCCCTTCGCGACCGGCAAGAGGATATCCCCATTCTTGTTCGGTATTTTACCCAGCGGTATGCCACCAGGATGAAAAAGCCTATCGAGACCATTCCTACCAAGACGATGGAACGTCTGGCAGGCTATCCCTGGCCCGGGAATATTCGTGAATTGGAAAACCTGATTGAGCGCGCGGTTATTCTCTCCCAAGGGTCCGAGCTGGCTGTGCCGTTATTAGACCTCAAAGCTGGCGTTCAGCGGTCGACTCAGCCCATTACAACATTAGAAGGAGCCGAACGGGATCACATCCTCCGTGCTCTGCAGGATACCAAATGGGTGATCGGCGGCGCTGGAGGCACGGCGGCACGCCTGGGGATGAAACGCACCACGTTGATCTCAAAAATGAAAAAGCTTGGAATTTCCCGCCCGTCTTAATGGTGAGTCGCCACCCGTGGAGAATGTATATGCAGGGATTTCTCGATCACATTGTGCTGAATATTGAAGATGATGAAACCATCATCGAATTCTACACAAGAATTCTGATGCTACCCGCAGAGCGCCTCGAAGAGTATCGTGCCGGCGATGCTCCTTTTCCTTCGGTTCGCATCAATCAGGATACCGTGATCGACTTATTTCCAAAGAAGCTATGGAAACAGCGAATGTCTACCGGACAAAAAGGATTCGAGAATCTGAATCATTTTTGTCTTTCTCTTTCCCGGAAAGACTGGGAGGAGTTGCATAGTCGCCTGCTTGAGCATCATGTCGCCATCACAGATGGTCCGGTCCAACGATGGGGCGCCCGGGGAACCGGGACCTCGATCTATTTTCCCGATCCCGAGGGAAATACCATCGAGGCCAGATTTTACTCTGAGGATGATCATGACAAGAAATGTTTATTGGGGTCATGAGGATGCTGTTGGTGTCATAATCCGGCATTGCCGTTCTTCACATACACGCCTTGCTAGTTCGGCCAGACCGGCCTTTTTCACAACCCAGCGCTTCTCATTGTTTGGTTTTTTCTCAGTTACGATTCGAAATTTCGTCAATCGGGTTTCGACCATCTGAAACAATCCCTCATTTCGTGTGTAGCAGGGATTTGGTTGGAACCTGCCGCATGTCTTCTCCTTTAGTCCGACTTTCGCCCATCACTCAAGGGTTTTAGATAGTTTTGACGACGGCATGAAATGGTATGGTGTGAGTGTTCAATGCGAAAATTCCCCAACGAATACACACACCTCACTCACAAAGGAAATATTTCATGAAAATTATTCTCCTGAGCATTGTCGCAATGGTGATGGCCACTCCCGTTTTTGCCGATCCGATCGGAAATCCCGAATATCGACATCCTGTCATTAAAGACCATGGCGGAATCGTGGCATTACCCGACGCCGCGCTTCCTCCACAGAAAAACTCAAAAGTGATCATTGACATTACCTCAGATGAACAATCGGGTGGTGTGCTCAAGGGATTCGACCGGGCGGCATTGATCCTCAATCAATATACCCAGGCGTCTGCAGGGATCGAACATGGTTTCAAAATGGCGGTCATCCTGCATGGGCCAGCCACCAAGGCGGCTTTGTCGCATGAAGCCTATGCCAAACATACTAATTCCTACATAAAGGATTTAGGGAAGACGCAGAATCCGGATCTAGCATTAATTCGAGAGCTGAAAAAAGCAGGTGTGGATATTTACGTGTGTGGACAAGCCGCGGCGCATCACGGGTATGCCACGAGTGACATCGCTCCGGAGGTAAAAATTGCGGTGTCTGCCGCAACAGTGAACATCAATTTGCAAATGGACAATTACGCATACCTTTCATTCAAACAATGAACCCCGGAATCGTCCCGCCCTTCCCGGAAGACCGCCATGGCAAGGAGCGGACAAATCATATCTGTGTAAGGCGTTGGGGTCTGTTATTTCTGGTATCAATGTTGGCAATGGTTGTGCCTGGCTTGAATGAGGGTGTGGCCCTTTCGAAAGAATTTACCCTCGTCCATACGAACGATTTTCACGGTCGCTATGATCCCATCGAAGTAGCGCCCGACAATATGACGGCGCAGACCGGAGGGTCCGGCGAAAGGGCTTCCGGCTTTACACGAACCGGGCGGGTGGGCGGTTTTGCATGTCAGGCCACGTTGCTCCGGCAACTTCGCGAAGCTCGCGGTGATGAGAATGAATTGACGGTTCACGCCGGCGATACCTTTTCTGACGATCTGCTAGGGAATCTCGCGAAGGGTGAGGCGATGATCCGGCTGATGAACCTATTGGGTTACGATTTTCTTGCCCTCGGGAACCACGATTTTGACTACGGGTTGGATCGAACCCGCGAACTGGCTGCCCTGGCCGAATTCCCCATGCTGGCGGCCAATGTCATGTTACGCGAGACCGGTGAGTCGGTATTCGGACAGCCTTGGCGGGTGGTGATCCTCGGGAGCGTCAAAGTCGGATTTCTGGCGCTCGGCTACCACAATACCGGCCATACCACCAACCCCAAAAACATTCAGCCCCTGTCTTTTTCCAGTGGCATTGATGCGACTCGCCGGTATCTGCCGGAACTACGAGAACAGAGTGATGTCGTGGTGGTGGTATCACACCAGGGAATGGCCGTTGACAGGAAACTGGCGCGAGAGGTCAAAGGTATCGACATTATTCTCAGTGGACATTCGCATAATTGGACCGAACCGCCGAAAAAAATTGGCGACACGTGGTTGGTGGAGGCATTTTCGAATGGGGTGCTGGTCAATGAATTACGGGTCCGGATGAATGACAAACAGGTTGCCGGTGTCGCCCAAACCCTGCACGTGCTGTGGAATGATCAATGTCAGCCCGCTCCGGACGTGGTCGCGCTGATTGATAAGCAGCGCGAACCGCATCGCCAACAACTTGAAGCAGTATTGGCTATGGCTGAGGAGAACATTGGCCGGCAGTACAAGGCAGCCAGTCCGTTTGACCAAATGGTGGGCGAGATGCTGCGTCAGGAGACCGGCGCCGATGTGGCGTTGCTGCCGGGTGTCGGGTACGGGATTACTCTCCGTGCGGGGCCGGTCACTCGCGAAACCCTCTATGCGCTACTTCCCCATCCATCCAAGCTGGTTACTTTAGAACTGAGCGGTGCGCAGATCCTCAAGATTCTCGAGCAGAGCGCGACCAACCAGAAACCCGCTGACCCACTAGACATGGTTGGTGGCTTAATCCAAACATCGGGGATGGGGTGGACGGTGGATTACCGGCGCACCTCGGGCAACCGGATTAGGGACGTGACCGTCAACGGCAAACCTCTCGTGGCTGGGGTTTTCTATCGGGTGGCCATGCACAGGGGCATGCTGGCTGGCATTCACCGCTATTCAACATTTGCCAATGGCCGCAATATTCGGCGTAGCCATCGTCTTATCACTCACATCGTCGAAGCGCACCTGCAATGACGCGGCAAAGTGTCGGCGCCGGCGACGGTGGACGACATCCTCATAAAGAATTAACCACTCTCGATAATTGAACAACGGCTGAATAATGACTAACGGAATTTGTGGTATGAACCTCGGTGGTGCTTAGTCTGACCTGTGGACTTCTTTCATGAGAAAACCAAAAGTGCTGTATGCATCAAAATTTTAAACAGGAGAACCATTGGCGATTCCTGCAAGGTAATAGAGCCTGGAATGCCAAGTCTCTTACGTGCTGTCGTACTGCACCGAAAACAGACTATCATAGCAGTTGTCGACAGAAGATTGACGAAGCACTTTAACCTTCCTGGCACATTTGTTAGGAGTTAGTGAGGAGGTCAATGAAAATCTTAACATTTACGATGATCATCGTGGCCTGCTTGGCGCTCACGTTTGACCAATGGGTCATGGCACAGGAGAGTCCATCCTTCACAATAGGATTAGCTCAAACAATCAACCCTGGACTGAAGACGTGCAGCGGCATCCGCGCTCGCGTCAGCGCCGTTGGAAAGATCAAGGGCGAAGATGGAGCCGAGTGGGTTGTGCCTGCTAAGACGCATTTCGAAAGTGCGGAGAAAGCAACCGATCTTTTCAATCCATGTGATCGAGTGCAATTGCATCGTCATTCAGACCTTGAGCTAAAGAAGGTCCCTGTGATGGACGCCGGCGGCAAAGAGACGTTCACGGCCTATATTTTCGCCGACAATTATTTCGAGTTCTATGTGAACGGAAAGCTCTTGGCCGTCGATGCGGTTCCCTTTACGCCGTTCAATAGCAGTGTCATTCGATTCATGGTCGATCGCCCGTTTTCGGTCGCGGTGATGGCCGTGGATTGGGAGGAAAATCTTGGCCTGGGATCAGAGAGCAACAGGGGGTGGCCCTATCATCCAGGGGACGGCGGCTTCGTTGCCGTGATCAGGGACGAAAGCGGAAAGACGGTCGGGATAACGAATGGCGCCTGGAAGGCCCAGACATTTTATACCGGGCCGCTACAAGATCGTTCATGTTTGAAGGTGGTGGGTCAGCGCAGAGACAGCTCCGCCTGTTCGACGGAAAGTGTTCGGGATGGCAGGTCATTTTCGGCTGCGCATTGGTCTATTCCGGATAACTGGTTCGCCACTGATTTTGATGATAGTTCCTGGCCACGTGCCTCCGTCTTCACGAATGATACGGTCGGCGTCGATAACAAGCCGGCGTTTATGAATTTCACCGATATCTTCGATGATCCGAAGGCCGATGCCGACTTTATTTGGTCCGCGAGTCTGATCCTCGACAATCTTGTCTTGCTGCGCACGACCGTCGAGTGACGTCTCCCGCGAATAACGGAAGCCGTGCAAGGAATTCGAGGAAAAATAAATGGATGCCATGATCCAAAAATCCTGTTTAAGTCTAGACCAGGCAGTCGCATGGCACGTGGTTCCCTCGTCTAGGTGTTTGTCTTCAGATTCCATAATGGGAGTGTTGAATAATAAGGATGTTCAAGGCCAAATTTGCGCAGGATGAGAAAGGCTCCGGGTCGGTTCAAAAAAGTCCGTCCAGCAAGGCCGCAGCCGTTTTTCCGCGCGGAGCGTACGCTGAGTACGTGAGCACGGGAAAAGGGCGAGAACGCCGCTGGCGGCTTTTTTCAACAGACCCCTCTTTGTCAGGAAGAGTTGCCCGGGAATGAGCGTGATTGAATGTGTTGCAGATACGGACGTATATACGGTAAAGAAAAAGCGGAGGATTCATACGAATAGATCTTGAAAGAGGAATGTGATGATTGTTCTCTCAAATATTCACAAGCTCTATGATGGGACGTCCGCAACAACTCGGTCTATTCACGAACGAGTTGATGTGTGGATAGATGAGGGAACCATCAAGGCCGTTTCTCC
>BQIW01000062.1 GCA_021604105.1 Nitrospirales bacterium | reverse complement strand
CACGGAATTGCCTTCCCGCGCCATTCGAGAGCAAATGGTTTCTGCCCTTCATCTTATTATTCAGGTCCGGCGGTATGAAGACGGCGTGCGCCGGATCGAAACGATTGCGGAAATGACCGGCATGGAAGGCCTGACCCCTCTCATGCAGGACATCTTTCAATTCCGGCGGCGAGGGTTTCGGGGAAAGCGTGTGGCCGGAGAATTTGTGCCGACCGGTATCGTTCCAAGAGTGGTTGAAGAATTGCGTGAGCAGCATATCGACATTCCCTTGTCCCTGTTTACCGGAGGAAGAGATCTCCATGGGTTTTCGTGAACTTGCGGGGTTGATGGCGATTGGTCTGATTGTCGGGCTGTGCGTCTGGTGGTGGAGAAACTTCTCTTTTCGAATGGCTACTCAGGCCAGGCTTGCGCAGGATGGGGCAGGGCGGGAATCCCCGCAGACCGGCCGGTCGGTCCGGCACGTATTCCCTCCCCGCTATCGGATCATACCCGCGTGTCTAGGGGTGGGGGCGAGTGTTGGCCTATTTTATTTCGTGGAGTTCTCTCCCCCGTTTGCCGGAGCCGCAGGGCTGATGGTTGGCGTGCTAGGATTTTTATTGGAGTCTCTTATTGCCGGCAAGCGCTTGAGCCGCATTGAAACCCAATTGGCCGATTCGATCGATCTAATGGTGGGAGCCTTGCAGGCGGGATTATCCCTCCCCAAGGCGCTGGATACCGCCAGACAGGAGTCTGACGCGCCTCTACGGCCGTATTTGGATAACCTTGTGCGGAAAATCCGTCTGGGAGAAAACCCCGCATCTGCCGTTCGAGAATTAGGAGAGCGGGTCCCGTTAGAAACCTTTCAACTGTTTTCGCTGACGCTCTCGGCCCAGTGGTGGACAGGAGGGAGTCTGGCCCCCACCTTGTCCGTTGTGGGAAGGACCATTCGGGACCGGATTGAACTCTCCCGGCGTATTCGGACGCAAGCCGTAGAGGCTAAAGCCTCGGTGATCGGGGTATTGGTCATATCCTATGTGCTGACGTTCATCATGTGGAGGGCGAATCCCCGCCCGCTTGAGAATTTTTTCAATAGTGATATTGGATCCTTGCTGGCGGGAGCGGCTATCGGATTGCAAGCGTTGGGCATCGTGTGGATTAACCGGATCAGTCAGGTCAAATTTTAGGTGAGCTCGTCATGGATCGTATGTGGTATTTCGGCCTGATTATTGTCGCGATTGTGGCATCAGTCATGCTGACGCCCTGGGCGGGAATGTTTGTTGCGCTCCTTCTGCTCTTGTTCGGGATGGTTGCTTGGGCGCGTCGTCACCGGAGTGCTGAGCGGGTGCGGGACTCTCTGGGGTCGGAACGTTCTGTTCTGGATCTCGGACGGGCACGCTCCGATTGGTGGCTGCGCCGGTGGTTGTTTTTGGCGGGGTTCCGCGGACGATTGGCGCCCGTGGTTTTTATGGGACTTACCGGAGGAGCGCTCGCCCTGGGAATTGCGAGTGCGTATGTCATGAACCGGTCTGGCGTGGTCGATGTGATGGTGGTACCACTGCAGGGTATTCCCGGAGGAATCGGGGAGGCTTTTGTTTCCGTGGCCTATGCGGGCCCCTGGATCGTACTTTCCCTGTTAGCCAGTATTCCATTGCTGGTAGTTCGTGCGTCCCGTCGCCAACGGGTCATGGATGTCGATCATGATCTTCCATTGATGCTGGAATTGCTGGCCACCCTGACAGAAGGGGGGCTGAGTTTTGATGCGGCCTTGGATAAAATTCTCGGGGCACAGTTTCGCACCAGGCCTTTGTCGCAGGAGTTCCGTACTTACCATCGAGAGCTGCAACTGGGTGTGTCCAGATTGCAGGGTCTTCGACGGCTGGCTTCCCGGTTGGAAGTGACTTCCGTCTCGTTCCTGATTTCCGCACTGATTCAAAGCGAACAGGTTGGGGCAAGTATTGCCACGACGCTTCGCCGTCAGGCCGACGATCTCCGTAACCGTCGCCGAGAGCAGGCCTTAATGCTTGCGCAAGCCCTTCCCGTCAAAATGGTGGTTCCGCTCATTCTCTGCTTTCTCCCGGGAATATTTGTGTCCACGCTTGGTCCCTCGTTACATCAACTGGTGAACCTTGTGAGCGGGATAACGGGAGGGATTCGGTGATGGTCTGGCCTGTGAGGCCCTACACGGAAGAGGAGTCGATGTGAAGATGTGGTCTGCCTATGGGTTGATAGTTGGTCTGCTTGTCTGTTCGGCGTGCGCCGATGCTCCTTATCTTCGAAACCAATACGAAACGGCCTGCACGGTACCCGATCTTCAACTGGCCGAAGCCTGGGATTTGCTGGAGGAAGCCCGATCGACTCCTGGCAGATGCGACCGCGATTCCCGCGGAATAGATCGTTGCCGTGCGCTGGGCCGTGAAATCGAAAGAATTGCGTTTGTGTGTCCCAACCACATTCCTTCATTGATGACGACGGCCGTTCTGGCCTATGAGGACAAGGATTTTGCGAAAGCCGCGGAACGGCTGACATCCATTTTAAATTTGGTCAAAGTGCATCCGGATGCGGCAGTGTTACGGGCACGGATTGCTCTGGAAGAAGGGAATCTTCCGTTTGCCCTTACCTTCCTGAAGCATCGCATGGAGCTGTCTCCTGACCATGCCCAGCTCCGGGAGGTCTATGCGGCCACCCTGTTTCTTTCCGGGCGACTTGAAGAAGCCAGGACTCAATTGGTGGTGGCCGAACAACTCGGAGCGCCCCGATGGCGGATTGCGTATCATCTGGGGCTGTTTGAAGAACGGAAGGGAGAGCTACAAAAGGCCCGCCTTCTTTACCAGGAATCTGCGGATTTAAAGTCTGACTGGAATTTACCCCTTTCACGGTTGCATGGACTCTTGGCCAGGCCTCTTTCAGGTAAAAAGCCGTCTGCTCTGGATGGAGGTTATTTCGAGCCTCCTTCGCTTCTCAAGTAGGAGCGTGTTTTTGGTGTCTCCGAAATCCGCGCTCTCCCTGGCCGGTCGCACATCAACGGTGAGGAGGAAAATCTCGAGCGTCTCTCTTTTGAGGGATTAAGGCCAGGTACTGCCCTTTTACTCTGGCTCATGTGTTGCGTCCTTGTCTCTTTCTGTTGCCTGATGTTTGGGGACAGCAGTCATGTTCGGGCACGACCCGGTTGAATGATTCCCCTCAATTGTTAAAGAGATGCCACTGCCTCACGGATTAACTGGGTTGCCGCTAAATAGGGGTCTTCTCCTCTGGTTGTCCATGATTCAACCATGGACGGGGTGAAGGTTTGGCCTTCGCCAAAGGTGAGGGAGATGGGATGACGTTGAGGTGTCTTGGCATCGGGGGGCCAGACCTGAAAACTTCCTTCGATTTTCACCGGGATAATGGGGATGTGAAATTCACAGGCAAGAACCCCGAGCCCTTTCTTGAATGGAAGGAGTTGCCCGTCAAGGCTCCGTTCCCCTTCGGGAAAAATCAGAAGGCTTTTCCCGTTCTGGAGAAGGGCGCCTGAGGCCTTGAGGACATTGACCAGGGGCGTCTCCGGCCCTACTGGAATCACATGACCCACCCGTGCGACCCATCGACGAAAAGGTGATCGAAAAAACGGTTCCCAGCCAAGAGTGTAAAGTTGTGAAAAAATGGATGGCGGCACGGTCGCCAATATAATAAAGGGATCAACAAAACTCAGATGGTTGGCCGCCAGGATAAAAGGTCCCTCCTTGGGCAGATGTGTGATGCCTTTGACGGTCAATGGGAAGGCTATACGGGAGAGGTTTCCGACAATAGCCATGCCTATCCGCCCGATGATTTTATTCCCTCTGGCAAGCGGAGCGAGGACTGTTTTTTTCAGGGCTGGAGGGAGCGGGGTTTCGAAGATCTGATGCCAGGAGATAGTTGTTTCTGTGTGTTCCGCGGGATTTTGCTTGAGGGCCAGGAGTTTGGTAATGACATCACGCACCGTCACGACTTCACCCATGAATGTTTCCGGGACCGGTCCCAACCGGCTTTCGATGGCTGCTTGAAATTCGACGCGTTTCAAGGAGTCGAATCCCAAGTCCAGATCCAGGTGGTCGTCCAATCGTAGATTGCGGTCGGCTGAAATCAGCCCGACAAGGGTTTGGATAACCACTTGGCCGATGGTTGTTTGGCGAATCTCCTGGTCGGTCTCAGGTTCTTGCTCCGGGGCGGATTCAACGGCAGTCTGCTTGGACTGCATCATGGCACGAACAAGATGTCGCTGGATTTTCCCTAAGCGCGTACGTGGGAGGGGATCTTTGATGAAGGTCACACCACTGATCCGTTTGTAGGAGGGAAGGGTTGCGGCGACACTATTCAGGGCATCTTTGATATAGGTGGCGGAATCATGAATTTTGTGTTCTCGTAAATAATCAAAATTTGGGACGACCACGGCATGAAGATGTTCGCCCTCCTCATCAGCGCGTGGAAGTCCAAGGATACAGAGTTCCGCGATCGCCGGATTCTGTTGGTACGCCTCTTCCAATTCTTCGGGAAGAATGTTTTTTCCTCCAGGTGTGACGATCAGTTCCTTGATCCGTCCGGTGAGAAACAGGTATCCGTCTGAGTCCAGATAGCCCAGATCTCCGGTGAAAAACCATCCATCACGAATAGCCTCTGCCGTTTCTGCCGGTGCTTGGTCATAGCCCTTCATCACATTGGGCCCGCGTACCACCACTTCTCCAATCCCTTCTTCGTTTGGCTGATCTATTCGTACCTCGACGCTGGCGAGTGGTGGACCGACGGAACCCGGTTTCAGTCGAGACAAAGAACTGAAGGCAATCACGGGCGCCGTTTCAGTGAGCCCGTACCCTTCCCGAATGGTAAATCCCAGACTGCTTAAGTCTTTCGAGATCTGTGGGTCGAGTTTGGCTCCGCCGCAGCACAGAAGTCGAAGTGAGGAACCAAATCGGCGGTGAACCGGGGTAAAGATCCGTCGTCCCGGATTCCATGGGGTATGGGTTCTCACAAAATCTGAGAGGCCGAGTAGGAGCATGATTAATAGACGGATGAATGCGGGACGCCGGCCGAGTTCTTCAAATATTGACCGACGAATCATAGAAAAAATTTGCGGAACTCCTACTGCGATCGAAATTCCGGTCTCATGGATGCATCGCACCAGATCCGGTCCCTTGAGAGAAGATAAGAAGGTCATTCTGGCGCCCAGGAGAATGGGGACGAGATAAGCGATCATGAAGGGATAAGCATGGTGCAGAGGGAGCATTACCAAAAAGTTATCTTCCGGTCCGGCTAAATCTTTCTCCATGATGTCTTTGGCGTTGGCCATAAAATTACGGTGAGTGAGTAACACGCCTTTAGGTTTTTTGGTGGTGCCAGAGGTATAGAGCAACGAAGCCACGTCGTCCGAATTCACTTGCCGATCGACCGACGGTTTTTGCTGTCCTTGTGATATGAGATCCTTCATGGACAGGTGGGGGGATGTGGTTGTGGAATCCATGCTCACGACGGTGATGGTGGTTGAAAGGTTTTGAATCAAGGAAACGGTTTTTGAGCTGACGAAGACAAACCGACTTTTGGAAGCCGTGATGAAGGACAGCAGTTGCTCCTGTGGCATGTGAATATCCAGTGGAACGGCTGTGGCGCCGAGCGTGAGGATGCTAAGGTGAGCCATCACCCATTCCGGACAATTTTCTGCCAGGAGGGCGACCCGATGCCCCTGACGAAGTCCGCGCTCATGAAGACTGCTCGCCAATCCTTGAATACGCATCGACACTTCCCCGTATGTGTATTGTCGATAGCCCTCTCCTTCTTTTATTTGCATGACCACATGATCAGAGGCGATGGCTGAGAGTGCAAAAAACGCCTCAGGAATAGTATCCGGGAGATTGGTGGGAGCGATGGGAAAAGGCTGCATCATTTGATTTTCCTGAAAGTGATGTCAAGAATGATCAGAAACCAAGTCTACCCGAAAGGGGACATGGATCCAAGACAAGACTTGGGTAGCGGGACCCGAACCTAAAATAGGAACAGGTTGGTGTGATAAGGCTCATTCGGCATGAAGGGAAAGCTTTTATACGCAGTCGGTAGGTGTGAAGACTTAACCAATAAGGAAAATGTTCCGAAAAAGCCTGGAGCTTTTTGTTCAGTCGCATAATGCCTTTTCGTGTCATTCCCTAAATGGATGTTGTAATTTTTAGCTGAAAAAGAGATTGTTCTATGCCGTTCTTTAAAGTTGAAGATACCCGGGACCTTCGCGTCGGCACGTTTGTTAAACTCGAAGGGTCCTGGTTCAGCCATCCTTTTCCCACGAATACCTTTCAAATCAAATCCTCTGATGATCTGATGACCATTCAAGCCCTCAAAAACGTCGTCATTCTCCAAGATCCCGAACGGTCGGCCTCATTCGGTGTTGAAGATGTTCGGGATGAAAACCGGCCGCCTCTGGATTATGAGGAGAGCGTAAGTAGGGAGGAAGACACGGAGGCCATTTCCGATTCAACATTCGATCACCCGGAAGACGACGAACCACTGATAAAAGAATCATCCCTATCCACAATCCTGGACCGGCGACAGGATTACCATGAATTTCAGAATCACCTGCGTAAGATTGAAGGGGCATATCAAAAAACCCTGGGACAGGGGAATGAATTGTTCCGGCAACTGAGTGATCGCCGACTGTCTGGACGTAAAACCGCCGATGCAATGATCACGAGTATTGTCACAGCCATCCAACATCCCAAAACGGCGATGTCGTTAATTGATGTGGTCGGCAGTAACGGCATCACGTGGGGGTTGTCGGAACATGCACTGAACGTCTGCACTCTATCCCTCCTCATCGGCCGTCAGTTGGGTTTGGCAGCCGAGGGATTACTTGACCTTGGGCGTGGAGCGTTATTCCACGATGTGGGTTATCGCGCCTTACCCATGAATGTACGATTTAGTGCGGTGGGTATGAAGATTCAATCGGATCCGGAGTTGGGGCAACGGCATCCGGAGGTAGGGCGACAGCTGATGGCATCCTTCCCGGATACCAGTCCAGCAGTACTGGAAATGATCGGACGGCATCATGAACGACTGGATGGTTCGGGGTTTCCTCATGGCATGAAGGCAGATGGCCTTTCATTGTCGACAAAAATCGTTATGGTCGCGGATTATTATGATGAACTCTGCAATGCTCCTGATCCACAAACGAGTCTCACCCCTCATGCGGCCTTGTCCCGACTCTTTCGCCACGTGGTCATGAAGCGTGAATCGTCCAGATTCTGTCCGGAGGTTGTGCAAGCCCTCGTGCAGGCCATTGGGGTCTATCCACCGGGGAGCCTGGTGGAATTAACGGATGGATTCCTCGGGGTGGTGGCCCTGATCAACATCCATCAACCCACCAGACCGACGGTGTTGTTGTATGCGCCCTGGATCTGTCGAAACGATGGGATGTTGGTCAATTTGGCACAAGAGCCTGAGTTGGAAATTAAGCAAGCCCTTCATGTAAGGGATTTACCCCTGCATGCGCTTGCGTACTTGAGTCCACGGCGAATGGCCATGTTTGTGCATGCGACCGAACCCACAACCATGGCGTTCAATAGCAGAGCGCGTCAAGTTTTTAAGCCAAATCTTAAGCGGTAATCTAGGTGGCTGTGAATGGAGGGAATTGAGCTTACCCGATTGAGGGCAGCTGATTTCAATTCAGGGTCTGTTGAAAAAAGCCGCCAGCGGCGTTCTCGCTATTTTCCCGTGCTCACGTATTACGCTACGCACCGCGCGTAAAAACGGCTGCGGCCTTGCCGGACGGACTTTTCCGGAGCCTTTGATGGGTAATCTCATCCTGCGCAAATTTGCCCTTGAACATCCTTATTATTTAACACTCCCATTCACCTGCAAGATCTGGCAGAGCCCAGCCAGCGGATACCGCCGGCGCTCTCGGTGGATAACCGAATTCCTCATCGCGGCTTGTTCGCGAAGAGTTGCGTGGCATTTTTAAAACATCCCATTCCATTCGAAGCCGCCGATTCTCCTCCCGCAGACGATGCCGGTCCACCCAATCTGGCGTCTGGTGACCTTTCCCAGGAAACGCCGGGTCAGTCCGCTCCATTTTTGTTTCCCAGCGATCGTCCAAACCCGCGGTTACCCCGAGATTCTGGACCGCTACAGACACGGAATCGCCCTGTTCAGTGACAAAACCTACGGCTTCCCGTCTAGAATCCGCCGCATACGGTTTTCCTCTATGGCTCCCCAGGAGACAGCTCTTTTGGCGATTATCGCTCCTTTCGAGTTTTTCAATTTAACTCGGTCTTCAAGTGGCCCGCGTGGATTTAGAACCTAAGAGATGGAAAAGTGTCCAGAGCGAACTTGATCACAGACGCGCACTGGGCATTTTTCTTTTTTTGGAAGATTGGAAGATTGGAAGATTGGAAGAGAGGAACGTTTTCTTATCCTCTCAACATTTTTTGAAACGGAAGATGCTAGTCAGGAGTTTGCTCTAACCAGTCTTTGGCTTCGGGATAAAATTGGCCTAAAATTTCCTGACTCATCCTTGAAAGTAGGGGAGCCAGTTTGGCCTGGATGTGATCCGTCATTGCGGTTGGGGGTTGCGGCGATCTGGCCAGTTTCCACACTTGCTGGAGAGCGTCTTTTTGTTGTTCAAGAACTTTTTCGGTGGCGCGTTGCCAAAAAAGGGGAAACTCTCTTGGGTCCGTGTAATCCCCCCGCCCCCTCCCGCAATGGGTCACCGCTAAATAGCGTAACAAGGCATCCCGCGTTTGCCGGTTGAGAAAGCCAGGCACCCAGGAAATCCGATTGGAATTTCCTGTTTCCTGACTTTTGGCATAGGTCCGTTCGGCATATGCTCCAAGGATGGCTCCACCAATGGTGAACGCGCCATGAGAAAGTCCTCCGGTAGCTAAGTCCGAAGCTAATCCGGCTGCCGCTCCACTGGCCAATGCTCCCCAGAAAGTTTCTTCTTCCCACGGTTTACTTTCACCTGGCACCTTCACATCTTCAATCCTTGATCTAAGTGTGTGCCCAACATCGCCGGTTAACCCATGTAGCTTGATAAGATCTGTGGTGACGCCTGAGATGCGTTGTGCTAAGCGTTGGTCCATGACCTGAATCGCATTTTTGATTTGCAGCTTTTTTGAGAGGCCCGTCGGCTCTTGGGGAAGGCATTCTCCATCCAAGGCGGTCTCGGTCAGGAGTTGAGCGAGATGGGTCATGGATGTATCAAAGATCCGCCGGTGAGTGGCATACCAGGCCTTTCCCAATTTTTCCATTGTCTGGTGTTTTTCGGGTGGCAGGACTTGAGTGATGTGATTCCATAACACACCTTCCTGAACCCAGCAGCGGGTAAAGGCATCCAAGCTCATGACGTCTTTAATGACGCGTTGATTAATCCAGTGTTGCTTCCAAAGGGATTCTAATTGTTGCTGTTGTTGTGGATCGATCAGACCGGTTTGATTCACTAACACTATAACGGGTTTATCGAGCCAAGTGAGGAGATCGAGTTCAGGTTGAAGATAGCCCGCCATGGATGGGTCTTCTGTTGCATTGACGAGGTAAAGTACCACGTCAGCCTCATCCCTGACGTTTCGAATTGCTTGCTGACTGCACCAAAACGGTTTGTCTGCTATACGGTCCCAGACTTGAGATACCATCCACCCAATCGGGTTGGTGAGTCCTTGAAGACGCCCCAAAAGCTTATGGCTATTTCCAAAGCCTGGCGTATCCCACAAGTTGAGCCGGGAGCCATTAGAAGTCTCCAGCAATACAAAGTGTTCATTTTGAAGCGTGACATGGGCCTGATCGAGCACCTGTCCGACGTCGCGACGCAACAAAGTGCGGGCCAAGGTGGTCTTCCCGATATTGGTATGGGAAATGAGTGAAAGCGTAACAGAAGAAAGGGCCGTCATATCATTTCACCTTTTGGGAGGCCACAGAGCGGCTTGGGCCTTCTCCAGAAGCTGGTCGCGAGATATGTCTTTGGCATCGAAGGCCACGATTTGTAAATGGTAGTCGTTGGCGAGTCGTTGCCAGGTTTGTTGGCGGCCTCTCATTTGTGTCTGATCAGCAAGGTGCCGATAGGGCTCCTGATCCAGAACAAGGAGTAAGTGATGTTGTCCGTCACGGGATTCAATATTGGCTTGAAGTCTATGAAAGAGGTCCCCGTGCACTTCCGCTTCGGGGGTTTGCGCCAAATTACAGATTAGAACCATCGTTTGAGGTGAGGAGGTTGCTGGCAACCAGGGAACGCTCGTCTGTCCATAACGAAGTGGATCTCTCCAATGCAAGGTCGCTTGATTGCCAATGAGATCCAGGAGGCATTGTCCCAAGCAATCTAAAGCGGCCGGAGAAGGTTGATAGCTGTATGGCACAATGTTAATTTGGATGCCTTGTCCGCGTTCAGCACTCAGTAGCTGCAGATAATACGGCTCATCAAGAGGGAGCGTAAAGGATTGCGCGGCTTTGTGTGCGAAGCGTGCGGATAGCCAGGCCAGGGTTATTCGAGGTAGTACGATTCCCATAAAGGCCGTCAGTGCCCACATATGAATCCACTGAGCAGCAGAGCCCTGGCCGGGAGCGTGAAGCTGTGCAAGGTCTTCGACGGGTGGAAAGGGAAAACCCAGAAGCCAGGCTGCCGGTCCCAAGAGTCCGTATAACACCGTATGCACCTGTGCCGCTGATAAGAATGTGCTTTCCCACGTGGCTTGATAATCTAGAACTAGCCCACGGACATACATACTGAGAATGATGCCTAGTGCCAGACAGGCTGATCCAATGTGCAGCAGATGACGAACACGACGGATAATGATGGGATGCCAGTGTCTCCACCACAGACTCATAAATTGTTCGGAAGATTGAAAAATCCATTCTCGATCCGCACCTCCAGGTAAAGCAATTTTGGGCCATGGTCCTTTCCTCAACCATTCCGTTGCGGCGGCCAATCCTTGGGTCAGGTGACGGAGAAGTGGCCCGGTTAGGTCTTTTCCCAGGATCGGCGGCAGAAGGGTACCCGCATAGGTCCCTATGTTCCACAAAAGCAGAAACAAGAGTGGAAAGTTTAAGAGGTTGACTCGTTGGGTCGTTCCGAGCCCATTGATGAACAGGCCGGCAGCAAAGGCCGGTATCGCCACGATGCTGTATGGAATTGTAGCCTGAGTGCCTCGAAACGATTCCGTGATCATGGGGTAAGAAGCGGAAAGAAAACTCCGGAGAGATTCCGCCCGTTTTGTGAAAAATTTGATCGAGCTTTCTGTTGATGAGGGTGTTTCGTTGAGCGAGCATTTTCTTGCGTGCTGGGTGGCTCGCTGTCTGGTGGCGTGTGGGATAAATCGTCCTTGTGGGTCCGATTGTTCCAGTGCCTGGATTAACAGAATTGTTGACACCTGTTTCGAATTCATAACTGTAGTTATTTTGGCATCTGAATCTCTGGCATTATCAGAGTGTGGTCATTAGGCAAACAGGTTTCCAGGATGGCTCTACAACCAGGATAGTTTTGACGGTTGTGTCCATGTAGGTAGGAGGTGACGTTTTCTGTCGCGGGATAATTGGCTAATTGCATGGTGTTGGGTTAAGCCAGTCAAAACGGGAAAAGCAGGGTATTCGTAGGTTGTATAAGTTAGTTATGGAGGGAAACCTAACCGGCATGTATTGACTCAGAAGAAGCATCCGGTCGAGTCTCCTGAGAATTTTTGTTCACAGATTGGGCAGCGGAGGCCTCAGATTCCAATAAAATGCTGATCCAACGGGTTGAGGGTTTGCTTTCCAAAACAATTTTCACCACCATGGTCATGGGGACAGAAAGCAACATTCCAACCGGTCCCCACACCCATCCCCAAAACACCAAGGAGAGGAATATCACCAAAGTGGAAAGGTTAAGCTTCCTGCCCGTAAGTTTTGGTTCCACTATATTACCGAAAATCAAGTTGACGGCTACATATCCGGTGGCTACCAGCAATAGGTGTCCAATGCCGAATTGAATGTATCCCAGGAGCATCGGCGGGACTGCTGCAATGATAGACCCGAGGTTTGGAATAAAGTTCAGCAAAAAAGCCAGGAGACCCCAGATAAGGGGAAAATCAATCCCTAAGGCCCACAACCACAACGCGACTGTCACACCCGTTCCAAGGCTGACAAGGGTTTTAATGGCTAAATAATCGTTGACAGCGTCCGCAATTTTCTTGGCCTGGGAGAAGGTGCCTTTCGGATCTCCGAAGGCGGTTCCCACTTTCTTTTGGAAGCTGGACGCCTCAAACAAAATGAAAATGACGGTGAGAAGAATAAAAAAAGAATTTGTGAATACGTTTCCCAACCCGGACAACATTTTGGCGACGAGCCTCATCGAAGCACCCGGGTCGATGGATTTCAGTAATATGCCTTTATCAGGTTGAATACCCAACTCCTGGATCCAATGGATCATGGGCTCGATTTCTAGGGTCAATCGAGCTTGGTACCGTGGAATGGCTTCAGAAAAGTCATCCAGGGAGGTTCCAATAATTAGAATAAACACAACTCCCACACTGAGAATACCCAGCACGACACCGAACACCGCCAATGGCGAAGGGATACCTTTTTGTCGAAGCCAAAAGACTGGTGATGCACTAATAATGGCAAGAAATATTGAGACTATAAGAGGGACCAGGATTGGCTCTGCTGTCCGCATACCAGCCACAACGATGACAAATGCTGCGGTGGTCAATAAGAATCCGCCAGCTGGGGGATGACTGGAGTGCGGTGGTTGGGAATTCTGCTGGTTGTGCATACTAAAAAATATTATCCCCAGGAACCGTTTTTTCTATAGGTATGATACCCGGTTTTTCCTCTCCTGTCTTCGAGAGAAAAATGGTTGGTGCTCTGGATAGAGGTCAGCGGAGGAAAAGAAAATTTATGAGTATCTGAACTCTTAAAGTGGTCGCTGCTGCGAAGACCGAGATGATGAGCTAGATGACTATTCCTGAATGGCCTTCAGCCGTTGCTGGAGATACCCATTCCGGACGGCACCATACAAATCGAGCGTGCCTTCCTCAACGCCTTGAAATTTTTCCAGCGTGAGCGAACGGAGATTCACTGTTTCGCCGGCGACCATTCCAAGCCGAGCAAAGGTGACAGTCATATCGTGTTGGACTATCCGTGGAGCGTCGGCGATTTCAATAAATGGAAGGACTAACCAGTTAAAAGGGTCAAGAAAGGAATCGCCGATGAATCCAATGCCATCTCGTAAGGTGAAGGGTCCAAGGAGCGGGATCATGAGGAACGGTCCAGGTGGGACACCATAGGTTCCTAAGGTTTGCCCAAGATCCTCTTGTGGAGTTTCTAGCTCGAACATAATTCCCGCCGGATCAAACAATCCTCCCACTCCCAGGGTGGAATTGATAAGAAATCTGCTCAGCTCAATGCCAGCTCCTTTAAACTTTGCTTGAAAAATGTTGTTCAATAATCTCGGAACAAATCGAATATTTTGAAAGACGTTTGAGAAGCTTTGCTGGACATCGGGAGGAATGAAAAAATTGTAAACTTTGGCAGCCGGCTTCACCACGTATTTGTCCAACCGGTAATTGAATTCAAAAACGGCAGAATTGACAGGTTCAAACGGATCATAGTCCTTGTTTTGGAAATCACCAGACTCGTCAAAAGGATCAAAGAATTCGTTTTCACTCCCTTCGCCTTCCGAGTTGAATCCGTCCTCAAATTCAGCTTCAGCGATTTGAATGTCAGGTCCGGTTTCCATTCCATCCTGGGTCTTCGTGGATTTGGACTTACCTCCACATCCACTAAGTCCTACGGCGAGGCATAGAAGTACCCAGATGGCCAATCGCATCGTTTTTCCTCTCATGCTAAAAGCTTTTCTTTTAAGATTTATATCGGGCCAGTCCACTACAGTCTGATTTTTGGAATTCAAGTTCTAATTAGTAATCTAAAATAATTTCAACTATTTCACAGATAAACCGCGCGGACTGTAACAAAATCCCATACCCAAGCCAAGAAACTCTTTCCTTGTCCCCACTTCTCTGAAGACCCGTAAGTGGTGATAAGGTTTAGGCCTTTTTCGACTTTTTTGGGTAAAGGCTCGGAGAAGGCTGCTGAATGCTTTGTCAGCTTCCTTAACAAAATATTACAGGAAAAATCTAGAAAAACGTAGATACTAGCCATTCTTTGTCATGATGTTTCTCAGAGGTCGTAAACGGCTTCGACTTTTTCAATAAGGCCTTTCTTCTTAGAGGGAATATGTTCCCTTTTATTGGAGAAGAGTCAGTAATAACGATTATCAATGTGCATCATGCGACAAAACTTTTTCAGTGGCACTCCCTTTGCTGATTACCACCAGGTGACCTATTAAGATTCACGGGGTACCAATGCCTCTACACCAGATGGCCAGATGATCTGAGAACGTACAATAGAAGGGAGACCAGCTATGAGCCCATCAGTATCGGAACAGAAACCTTCCTGGAATGGTTCCATTAAACGGATGAAAAAGCAGGCCCGTCCTCCTGTCTTGTCCGGCGGCGAGTCTCCTGAAGTGGACCGGTCATCGGGAATGAGTGACAAGCAACTTCCCATATATCTAAAAGAAATAGGCCAAGTGTCATTACTTGACCGGGAAGGCGAAGTTCGTCTGTGTAAGAAAATTGAGGAAGCCCGGCGAAGTATGTTGGAGATTCTATACTCCCTCCCTATGACCTTGTGCCACCTTCAAGAGCAACGCATGCGTTTGATGAATGGCGAAATCCTGGCCAAACATATTGTGCAAAAGGAAAAAGAAGGTGATGTGGAGACCGAATCGGAGGAAGAACCTGACATTCCTGATACACAAGCGGAACAGCAGGAGGATGAAGAGTTTCGACAACGGGTAATTCGGCAACTTAGCCACCTTTGTCTTTGCGTTCAATTTATGATGGCGAAGGAAAATGCACCTGCATCCAAGAAAGGCGCTCCGGCCTCGATGAAAGCCAGAAAAAATTTATGGCAAAGCCTTGAAGGCGTGAATTGGCATCCTGCATTTATCAAACAGGTGGAAAGCCGCATTCGGGCAACGGAACGCCAACTTACTGAAGTATTGCAACGACTAGGAATATCCTCCCAAAATATTTTTCATAGTGATGAGTTAACATGTGGGATAGGTCAAAAATCTCTACCTCCCACAACCCCTGGCGTTGAGGCAGCCTCAGGTCCCCATCGTTCCACCCTGGAAGCTGGAGAACACCTGCTATTTTTGGAGCAAGAAGTTTTGCGCATGTGCTATTCAGAATTCCTTGCACGAATTCGGCAATTGGATCAAGCTAAAATTCGCTTGCATTTCGCCAAAGAGGCAATGTTGGAGGCAAACTTGCGTCTGGTTGTTAGTGTTGCTAAGCGTTATGTGAATAGAGGTCTCGATTTATTGGACCTCATCCAGGAAGGCAATATCGGCCTAATGCGTGCAGTGGACCGTTTTGAATATCAGCGAGGCTATAAGTTCAGCACCTATGCAACGTGGTGGATTCGACAGGCGGTAACGAGGGCGTTGGCTGATCAATCAAGGACCGTTCGAATTCCGGTGCACGTGTGTGATGTGCTTACTCGAGTGCGACGAACCTCGGAACGTTTAGCGGTGCAATTGGGGCGTGAACCGAAATTGGAAGAGCTCAGCAGCGCGGTGGATATTCCTCTGGATAAATTGTCCACAATGTTGGAAGCGACAAAGGGGACTCTGTCGCTCGAAACTCCCATGGGGGATGAAGACGGTTCGCCTCTTTCTGATCTCTTGCAAGATCATGCTGCCGTATCTCCATGTTATTCCGCTGAACGCATAGATCTCCAGGAAAAAGTGACTTCCTTGTTAGGGACTTTAACGCCTCGGGAGGCACATATTATTCGGCGACGCTTTGGAATTGGAGAGCTTGAGGATGCCACTCTTGAAGAGATCGGCCTTGAATTCTCTGTGACCCGGGAACGTATTCGGCAAATCGAGGAACGGGCTTTGTCTAAATTGCGTGAACCCCAACGTAATCTGGTCTTGCGTAATTTTTTTCAGCCGCCCGGTCCAGCCTTAGATTAGCCAGCTAGGTTTGTTGTAAGTGCGATGTCGAACAAGAAGGTGACTGATTCAGCATGGAACAATATGTTGAAAGCCGTTAAGGGAAAAGAGAATCCCCGCAGGGTGGTGAAGAATCTGTCACCGGAGATTGGTAATGGCCAAGACTGCCTTGGAAATTAGCGCCGGCAGTCTGGGCATTGAGGAAGGTCGTTCCATTGAGATTGGCCTGCTGGAAATCACTCTCCTGCAGGGCAGTGTCCTGAAAATCGGCCCAAGAGCAGTCCGATGAAGAAAAGTTTCCCCCACGAATTTGTGCACAAACGAAGGTGGCCCCGCGAAGCGTCGCATGCTGGAAATTAGTTTCTTGAAGGTCCGCTTGCTGGAAATCCGCCCATATAAGATCGGCCTGTGAAAAATTCGCCCAGGCTAACTGAGCATCTCTGAAACGGACACTTCGCAGATTCGCGCCTTGAAAGTTTGCTCCACGCAGGTTCGCTCCCTCAAAATTCGCCCCAGGGAGGTAGGCTTCTTGGAAATTGGCATTCCGAAGATCCTGGTAGCGAAAATCGGCCTCGCGTAGGTTAATCTGAAAAAAATCTTGGGAATGTGATGGAGCGGTGTGGGTAGACTGAGCGTCTTCAGATTGTCCTTTTTCCCTGATTCCAGCCTTCAGGCTGCGTTTCCAATTCCTATGGGTGTGGAGAAGAAGGGCACGGTCCTCTTCTACCTCATTGAGAGGAGGCTTTAAGGGACTGTCCTCAATTGCCGCCATGGAAAAATGCCACGAATAGACCACAGAAAATTTAATATGAGTTAAAAGGGAACAATGGCTTTTAGAGCACGATGAAACCTTAGCGAAAATGATAACAAGGGTCCAGTCCAAAATGAGGGTCGGAAGGCATCAAGCAAACCTAATCATGGTACACAAATACTACGGCCTTATGGCCATCAAACACGAATCGAAGGGTACTCAAATATGTTTCAACGACGGACATCGCAAGAATTTGACGTGTGGTAAGGTGCTATGAAATTGATCTTAATACTCCTATGGAATGTCGTGGCGATTCTGAGCTACCGACTGTGGGTATAACGGAAAACACAGGGGGCATTTCTCTCGATTCTGAGAAAACTTCCGGATCGTATTCGATCGGGGTTTGGAGTGGTGGAGGTCAGAGAGCTAAAGACCATTCAACCTATTTTTTATTCGTCTGGAGCAGCAAGTCCATTTCAGAAAGGGTTTAGGGATCAAAGCCGGTTAAAACTTCCAGTAATTTTCAAGAATGTTTTCTAAAGGTAGAAATTTCTGTCGAGGGTCTTGGGCTCTTTGAGGATTCAGGTTCTAACATGGACAAGGCCGTCCCCTGGGCAAGGTTGATCATGTGGAAAGGCCTTCGTTCTGCACTCAGCGATTGATTTTTTTGCCAAACGGGAGTGGTGCCGAACGAAGATTGGAAAGATGATTGAGTCCAATCCATGGTGCAAGGGCAATTTTGTTGGGGGTATTTGAAACGATGAGGGGGCCAAGATTTCATATGTTCCAGCGCAGCGCCACAATTGTGGGCTATCCTGGAGCACACATGGGCTCAATTATACCGAAATGCCCCTTAGGGATCTTATGTGCATATGTTATGACATGCTTGATCAAAAAGTGAGAATGGGTCGAAATGTTCAAAGCGAAGTCTTCATGATGTGTGAGGAGGATTCAGATGCTGTCCAGTGATCTGTTGTTGCCAGACAAAACTTGTGTGGGTGAAATTGGGATGCTATAAACGATCAGTATGCGCCCTTGCCCTTCCTGTTCACAAGAGAATCCTGATACCGCGAACTTTTGTTTGCAATGCGGTCAAGCGCTTGGTTCACCTTCCTTAGAAACTGCGACTGAAGTCAACACCGAGGGACTCGGGACCAGGACTCCTCCCACTCAATCCCAATTATGGGAAACATTCATCGGTCCAAGTAAATCCATTCAATTTTCAGTCAAGACGGGATGGGTGTGGCGCTCGGCCTTTTTATACTACAAGGAAAAATTTGAAAATATTGAAACCCCTCAAGGTCCACGATTTGTCCTGAGTTGGAACTGGCCCGCCGCACTGTTTGATTCATTTCTTTGGTTTTTATATCGCAAGATGTACCTCTTTGCGTTGTTATACGCTGTAGCTCCGGCTCTCGCCATTTTTATGACTGGGGATGTGATGGTGGGAATTGTCTCGAGAATATTGGCAGGAGCCAGCGCGAATTACTTGTATTATTGGCATGTGAAAGACAAGGTACAGAGAATTATGGCAATGCCCGGTCTTGATGATACGAATCGTGCGCACCTAATTCAGGAAGAGGGTGGAGTGCAACCTTATGTCCTCTGGTTAGGGGTGGTGTTGCACTTGTTGATGCTTGGCCTATTGGCTGCGGCGATTGTTCAAGGGCCTCCCGTGCAGGAACCCTTAGGTGGAGCCGACGGACGTCCTGATCAAAAATTCTTTTAAGAGAGAGAATAGGGATTCTTGGTGCCTGGTGGGACCTGGGATTGATTCGAGGCGGTTTGCCAATTGAACCACGCTCGAAACCAATCATAATCCGATTGATAGGCGGTAGATTTGGCGTCCCCTTGTCGGCCCTTTTCCGTCAGGAGTGTGTAAGTCCTAGGCCAATTTTTTGTCCACCAGGATTTAAGGGCTTCAGGTGTGGGAGGCTGATCGTCTGACTGAAAAATATTTGCAGCATCAACAATCTGGGCGATGAGCTTCCAAGCTCGATCTTTTCCCAAACCCAAATTTCGAAAATGTTCCCGCAATAAAAAGACTACCCACAATTCCGCACTGTGTTTTTTGTTGTGTTTAAATGGTTGTGTTTGACGAAGGGGAATCGGGTCAAAGTTCTTGATGATTGAGGTATAATCGGGGCCTCCATACTCTCCGACCACTTCTGCAATCCCCTCTAACATGTTGGCTAATTCGACCTCAACCTCTGATCGAGGGGATTCAGCGGGCATATCAAGAGGACTAGGCGTCGTGAGCATATCAATGACGGGCTTGAGTTCCTTGAGTCGACCGACTGCCGCCTTGAGGATGCGTTCCGACTCTAACCAATAGTCGGAATCATTTTTTGCAGTTCGTTCTTGTCCTGAAGGGGGAAGGACTGCGGGAATCCAATGCCTGATGAGTGTAAATAGGATATAATCCAGATCCCCGCCCTCCTGCGCTGCCCGGTCCAAGGCGTTTTGCGGCCCAAGTCCTTGGCGGAAAAACTGTTCTGTTCGATCCGCGACGCCGTGTCGGCCAGCCAAAGCGGTCCACCAGCGTGCAAATTGTTCCCATTTATGCTCGTCAGAGGCCATATCGTTTCGAAAGAAGGTAAAAAAATTCTGGTCATGGTACGATTCGGTGCGAAGCAATGCAAGCCAGATTAGGTTCCAAAACAATGTTGAAGCGGCAACCACGAAAGGAAACGAGGGAGGAGAACTAGCATGGGCCAGTTGGTGTTAATTCGTCATGGTGAATCTCAGTGGAATCTGGAAAACCGTTTTACGGGCTGGGTCGATGTCCCGCTAACTCCTAAAGGAGAGCAAGAAGCTCGCGATGCTGGTAAAAAGCTAAGGGCGTTTAGATTTGATTGCGCATTCACCTCAGTGTTGGTGCGTGCCAAGGAAACTCTACGGTTGGTACTGGAAGAAATTGGACAGACAATGATTTCCATCGAGGAAAATCAAGCGCTGAATGAGCGGATGTATGGAGAACTGCAGGGGCTGAATAAAACAGAAACGGCGCAAAAATATGGCGACCACCAGGTCAAAATTTGGCGGAGGAGCTATGATGTGCCTCCTCCGGGGGGTGAAAGCTTAAAAGATACTGCCGAACGAGTTCTTCCCTATTTTGAAAGTCGAATTCGGCCGGCCTTGTTGGAAAATAAGACGGTCCTAGTTGTGGCCCATGGCAATAGTTTACGGTCATTGGTGATGCAATTGGAGCATTTGTCCAAGGAAGCCGTGCTTGAATTGAATATTCCGACAGGTGCACCATTATGGTATGAATTGGACGCATCAGGGAAGATTACCGGTCATCGGTATTTGTAAGTGAACCATAGCGCTTTGCCAGTGCCCTTAAACGCAATTTTAAGGATTTTTCGGCAGAGAACATTGCCTATCCTGGTTAGTTGAATCATGGTCATCATTTTCCTTTTCTTTATTGCAGGGTTGTGGATGGCCGATGGGGTAGCCTTGATCGTTGCGCCGGAACGGATGATTGCCACATTGCGACAGTCGCTGATTGTGGCGCCAGGGTTTATTAAATGGGGTGGCGTTTCAGCCTTATTGGGCCTTGTTTTGTTATTTGGAACTAGGGGAGTGCCCTATCAACCTCTTTGGGTGGTCGTAGGTCTGAGTATGGTCGCGAAGGGGGTTTTCTTGTATGCCGGACCAGATCGTTGGCGGTTGCGGATCGTCAAATGGTGTTTGGAGCGGGAGGTGGTCGATTATCGCATCTGGGGATTGGGATTATGTGCCCTGTCTGTCTTGCTCTTAGATGCGTTGGGCTGGGGAAAAGGACTGTAGCTGTGCGGAAGTACAAAAACAATCTGATCACGAATGCCAAAAGTACTATGACAATGAGGGCCTATGACGGATAGTGATCGGAAAAAAATGTTCGAGACCTGGCAGGTTCATCAGTCGACTGCTTGGCCGGATGGGTTGGGGAGTCTTGAAGGGCAACTCATGACGTTGGATACAGTCATTGGGGGATGTTTGACTTATTACTTTGATGAACATCATCTGGATGAATCGCGAATTGAAATCTTACGTGATTGCCTCGCTGATCTGGAAATTATTGTTCCGGAGTTATCTGAATCCACCTGTGATTATTTCGGTCGATTGCGATTCCTTGGGGTGACCCTTCTTCAGGATTTTTCCTAAACGATTTTCAATCGAAATCCTTCTTCCGGGCACTTGTCCGTTGCACAGTGAATGTGCCTCTTTATGGACAATTAAGGCTTCCTGACTTTACGGCAAATGGTTTTTCGGTTGGTTTGACGCTGGAAAAAATGCTGTGGTACCGTGATTTCTGGTTTCTACCTATTGCCTTTCACAGTAAGGTGCAGACAATGAGTCAACCAAATGACCTGAAAACGATTTTAAATAAGCTTCATTATTCCGATGATGCCAAGGTGGTAGAGCAGATTTCCGCCCAGACCAAACTGGTCATGTCGCGGATGAAAGGCATTCACCGCAAGGTGGTGGTCATGAGCGGTAAGGGCGGGGTGGGGAAAAGTATGACCACGGTGAATCTCGCCTTGGCTTTCGCCCACATGGGTAATCGGGTGGGGTTATTGGATGTGGATATTAACGGACCTTGTGTGCCGCAAATGCTGGGTATGCGCGGGAAGGGGCTCTTGGACACCCCTGAAGGGGCGGTGCCGCCGACCGGCCCGTTGAATATTAAAGTGGCCTCGATGGATTTTCTATTGCAGGAAAACGCTCCGGTCCGGTGGAAAGGCCCCATGGATCTGAGCCCGGTCTGGCTGGGGCTCACCGAGATGAATGTGATCCGGGAGTTTCTCTCCGATATGGTCTGGGGGGAATTGGACTATTTGTTGGCCGATCTCCCCCCGGGGGCAGCGGCTGATAAACCTCCGCTCCTGGCTGGACTCATTCCTGACTTGTCGGGGGCGGTGGTGGTGACAACGCCGTCTGAGGTGGCCTCGAATGTCGTCCAAAAATCCATTGCGTATGCCCAGGAACTGGGTATCCGGATTTTGGGAGTGGTCGAAAACATGAGCCAGTATCGCTGTCCCTCCTGCGGAGAGGAAAACCCTCTGTTTGAGGGGGACACCGATTCCATGTGTGAGGCATTGGGTCTGCCGCTTCTCGGACGCATACCCTTTGATCGGAATTTTGCCCGCACGTTTGATAAGGGGGAACCAATCCTGGATGGAGATAACCCCACGGTGGCGAAATATCAGGACATTGCCAAGAAAGTTCATACCTTGTTGGATTATCAACAGGTTTTAGACGGAAAGAAGTAACGTCTCGTAGCGATCGTTGGCCTTCGTCGACGGTCAGAAGGGAATCGATATGAAATTTGTCTGTCTCAAATGCGAAACTTATATGACCTTTGAGAAAGTCGAAAAACCGGCTGAGGGTTCTTTGGGGGTCTTTTTTGAATGCCCCTCCTGCCAATCGCGGTTTTCGATGGTGACCAATCCCGGGGAAACACAGATGGTCTCCTCCCTGGGCGTTCAATTGGGCGGAAGAACAGAAGCGCCCACGCCCTTGGAAATGACCCGTGGCGGGTTGGAAGACAACGTTTCGGCGGGTATGGGGCAGATGGCGGCCTATTTAAATGAGAAAATTCAAGGTGGCCAACCGGCAGCGGCTTCAGCCCCAGCTGCTTCGGCAGCTCCGGCAAGCGGCGCTGCACCAGGCACCTCTTCGGAAGGGGGCGGATGTCCTTTTTCGGCCATGGTCGCCCAAATGGGTTTGGGCTCAACGGGTGCCACAGGCACCCCGGCCCCACCTGCCGGAGAGCAATTACTCTGGACGCCGGATGCCCAGGAAAAGTTGGCTAAATTACCATCCTTTGTGCAGCCAATGGTCAAAAGCAGCGTGGAAACCTTTGCCCGAAAGAACGGCTTTACCACCGTGACCCTTCAGGTCATGGACGATTCCAAGAATGCCTCGACCGAAGGGATCAAGTGGACGCCCGAGGCCCAGCAACGGTTGGACAATATTCCCGATTTCATCAGACCCATGGCCCGGCGGGAAATCGAACGCCTGGTCAAGGAACGGGGTCAGTCGGAAATCACGGCTCAGATTATGGAAGAGGCCAAAGAAAAGTTTATGAAGTTTATGTAATCTCGGTAAATGTATTCAGCTTCTAGGAGAGGCGGCTCAAGAGCCGCCTTTTTTTGTGCTTTAAGAGTATGCGGGTACGAAGAAACCCCGCTATGAAAAATCCTTCCAATTCGCGTACGGTTTCGTTCGATAAATGTCCTCGGCCTTCATGGGAAGTTCAATTCCCGTCTGTTCAAGGATTTGAGCTATCTTGCCAAGCGGCAATCCCACCACTGAAGGGTAATCCCCTTCGATTTTTTCGATGAGGTGCGCGCCTTTTCCTTGAATGGAATAGGCGCCCGCTTTTCCCAGGCTATCCAGAGTCTTCAGATAGGCCTGCAAGTCAGCATCTGAGAATTCCTTGACCCAGACTTTGACGGTTTCTACATACGTTTCCCTTAGTTTTTTAGCCTTTGCTACCAAGGCCAAACCGGTATGGACGAGATGAGACCGGCCCCGCAAACCGGTCAGCATGTGATGGGCATGTTCAAGGTCTGCCGGTTTACCAAGGATCTGGCCATCTATTTCAATGACGGTATCGCTGCCGATGACAAGGCTGTCTGAATAGGGGTTGGCCACCGATTCGGCTTTTTCAAGGGCAAGGCGTCGTACATGATTGAAGGGTGTTTCTTGGCCGAGGACTTCTTCCTTGATTGCAGGCGGAATGATCTCAAAGGGAAGCCCCAGGAGGGTCAGCAGTTCTTTTCGACGTGGGGAGGAGGATGCAAGGATGAGATATGGAACGGACATCTAGAAGGGGGTGATGGTAGCCGGGATTTCCAGGTTTTGGTTGTCGAGGGCACAAGCTTGGTACTGGTTAACCAAATTGATCACATCTGTCGTGGAATGGGTACGAACGAGTTGTGCGCGCATCGCCGCAGCATAGGGAAAGCCCGAACAATACCAACCTAAGTGTTTGCGCATGCGGACGAAACGCTCTGGCCCATTGACTCGTTCAAACAGGGAGGCATGTTGGATCATGATACGGAATTTTTCTTCCAGACTTGGAGCATGCTGCGGTGGAGCACAGAATTCTTCGGTCTGCAACATTTCTCGTATCTGTGGAATCCCCTGAAAGACCCATGGGTTACCGAGTGAGCCCCGGCCAATCAACACGCCGTTAACCCCAGATTCCCGAATGCGGGCAGCGGATTCTCCCAGACTCTGAATATCGCCATTGCCTAGGACAAGAATGCCGTGTGGCTGGATCCGGCTTGCGGCAAGGGCGATCGCCTCCCAGTCGGCTTGCCCCCGGTACATTTGCGATAGCGTGCGGCCGTGAATGGAGATGACCTCTGGGCGTCCCTGGGTAAGACAGGCGCTCCATTCTTCGATCATGTTCCGGTCGAAACCAATGCGGGTCTTGACGGACAACGGAATGGTTTTGCGAATTGGGCCAGCCCGAAGGCCGCTTTTAAGGTAGCCGATGGCTTCCAGGGCTTTGGCCTTCAGGCCAATTTGGGCCAGGGTCTGGCCGGCGGTCCAATCCTGAATGCCTTTTCGTGCCATCTCCATCAATTCCAACGCCAGATTCGGGGTGCGAATGAGTCCGGCGCCACTTCCCGAGGAAGCGACGTTTTTCGAAGGGCACCCCATATTGATATCCAACCCATCAAACCCCAATTCACAGACCACATGGGCCGCTTGGTAAAATAAGGTAGGTTCCTTCCCATAAATTTGGGCAATAACGGGACGTTCCGCTTCCGAGTATCGCAGGCTGTCGAGTGCCTTAATTCTACCGGAACAGATGTCATGGACGTTGGTAAATTCCGTAAAGACCACATCAGGTTTACCGTGAATGGCCACCATATGGCGGAAGGCCGAATCAGTGACGCCATCCATGGGAGCCAACCCAATAATCGGTTGAGGGAGGGTCCGCCATAGTGTGGAAACGTGCTGAGAGGAGTGAGTCATGGGATGTGTAAATGCAGTCGGGTTCTTGAGTTCCGAGTTTATTTTACCGAAAACGTCAAGGTGTTCCATTGAATCTTACATCTTTAACCCTGATACAGCCGACCGACAATTGACGGAAATTTTTGGTAAAGCCCGGTTGGTCCATACGTATTTTTTGTGTTGATGACTGTGAATGTGGAGGATGGTGGATGCCATTTCGTAAAAATGCAGATTTGGGAATGCCATCTACTGTGGTCCATTCCGCAAAAATAAATCTATTGGAAGAGGAGATTGTACGCCAAATCAAATCTCTTTGGACAGGACCTGAGAATGATGTGCGAACGGCCTTATTGAAAGAAATGGTCGGAAGTGTGGTCAGGCTTCGTGATTTGGATACGGATGTCATAGACGTCAAGATTCTTCACCGAGCTTTAAGAGAGCTTCGTTATGCTTTCCGGGTATTTCGGCAATATCGCAAAGTGAAAAAAGTCAGTATTTTTGGTTCAGCCCGGATCTCAGAGGATGATCCCAACTATAAGCTGGCGGCACAATTTGGGAAACTTCTCAGTCAACGTGGCTTTATGGTGATCACGGGGGGCGGGCCAGGGATTATGCTGGCTGGGAATGAAGGGGCTGGTCGGGAGAATAGTTTTGGGGTGAATATTATGCTGCCTTTTGAGCAAGCCCCGAATGCGATGATTGCGGATGATAAAAAACTTGTACATCTCAAGTATTTTTTTACGCGAAAACTGTTACTGGTGAAGGAAAGCCAGGCCGTCGCTCTTTTTCCTGGAGGATTTGGGACCTTAGATGAAGCGTTTGAAGTGTTAACGCTGATTCAAACCGGGAAAACGCACCCGATTCCCGTCGTGTGTATTGAGTCTCCTGGTGGTGACTACTGGAAACGAATGATGGAATTTTTTGAGCAGCAACTCTTGTCTCGTGGATTTATTAATCGATCCGATTTAGCACTCTTCAAAGTCGTGTATTCTGCAGAGGAAGCGGTTAAGGAAATTCAGGAATTTTTCCGGATGTACCATTCTCTACGAATTGTGAAAGATTCGATGGTTATTCGTATGCATCAACAGCTCTCCCAGGAGGAGATGGCCCAGTTGAACCAGGAATTTTCGGACCTCCTGGCCGATGGCCATTTTCAGCAGGTTGAGGCGCTGCCCGAGGAGTGGGATGAACCCCACATTTCCCACCTGCCTCGTCTGATGTTACATTTCAATTGGAAAGAGTTGGGTCGTCTTCGGCAATGCATTGATTGGCTCAATGCCCGAGTGGTAGCCATATAGGCATTCTGGAAAGGGCATTGAGAATTTGTCCGGATTTATTGAAAACTGATAAGCTCAGCTTGAGCAGCGAGATGATGATGAAAAAATTTGATGAATTGCCCAACCAGAATCCACCGGACGTGGTGTTGTATCACGCCGATTGTATGGATGGATTCGGCGCAGCGTGGGCTCTCTGGAAACGGTTTCCGCAGGCTCGCTATGTGGCGGTGAAGCATGGGAATCCGCCTCCGGATGGATTGCAAAACCAACATGTGGTGATGGTTGATTTTAGCTATCACCGCGAAACCATATTGGAGTTGGCCGGTCAAGTAGCCAGTCTTTATATTTTAGATCATCATATTACCGCGCAGGACTCCCTGAAGGATTTGCCTTTTGCGTATTTTGATATGAACCGAAGCGGCGCGGTCTTGGCATGGGAATGGGCACACAGTCAACCAGTTCCCTGGCTCCTTCAGTATGTTCAGGATAAGGATTTGTGGAAGTGGCAACTTCCCTATAGTCGGGAAATTAGTGCGGCGTTGGCGTCATACCCGTTTGGATTTGAACGGTGGGAATCCCTTCAATTTGAAACATTAAAGGTTGAGGGAACAGGTATTTTACGATCCGAAAAGGCCTTGGTTGAAAAGATGGCAACCGAAGTCACCATGGTGTCGTTCGCGGGACATATGGTTCCTGCTGTTCATTCAGCCGTTTTAACCAGCCAAATAGGGGAGCATCTTTCTGAGAAGCATCCATTTTGTCTTATTTGGCATCAAAAGGATGGTCGCCGGTATTTTTCTCTTCGGTCAAAAGCCGGAGGGATTTCCGTGGCTGATATTGCAGCAAAATTTGGTGGAGGGGGACATACCCATGCTGCCGGCTTCTCAATCTCATTAGACGGTGATGCTCAGAATTTTCTTAATCCGGTTTTCGGTCTGCCTGATTTTTCTCCCGCCTCTTCTCGGTCCTGACTTTTTAAAGAGAATTTTCTTGAGGGTGAATCCATGATTCCACTTCGGGATGACAATCCGACGGAAATCACACCCGTGGTGACGGTGGCGTTAATTGTCTCCTGCAGTTTGGTGTTCCTGTATGAGATCTCTCTTTCGATGCCAAGCAGTGAAGCATTTGTTTATATGTACGGGGCGATTCCCGCAGTCGTATTGGGCCATGCTCAGTTACCACCAGAGCTGGTGATCCTGCCTGCCTATGGAACACTGTTCTCTAGTATGTTTCTCCATGGGGGCTGGATGCATTTAATAGGGAATATGCTTTACTTGTGGATTTTTGGAAATAATATCGAAGATGTGATGGGACATACGAAATTTATTTTGTTCTATTTAATTTGTGGGGTATTGGCTGCCTTCAGCCATGCGTTAGTTGATCCCGAATCAACGATACCAATGGTTGGTGCAAGCGGGGCAATTTCAGGGATTTTAGGTGGGTATTTATTACTGTACCCCTATGCACGAGTATTGGTTTTAGTTCCTTATGGGTTTATTGGAACCTTTAATGTTCCAGCGGCAATGGTTTTAGGATTATGGTTTTTAATGCAGGTCTTAAGCGGCGGTATGAGTCTTGGAAATCAAGGCGGCGGGGTTGCTTTCTTTGCGCACATCGGTGGATTCCTTGCTGGCATGATATTGATTGGGTTTTTTAAACATTCTCACATCAGATTTTTTAACCCACCTCATTCTTCAAGTTCGTTGGGTTCTTGGTAATACAGAAAAATTTTTACTCTCAAGTTGGTTTTTTGAATGATTGTACTGGCAAAGGAGATTTTCAAATCTAACTTGATATTTGAAAGAATATTTTCTTGTAGTTAAGTGCCACCATCCAATGTATCTTTAGGCCAGCAAAAAAAATTTTACCTCCGCTTATTAGAATACGTTAGTTAACGCATCATCCCTTCACGGCCTCGAGGGCAGTGCGGTCGGAGTCGAACGACAGCAAGTAAGGGCGCTGGGCCCTGGGTGTGACGCATATGTTTTGTGGGCAGGCTGGATGCGGGTATTTGACTGCCGTGATGGATTGTCATGATCAGCGAGCTGATTGGCGATGAGGTCGCCGTGCGCGGATGGGCGCAGGAAGCGGAATGCGCAATCGAAACGGCTTGCCTCACCCGCTTCGGCACCCTTCGTCCCGTTGGTTCCACACCCGGTCCTTCGAAGTGATAACGGGTTAATCTTTCAGGGTCGCCGCTTTCGACACGCTTGTCTGGACTATCGCGTGGGGCAGGAGTTTATTCCCCCTGCAAGTCGTAACAAAACGGGATGATTGAACGATTTTTTCGCAGTCTCAAGGCGGTGGGCCTATGGCAACATCAATGGTGGTAGCTTCGAGAAAGCCCAGCTCCGCATCAATGGGGATCTGATGGAACGACGGGGAATGACCCCATCAATCAAGTGTTACAGGACCGGATTCCTCATCCATATTGGCAGAAACAAGGCCGACAGGTGGCTATGTCGGGGGAGGGCTACAGGCGAGCGTTGAAATATTAAAGTCACCATTCAAGAGGAAATAAATGGAAATAATTAATTTTCATGACGGAACACCACTAAGCAAATTGGAGTGGTGTTTTTTAGATTTGGTTGGAGAGATTGACCCTATAAAAAAATGAAAAATTTTATGAAAGAAAGTATTTGACAGTTTAACTCGATCACCCTATAATCACCCTTCGCCTTGAGAAATTGATCTTTGAAAACTGAATAACTGGAAATACAGTGAAGCAAGTGTATTGGAATGGCGGCCCTTGAAAATGGAATTTCTTTTGAGAGTTTGATCCTGGCTCAGAACGAACGCTGGCGGCGCGCCTAACACATGCAAGTCGAACGAGAATCCGGGGCAACTCGGTAGTAAAGTGGCAAACG
>BQIW01000061.1 GCA_021604105.1 Nitrospirales bacterium | reverse complement strand
CCCGCTTGTGCGAGGAAATATGCAGTCTCGATCTCAGCATGCGCGGACGCCGCCTGCCTGACCGGAAACCGATTAATGTGCTCCCACAACATCGCCAGTCGAGTCTGACTTTCTCCGTCATCACAGGCTTTGGCAAGAGTCTGCCATTGGTGGAGAATCAAATCCGACTTGGGTTGTCCCTTCACGGTCCTCCTCATAAGCATGGAAATCAAACCAACAAATGCGTGTGTTGGCAATTGCGGCCCAGGCATACCCGCCGACACTCAAACGGTAGTATATCAATCTAAAGCGGCACCAGGCTGATTTCCCATTAGGCAGAAAAATCGGGCACCACCTTATCCCTCACTGGTATTGACTGATATTCAGGAAGGGGAAAAGGACGTGAGAGGCTCAAGCCAAGGGCGTGGTCGGCATTACGCGTTGGAAGCTTCCGAAGGATGTTTCAACTCTTCGAGTGAAAAATGTTTCGGGAGCATGACCGGGAACACTACACCAATGGGATCGCCACGCAAAATGGTCGTGGTCTTGTCAGGAGAAGGGTCCAATTGCAGCAGAAAATTCGTCACGAAGGCATCGTGGTCAGGCAGAAAATCATAGGGGTTCGGGGTCAGTTTATATTCTTGGGTTTTGATCCCTTCCCAGATGGAGAAGGTCCGGTTAGGAAAATGATAAAAATGATTGGGAAGATCCTTCATCATCATGCCGACTTGCTTGGGGTAATAAAAACGAATGCCACAATAGAGCTTGGGAAATCCACTATTCAAAATCGTATCGACATACATTCCCGAAAATGACTTATACCCCAAGAGCCGCTCTTCAGGAAGAATGGGCGGAGACTGCCATTCAAAACCAGTGCCTTTTCTACGAAACCGGCAATCCGCCGGTGAACGGATGAGCCAGCCATATTGCCCGACGCCCCGAACCGGCCCGCAATCATCCGGAAGGACTTTGTACCCAGAGGCTGCCAGCTCCCGTTGCTCAGGTAAAGGCATATTGGTCATCAATGGACGGTGGGGATGAAAATCAAGCTTAAGTCGTTCCGGAGCAAAGGCGGTGGAGTACTCCCGCTCCCAATAAATAACCCATTTGTCGTCTGTGGTACCCGGTATCGAACTCATGGAATGCCCTTTATGATTGCTCTGGAATCGCCTGCCCCCGCTTGATCATCCACGCCACTTCAGCCACACGCTTTCCCAACGCCCATGCATCGGCACGCTCCGCATCATTAATTCCAGGGCTATCGCCTTCCGTCGTCGCTGAAGCGCCAAACGCTCCTCCGTCACTCACAATAATCATCTTGTTCCCAAGCATGGCTGCAAGGATAGTCAACATCGTCACCTCTTTTCCGCTGGATATTTGCCCACCGGTCGTAAAGGCTGCTCCAACCTTGTTACGCATTTTCCATTCAGGATATACGCCAAATTCAAACTGCCACCGGTCAAAAAACGCTTTGACTTCACCTGACATATTCGACCAATAGACGGGCGAACCCACGATGACGGCATCGCTGCCAAACAACTCATCGGCGGTCACCTGCCCCACGGTCTTCAGGAGGACGGTGGCCCCTGGTATCGATTCAGCACCCTTTTTCACACTCTTGGCCATCTCGGCCGTATGCCCCGACAGAGAATGATAGGTGACTAAGACCTGAAGGCGATCGCTAGGCTGAGGAGATGCTTGGGGAGATGAAGGTTGAGCGGAAACTTGCACACCCCCACACCACCAAACCAATGCAGACAGAACTACCCAAAGGATTTGTTTCCGAGAAATTTTCATGAGGAGGATTGAATTGGAATAGAGGCACCGACTCTTTGCACCTAAAGAACCGATCCAGCAGAAAATCAATCTTCGCTACCGTCTCTCAATTTCTTCGTCTATTTGCTCTTCCACCGATACATGGGTCAATGCCCCTCGATAATCACACTTATGACATCGCACACGAAATTCCTCCAACCACCTCTCTTGCACAAAATGTTGATGACATTTTGGGCACGCAAACACCCCCTTCACATAGTGCACCTGTTTTCTATACTTCATAACCAACCCCTCCAAATTTTATAAAATAAAAATTCGATGTTAGCCTGCCATAGGCCTTTTTCCAATTGCAAATTGGGATCAGGCCATTACCGCAGGGTGTCACCCTGGCAAATACCCGCTCAAGACTCAGTATCATGGGGGGCTCCAATGACCCTCGTACGGTGTTTACGTGGAAAGTATTGGTCATGAACCTTTTTGAGGCGGGCTTGCTCCACATGAGTATAAATTTGTGTCGTGGCAATGCTGGCATGGCCAAGCATCATTTGGACCGAACGAAGATCGGCCCCATGATCCAATAAATGCGTGGCAAAGGAATGGCGAAGCATGTGAGGTGAGATAGGCTTGGTGATGCCTGCACGAGCGGTACGATCCTTGAGAATTTTCCAAAAACATTGCCGGCTCATGGCCCGACCCAGCCGAGTGAGGAATAACGCCGACGACGTCCGCTTTCTGACAAAGGCCGGGCGGGAAGACTGTAAATACTCGGAGACCAACTGGCGTGCCTTATCTCCGATCGGAACGATTCGTTGTTTGTCCCGCTTGCCGGTCGCTTGCAAAAATCCCACATCCAGATTGAGATGCGCCATTTCCAAATTGATGAGTTCCGATACCCGAAGACCGGTGGCATAGAGCAGTTCCACCATAGCGGCATCACGTCGATCTTCCTTGGTATCCATCACCGACAAGTTGAGCAATCTGGTCACTTCGGCTTCGGATAACAACTTTGGCAATTGGGTCCATTGCTTCGGCGTCCCTTTCAATATACCCTCAAAGGTCGGAGCTTCCTTTCCCCTTTCAAACGATTTATAGAAACCCCGTATAGAAGCCAGACACCTGGCAATTGAAGAGGAAGACAGCCCTTCGGCTTTCAAACTGTTTAAAAATTGAAACCACAGTGGCTTGGAGAGATGTGTGGGATCGGCAATGTGGTGTGTTCGAAAAAAGATCTCGAGTTTCTTGAGGTCCCGGCGATAGCTCTCAATGGTATTCGCCGCATAACCCTGTTCGACTTGCAACATGGTGAGATAGCGATCAACAAATTCCTGCATCAGCTCTTTACGCCACCCTCATCTTCATGATGGAAAAACCTCAACCCTTTTCAGGCCGCCACCCACCATAATCTGATGATGAGATTTTCTTGGCTTCTTCTATTTTGGTAAGCAAACTTCCTGGTATACTAAACAAGAACAGCATGGTCGTCACCGTATTCTGCTTGTGAATTATCCACCAAAGCATTCGGGTGTTGTCTGTCCCCATACCGACGTTCCCTTCCATCTCCAAGACGTTTAGGTGAATTTCCCTTGAGGCCTGTTTTACCCAAATATCTTTTGCTGCGAACCCTATTGTGTCTCATTCTGGGAAGCTTGGCACCGCTGTTGGACCAGGAATGGTGGCTCTTCAGAGGTGGAGACACCAACCTTGTCTTTGCTCAACAAATTTCAATTTCTCCTCTTCTGGATCAGGCAAAATTGGAGTTGGAGGCAGATAATCCTGCAGCCGCCATAACGACTCTCGAAAAGTTGATTGATTCATTCCCTCCCCCGGAGATCCTGGAAGAAGCCTACTTATTGCAAGCAACCGCACTGAAACATGATCACCAACCGACTGATGCCCTTACGGTCCTGAAGCAACTCCTGGAAGAATTTCCCTATTCGCGTTCCTCAAACCCGGCCCGGGTCTTAATGGCCGAACTCTATATCGAATTACAGAACTATGACCCGGCCCTGGATCAATTGTATCAGGCATTAGATTATGCCACTGATCTGGACCGGCGCCGTTCCATATTCCAATTGATTCGTCAAACCGAGTTAAATAATCACAACCCCCTGGGGGCGGTAAAAGCCCTGTTAAATGAAATGAGTCTGGTCGATCAGACGGAACGGGTCGAATTAGAAAGCCTCACGCAAACCCTGATTCTGCAACAGTTAGACGAACCTGCGCTCCAGGAACTGGTTGAAGGGTATTCCTCACGCTATCCGGGTGATATCGCAACTATCCGGTTGATTGAACTGCATACTGCCCACGGGGATGAGGTCCTCGCCGAACGGGATATTCGTGGATTTCTCAAACGCTTTCCCAACCACCCCTATGCTCAAACGGCGATGGCCCTTCTGCAATCATTTATCAGCAAGATTAAATTTCATTCACATATTTTGGCAGCCGCCCTGCCTTTTTCCGGTCCCATGAAAACCTATGGCACGGATTCGTTAAACGGCATTCGACTCGCTCTCGAAATTGGCAAGGAACAATGGGGACTGACCTCGGTTGGGCTGGTCGTCAAAGACACCACAGCCCTCACCGCCCCGTTACGCGTCGAAATACAACAAATGCTTGATGAATTTCGGCCTCTTGCGGTCGTAGGGCCCTTATTATCCCGGGAAATACAGGGACTCGGCCGACTTCCTGATGACTATGCCACACCCTTTATTACCCCTTCATCCACCCTCTTAAATGTGCGGCAGTTTGGATCATTTTGGTTTAGTACTGCCATGACCTCATCTGTCCAGGCCAAACGCCTCGTGGAATATGCCGTCCTAAAACTGGGATACCACCGATTTGGCATTATTTACCCCCAAACAGCTTATGGACAAGAAATGGCTGATATGTTCGCTAAGGAAGTGGTGCACTCCGGCGGGGAGGTGATCGCTTCCGAAGGGTATGCCGAGGAACAGACCGATATTGGTAAACAATTACGCAACTTGAAGGAAAAAGACCTGGCCAAATACGGCACCACCGAAATTGAAAAAACTCGAACCGGGGAAGATCGCACGGTCTACACACCGGGATTGGACGCCGTGTTTGTCCCAGGACAGCCCGTCCACTTGGCCCTCATTGCGGCACAACTGGCATTTTATGACATAAATGTGCCGATTTTAGGCGGCAATAGCTGGCATAATCCTGAGTTGTTTCGGTGGGCCAAACATGATCTGGACGGCCACATTTTCGTCGATGGGTTTTTCCCCAACAGCCCCGACCCCAATATTCAGATGTTTGTTCAGCGATATCGCAATCAGTTCCAAAAAGATCCATCCCTCTTTGCCTTCCAAGCGTATGATGCGACAACCATGGTGATGGAAACCATCCGCCAGGGCGCTCAATCCGGACAAGGGGTCTGGGACCAACTTGTGCGACGCTCTGACCTGCCAGCGTTGAGCGGATTTGCCTCTTTTAGTTCCGCCGGCATTCTGAACCGGAGGCTCTACCTCCTACAAGTCAAAAATAAGACCTTCACCCAACTCAACTAAGCAACATGGATTCCCTTTCCTCTATTCTCTACAACCTTTCTTTCATGCTGGTTCCACTCATGGCCGCCGTGGTGTTACACGAATGCGCCCATGGGTGGGTCGCAAATTTCTTTGGAGACCAGACGGCCAAAAACCTGGGACGACTCACCATCAATCCCCTCCCGCACATCGACCTGTATGGAAGCATCATTGTGCCACTGATGTTGTCTCTGATACCGGGAGGGTTTGTGTTTGGTTGGGCCAAACCCGTTCCAGTGAATCCTGCACATCTCCATAACCCCAGACGAGACATGGCGTTTGTGGCCGCGGCCGGACCACTCATGAATCTGTTTTTGGCCATTGCCAGCAGCTTGTTGCTCGCCCTGTTGCTGTATCTCGACCCCACCCTCCAAGCCAACTGGCCTCCCCAGCCTGGTGTTGAACCACGCAGGGATCTTCTCGGCATGATCCTGGTTCCCCTCACGGCCATGGCCTTGTCTTCCATGATCATTAATATCGTGTTATTTTCGTTCAATCTTCTGCCGGTTCCTCCCTTGGATGGGAGCCGGGTCCTCCGTAGCCTCCTCCCGGTCAGATCCTCGGAAATCTTAAACCGGTTGGAACCCTATGGGATGTTTTTTATCTTGGGACTCCTGATGCTGAATTCGTATATCCCCATAATAAGTGGCTTTATCTTCATGGTGTTTCAAATATTTCAACGCCTCTTTTTACCTGCGTTCATAACTTAACGAGAACCGGAATACAGACTATGACCACACGAGTACTCAGCGGCATGCAACCGAGCGGGCTCATGCATTTAGGCAATCTCCTTGGGGCGCTGGAAAATTGGAAATCCTTACAAGCCCAATACGAATGTTATTTTTTTGTGGCCGATTGGCATGCCATGTCGACAAATTATGCCGACACCGGCCGGATAAAAGAATTCACCCAGGAATTGCTGATTGATTGGCTGGCAGCCGGCATTGATCCGGATCGGGCTACGGTGTTTGTCCAATCCAGTATTCCCGAACATGCGATTCTCCATTTGCTGTTCTCGATGATTGTGCCCATTCCCTGGTTGGAGCGAAATCCTACGTATAAGGAAAAACAGGAGGAGATTAAAGAAAAAGATCTTTCCACCTATGGATTTTTGGGCTATCCGGTGCTCCAGGCGGCAGACATTCTGTTATACAAACCCGATATCGTCCCGGTCGGCAAAGATCAGCTTCCCCATTTGGAACTCACTCGGGAAATAGGCCGCCGATTTAACAATCTCTATTCGCCGGTGTTTCCCGAACCCAAGGAGCATCTCACACAATTTCCCAAAGTCATAGGTACCGACGGACGCAAAATGAGCAAAAGTTACAGCAATACAATCAATCTTTCCGATACCGAGCCGGTCGTTCGACAGAAGCTCAAAACCATGGTGACGGATCCGGCACGCGTTCGCCGGACTGACAAGGGCAATCCCGACGTCTGTCCGGTATTCGATTTTCACAAAATTTATTCAACTGCCGACGTCATTAAACAAGTTGATCAGGATTGCCGCACCGCGGCCATAGGATGCATCGATTGCAAGCGCCAAGTAGCCGACGCCATGGTGGAACGCTACGGACCTATGTGGGACAAACGGGCCACAATACTTCAACATCCTGAACAGACGCAGGAAATGGTAGAAGAAGGACGAAAACGCGCCTCTCACATGGCACACGAGACGATGCAGGAAGTGAAAACCGCGATGAAAATGCTCTAGCAACTTCACATCGCACAATCCCCGGGCACCTCCTGAAAAAGCTATATTTCTCCTTCCAGAACAGAGCGCCATTTCACGTTGCTGAGTCCACAGTACGAACACAGAAACCATGTTCGGGGGGAATGCGTGCCTTTACAAAGGCTCCCTGCTTTCACACCCGGGCACACAAAAAACTTTCTTGAACCAGAGGCACGATATTTTCTTGACTTCATGCTACTGTGAAATTACGATCATATACCGATGAAAGTTTCCCTTATTTTCATTTAGTTAGGTATATCAAACTATGAGTATCCGCGTTGCCATTAATGGGTTTGGTCGCATTGGAAGAAATTTTTTCCGGACCTGCTTCAATGATCCTACCATTGAGATTGTGGCCATCAATGACCTGACTGACTCAAAAACCCTGTCCCATCTTTTGACCTATGACTCGATTCATGGAAAATTTCAAGCCGACATTCAACACGGGCCAGACTTTCTGACGGTCAATGGAAAACAAATTCAAATCCTGGCCATCAAAGACCCTCTGGCCTTGCCCTGGAAAGAACACCAGATTGATTTCATCATTGAATCCACTGGTCGTTTTACCGACCGGCAAAGCGCGGGACAACATATTTCAGCCGGCGCCAAACGGGTCATTATTTCAGCACCTGCCAAAGACCCGGATATCACGATCGTCTTAGGAGTGAATGACTCCGACTACAATCCTCAACAACACAACATTATATCCAACGCCTCTTGTACCACGAATTGTCTTGCTCCTGTTTCGAAAGTCCTTTTACAGGAATTCGGCATCAAATATGGGTTTATGACCACCATTCATTCTTACACCAACGATCAACAACTGCTTGATTTGCCTCATAAAGATCTACGACGGGCACGGGCGGCCACCTTATCCATGATTCCTACTTCAACCGGAGCGGCCAAGGCTTTGTATCTGGTTATCCCCGAATTGAAAGGAAAAATTGATGGCATGGCCATCCGGGTGCCGACTCCCAACGTCTCGCTCATTGACCTTTCAGTTGAAGTCGAACGCGATTGTGATGCGGAAACGGTGAACAGGGCCTTTCAACAAGCTGCCCAGAGTTCATTAAAGGATTATTTGCAGGTTTCCGAAGCCCCCATCGTTTCAAGTGATCTCAATGGGTGCTCATACTCAGCCACCGTGGACGCACCGCTCACTTCCGTCATCAATAAACGGCTCGTTAAGGTGTTTGCCTGGTATGACAATGAATGGGGATATTCGTGCCGTTTACACAATCTGATCAAAGTTCTTGCGCAACACTGATAATTATCGCAGCACCGTAGAAGTATCCGGCTTTCCCCCACGAAATTCAGCCCTCGGCATCGGAAGGGAATGGAAGGCATGAAGCATTTAAAAAAACAAACCATTGATCAGGTTGACCTCCGCAACAAACGCGTACTTATTCGCGTGGATTTTAACGTTCCCCTTGATGACACCTGCCAAATCACGGACGATTCCAGAATCCGGGCCGCCCTTCCCACCATCAACCGTGCTGTAGATGAAAACGCTGTCGTCATTCTGTGTTCCCACTTGGGACGCCCAGATGGAACCATCAACCAGACACTCAGCCTGGCTCCCGTAGCCAAGCGACTCCAGCGGCTCTTAAATAAACCGGTTGAATTTGTTGCCGATTGCATTGGGCCTTCCGTTGAAGCTGTCGTTAACCAAGCCAAGCCCGGGGACGTAGTGGTATTAGAAAACTTGCGTTTCCATCCGGAAGAAGAAAAAAACGACGATCAGTTCTCAGCACAATTGGCCTCCTTGGCAGATGTTTACATCAATGACGCATTTGGAACCGCACACCGGTCTCATGCCTCAACCGTCGGCATCACCAAATATGTCAAAGTATCTGCAGCAGGATTTCTGATGAAACGAGAAGTCGAAGCCCTGGAAGGCACAGTGGAGAACCCTGTTCGGCCGTTTGTGGCTATTTTGGGAGGGGCCAAAGTTTCGGGGAAAATCGGGGTCATTGAAAATCTTGGCAAGGTGGTCGATAAAGTCATCATCGGTGGGGGCATGGCCTTTACCTTTATCAAGGCCATGGGATTGGAAATCGGCCAATCTCTTGTCGAAAAAGACATGCTGGACTTCGCCAAACGCATTCACGAACAGGCGATGGCCCAAAAAATCAAATTCTATCTCCCCGTCGATTGTGTCGTCGCCGCCAGTCTCGACCCTGAAGCGGAAACAAAAATTGTCCCGGTACAGGAAATCCCTGCTGGCTGGTATGGCATGGATATCGGACCCGCATCGGTCCGCCTGTTTAGTGAAGCCGTCCAAAATGCCAAAACTATTTTGTGGAATGGCCCCATGGGAGTTTTTGAACGTGATGCATTTTCCCGCGGAACCTTTGCAATGGCCCATGCCGTAGCCAATGCCTACGCGAAAACGATTGTGGGAGGAGGAGATACTGCTCTCGCCGTGTATCGAGCAGGAGAATCGGAAAGTATGTCCTTCATTTCAACCGGTGGTGGTGCGGCACTCCAACTTCTGGAGGGCAAGCATATGCCAGGACTTGCAGCCTTACCCGATCGTTTTTGATCCCAACACCCCATTTTTGACTTCCAAAAATTAAGAGGTCCTCATGCTTCGTCGATTCATTGTCGGCAATTGGAAAATGCATAAGACAATTTCACAGGCCGAGTCCCTGGTGACCGATATTCTTAAGATTTATCAACCGCAAGCTTCGGTAGAATTGGCTATCGCTCCACCATTCGTGTCATTGCCAGCCGTATCACGACTGCTGGCTTCAACTTCCGTCAAATTGGCCGCTCAAAATACCTGTGCGAGTGACGAAGGCGCCTTCACCGGAGAAATTTCGCCCCCCATGTTACGGGATGTCGGCTGTCACTATGTCATTATCGGACATTCCGAACGACGGCATATTTTTGGAGAAACCGATCAGGATATTAACAAAAAAGTCCACGCCACCCTCCACCATGACCTCTTACCGATTTTATGTGTCGGAGAACGTCTGGAAGAACGTCAATCTAATAACACGCAGGCTGTCATTCAACTGCAATTACAAACCTGCCTTGAAGGTCTCGAATCGAAAGATTTTGAAAAAATCACCATCGCTTATGAACCTGTCTGGGCCATTGGGACTGGCCAGGCGGCTACCGTCGACCAAGCGGCCGAGGTCCATGGCCACATCCGGTCCTTTCTGGCCATGCAATGGGGCATCGATCCTGATCAGACCAGAATCATGTACGGTGGGAGCGTAACCCAGGAAAATGCCAAAAGCCTTTTTCGATCTTCACAAATTAATGGGGCTCTCGTGGGAAAAGCTTGTCTGAATTCCGAATCCTTTGTTAAGATAGCTGAATTAGCTTCTTCCAATTAACCAGGAACACTCCAACAAACACGTACACATTATGTATACCCTGACCGTCATTCTTCATATCATTGTCTGTTTTCTCATGATTGCCGCCATCTTGCTTCAGGCAGGAAAAGGCGCTGAAATCGGTGCTTCATTTGGAGGGTCTTCTCAAACGGTGTTTGGAAGCCGAGGCCCCGGGACCTTTCTGAGTAAGATCACAGTCGGTGCCGCTATTGTGTTTATGCTGACATCGCTTAGCCTGGCACTACTTTCTAAACAGGCCAATACCTCGTCCACCGTGATAGATCTTCACCCAACCTCACACCAGGAATCATCTTCACCGGCGACCCCGGCGACAACTCCTCCAACTGAAAACAACACAGATGACTCCGCATCAGAGACGACTCCCGCCCCGACCGCTCCATAATTTATTTTTACTGAGTCGGCAACTATTTTCATAATTGGTGGAATGGCCCAGGATCGTGTGGCCACCTGGTTAAGAAAGGCAACTCCTAAATAGGAGTCAGCCAATTGGCATACGCAGTTTCTTCGCCACGCACAATTCTAAAGAAATCATTTTGCAGAGATTTTGTGAGAGGCCCTGGCTTACCTTCGCCGATTTTACGATCATCTAATTCCCGAACCGGAGTCACTTCGGCAGCTGTTCCGGTAAGAAATATTTCGTCGGCCACGTACATCGCATCCCGGGTAAACCGCTCCTCAATCACCGGGATGTTTTTGGCTCTCGCCAATTCCAGAATCGAATTCCGGGTAATCCCGTCCAGAATCGAGGTCAATGGAGTCGTTTTTAAAACCCCCTTTTTCACAATAAATACATTTTCTCCTGTCCCCTCAGAGACATATCCATCAGGATCAAGCAGAATACATTCGGCATATCCAGACTTCTTCGCTTCCCATTTGGCTAAAATCGAATTGACGTAATATCCCGATATTTTTGCCCGGGTCATGGATACATTCACATGGTGCCGTGTGAAGGATGAAATTTTTGCCCTGATGCCCTGCGCCAGAGCATCCTCTCCTAAATACGATCCCCATGGCCAAGCGGCAATAGCCAGACGAATCGGGTTGTCCCCTGGATACACTCCCATTGCGCCATATCCAACAAAGGCGATGGGACGGATATAACAGGAGGCCAATTGATTCACCCGAACTGTCTCAACAATGGCGTCCGACACCTCTTTTTTGGTAAAAGGCATAGGCATCATCGTAATATGGGCAGACTCAAAGAGCCGGTCCACATGCTCTTGTAATCGAAAAATGTTTGATCCGGCCTTGCCCTGATAACAACGGATGCCCTCAAATGCCGCCAGACCATAATGAAGAGAATGGGTAAGAACATGAACCGAGGCCTCATCCCAGTCAACGAGAGCTCCATCCATCCAGATTTTTTTTGACACAGTCACCATATAAATACTTCTCCGTTCGACAGAAGCTGAATTAAACAAAAGATGGGAGCCAAGGACATCACGGATTTATTTTTGCCAAGCATCAGGAACGCGTGATGGTATACTAAAATCTTGACATAAATGTAAACATACTGGCAAAATGCGTGTTTGTGAAGGAGCTAAAAAACATGTATGCAATTATCGAAACAGGTGGAAAACAATACCGGGCGGAACCGAACGGTATCCTACAAGTCGAGTCACTTGAAGGCGATGTCGGGTCAACCATACAATTCGGATCAGTGCGTTTTGTCCAAACGGACCAAGCGCCCATTGTCGGCTCTCCCATGATTACAGATGCCGTTGTCAAAGGAGAGATAATCCGTCATGCCCGAACTCGGTCCATCACCATTTTTAAAAAGAAACGACGAAAAAGCTATCGACGGACCAAGGGCCATCGTCAGGGATTCACGCAAGTTCGAATCACTGAAATTGTGGCATCTGCTTAACATTAAGGTATTTTAGATTTCTTTGGAGGTTTGACTCATGGCCCACAAAAAAGGTGGCGGATCATCCCGCAACGGTCGCGATAGCAATCCACAATATTTAGGTGTCAAAGCCTATGCGGGCGAAAAGGTAAGCGGCGGAAGCATCATCGTTCGCCAACGCGGAACAAAATTCTTTCCTGGGACAAATGTCGGACTGGGTAAGGACTATACCCTCTTTGCCAAAGTGGACGGGATCGTTAAATTTGAAGGAGGAATCGCCCGCCGCAAGGTGAGCGTCTATCCCCCCGTCTAGCTTCTCTTCCCATTTCTGCTTTCTCAATTCATTTCCTTCATTTTTCCCTGGTACGTCCGGTAGGGTTTAAGGATCAGTATGTTTATTGATCAAGCACGAATATTTATCAAAGCTGGTGACGGGGGCACCGGACACTGTAGCTTTCGACGAGAAAAATTTGTTGAATTTGGTGGTCCCAACGGTGGCGACGGGGGTGATGGAGGAGACGTGGTCTTTATGGCCTCCAATAGAGTTTCAACTTTGCTCGACCTGCGATATCAAAAACATTATGAGGCCACTTCAGGCGTCAGAGGCCTAAAAGCCAACTGCCACGGAGCCAATGGCTCCGACATCGTGATTCCCCTTCCAGTCGGAACTCTCGTGAAAACCGAGGACGGTGTCATCATCGCCGACCTTATTGCAGAAGGACATTCCGTCATTGCGGCCAAAGGAGGCAAAGGCGGAAAGGGCAACGCACGTTTTGCCACGTCAACGAATCGAGCACCACGTCAGTTCGAGCCAGGGACTCCCGGCGAAGAGCGATGGGTGAATTTAGAATTAAAACTGTTGGCTGATGTCGGCTTGGTGGGCTTTCCTAACGCAGGCAAGTCTACTTTGATTTCAGCGATTTCTTCTGCGCATCCCGAAATTGCGAGTTATCCCTTCACCACTCTGCGGCCTCACTTGGGAGTAGTGGAATGGATGGAACATTCGTCGTTTGTCGTAGCCGACATTCCAGGATTGATCGAAGGCGCTCATAAGGGAAAAGGATTAGGAATTAAATTCCTGCGACATATCCAGCGAACCGCTTTTTTGTTATATCTGGTCGATATCACCGAATGGATTGCAGAAGATCCCGTCGAAATCGTTGAAACCTTACAAAGGGAACTCCAGGCCTTTGACCCCGAACTCCTTGAACGGCCATTTGCCATCGTGGCTACAAAAATTGATTCTCAGGGGAATGGCCAGCACCTGGAAATCCTTCGGGACTATTGCCGCGCACATCACTATCCATTCTTTCCCATTTCTGCCGTTACCAGGGAAGGCCTTCCATCACTCGTGAATTATTTAGGGAAAGCCGTCCTGGAAGCCAAGATCTCATGCGCGAGCAAGTGCTAGCGGCATGCAAGAGGATCGTCGTCAAAGTGGGAAGCAGCCTGGTGGCTTCCTCTCAAGGCGGTCTACGTCTTGACCGCATTAACCGTTTAGCGCAGGAACTGGGCTCCCTGCAGGCTCATGGCCGACAAGTTGTCGTGGTGTCCTCCGGAGCCATCGTTTCCGGCATTTCACACCTCGCAATTTCGTCCTATCCCACTGAATTACCTCTACAACAGGCCGCCGCCGCAGTTGGACAAAGCCGGCTCATGCGAGCCTATGAGATGGCGTTTGAAGAAACAAAAAATAAGATTGCCCAGGTCCTCTTAACTCACCAGGATTTATCCAACCGGCGACGATTCCTGAATGCCCGCCATACCTTAATTACCCTTATTCAGCTAGGGGTCATTCCGATTATCAATGAAAATGACACCGTGGCTATTGAGGAAATCAGATTTGGTGACAATGATACCCTCGCTGGGGAAGTGGCCCACTTGATTGATGCAGATCTGTTGGTGATTTTATCAGATGTCGATGGGCTCTATACCCAGGACCCTCACCTCAACCCTTCGGCGGAATTAATTCCTCTGGTTGCCAACGTCACCAAGAACATTGAAAACCTTGCCGGAACTTCTCGAACACAAGCCAGCCGTGGAGGCATGGTCACCAAGATCAGAGCGGCCAAACAGGCGGGACGATTTGGAGTCCCGACCCTTTTATTAAATGGAGAAACTCCCCATGCGTTGGAAGATGTTCTGAACGGAAAGCCAGGGGGAACGTTTTTTGCGTCAGACCAATCACCTCTGACCAGTCGAAAACAGTGGATTGCCTATACGCTTCGACCAAAAGGGGAGGTCCGATTAGACGAAGGAGCGGTGGCAGCCCTCACCCTTCGAGGAAAAAGCTTATTACCCTCAGGCATTCTGGACATCACAGGCATCTTTCTGACCGGAGACCCCATTACCTGTGCCACCCGTGAGGGAATCCCTTTCGCACAAGGACTCACAAATTATTCTGCGGAAACTCTCCACCGCATTAAAGGGAAAAAAACATCAGACATCAGGCAATTCCTTGGCTCATTGGAGTATGAAGAAGTTATTCACCGTGACAATCTGGTCCTGACTGAGAACCAGATCACATAAGCGACGTGACTCCCGAATGCACAATTCTCCATTGGCCCAGGGATGGATCCCCTTTAGCTCCTAAAATTAATCATGTAGCTGTTGAATATTTCAAAAATATTGCCGGTCCCTCAGCATATGAGTGACCGAGCATCATCAGAGAAATTATGGTGGAGTGTTCACAAAGACCTGTCCAGTCCTGGCCTGAGGCTTCTCGAAGGGAAGGCTTCAGCCACTGACGGCCTTTTTCAATACTCTCCACATGAGAAAAATCTAGACTGATGGTTATCGGCCTCTTAGGCGGCTCATTCAATCCCATCCATAATGGGCATTTGCATATTGCCCAGTATGTCTACAACGCGATTCAACTCGATCGCATAATTTTCATTCCGACGGGGGATCCTCCACACAAACCATCGGCCTCCCTCGCGCCGGCCCATCACCGGTTAGCCATGGTGCAGCAAGCAGTTGCCTCGTTTCCCTACTGCACGGTATCCGATTACGAAATCCAATCTGAGGCAGTGTCGTACAGTGTCGACACCGTCACTCATTTCAAAAATGAAAGCCCCGAGGGAACGGAGTTGGGGTTTATTGTGGGGCTTGATGCTTTTTTGGATTTCTGCAGTTGGAGGCAGGTGGATCATTTGCTCACCCTATGCCATTTTATTGTCTGTTCGAGACCTGGTGTTGCCTTCACGCAACTTCAAAACCTGTCATTCCTCCCTGCGACAAAGCCTCAAGCATTTCAAAGCCTTGACCAACTGGATTCGACCCGTCTGGACATTCTTCTCCCATCCGGAAAGACAATTTATCTTTTATCGATACCACCGTGCGAGGTCTCAGCCTCGACGATTCGAGAGCACCTGGCCCTTGGTTCCCGCGTCAGCCAGTGGTTGCCGCCCACGGTGGAGTCCTATATAATTCGTCATCGATTGTACCAATGGCCCGTCTAACCCACCCGAAACCATCTCCCACCCTCGAACAGGCGGTCTTCATCGCTCAGGCGGCTCAAGAAAAGCAAGCAGGAGAGGTGTTGGTGCTTGAAGTGGGAGCAATGACGTCAATCGCAGACTATTTCGTCTTTGCCTCAGGGGATTCCGAACGGCAGGTACGAGGGATTGCCTCCTTCATTGAAAAGGTCATGTCCACACGCTATGAATTAAGCCCGGATATTGAGGGAAAAGAAACGGCCAATTGGATATTACTCGACTATGGAGACATCATCGTCCATATATTTAAGTCAGACGTCCGGAAATATTATGCCTTAGAAAGTATGTGGGCAGACGCTCCACAAATTTCTATTCCTGAAAGCCGTAAACCTTTTCCACAGGTCGCCCAAGCGCCAAAAGCACCCGGAAAGGTTGCCAGGCTTTCATAAACAACGAGAAGGTTTCATCTTTTTATCCGTAGGTTGGAAATCGAATTTTTCAGAATAAAATAATGGAGAACCCCATGACCGCATATCAAGATTTGGCAGATCGCGTGCTGGAGGGAATCGTCCCAAGCCGGGAGGAAGGCTTGGCCATTCTGGACACCCCTCAGGACAAACTGCTCGATCTGATCAATGCGGCCTATCGGATCCGGTCACGATATTTTGGCAACACCATCCGCCTGCAAATGTTGCTCAATGCCAAAAGCGGAGCCTGCCAGGAAGATTGTCACTATTGCTCCCAATCAACCATTTCCACCGCTCCCATCGAGCGGTACGCACTCGTCTCTCCGGAAAAAATGCTGGAAGGCGCTCGGCGGGCCGCACAGGCCAAAGCCCAGCGGTATTGCATCGTGATCAGCGGGCGATCCCCGTTGCAATCAGAAATCACACACATCACCAGTGCCGTCAAACAGATTAAAAAAGAACTGCCGATTCAAATCTGTTGTTCCCTAGGACTCTTGAATGGCGAACAGGCTGGACAGTTAAAGGCAGCTGGAGTCGATCGCATCAACCATAATCTCAACACCAGTGAAGCGTATCACCCTGCTATTTGCACAACACATACCTACCAGGATCGTCTCGACACCCTGAAGCATGCCCGGGCAGCGGGATTGGAGCTCTGTAGCGGCGGTATCGTCGGCATGGGCGAACGGGACGAAGATCTGGTGGACCTTGCCTTGGCGTTGCAGGACATCCAACCCGATTCCATTCCGTTAAACATGTTGTACCCAGTCGAAGGCACACCATTTGACGAAATGAAAAACCTCACACCGGTCCGTTGCTTAAAAATCCTCTGCCTCTTCCGATTCTTCCACCCCAAAACAGAAATCCGGGCGGCCGGTGGACGAGAAAGAAACCTTCGTTCGCTCCAACCACTGGCGCTTTATGTCGCCGACTCCCTCTTCGTGGATGGCTATTTGACAACCCCGGGCCTTGCCCATCAGGAAGTCTGGAAGATGATCGAAGACCTGGGCTTTACGGTGGAAGTGAAGTACGAGGGAATTGAAGCGGAAAAAGTCGAAACCTGCTCATCCTGAATACTCTACTACTTGTCCTAGTATTCGTTCATCCATAGACTACTCCGATTCATTCATACCGTAAATCCTCGGCGATCGATTGCTGGCTGGCCCATCTGGCTGGACCCCACGCCCCCAGCAATGCGGCCAACAGCGCCACCAGGACGGCCATCCCCAACGTTTCCCATGGCAAGGTGAACTGAATAGTCCATCCAAATGATTGCTTATTAATCACGTTGATCAACAACACCGACAGCGCCAATCCCACCAGAATGCCCAGGCCGGCCCCCAATCCGGCCACAAAGCCGGATTCCCAAAAGATGAGTCTTTGGATTTGCGGGCGACTCATCCCCAAGGCTCGCAACGTGGCCAGTTCGCGACGGCGTTCGGTGATGGAGGTCATGAGAGTATTGATAATCCCCAGCACCGCCACGCTGAGGGCAATTAACTCCAACACATAAGTGACACGAAACGTCCGATCAAAAATTTCAAGAATCTCAGTTTTCAGTTCCCCGTTACTGATTGTGACGATGGGGACGTCATTTTTTAACACCTGTTCAATCTCACGTCGCACGACCGGGAGCAACTGACCGGCCTTGAGATACACCGCAAAGACGGTTGCGTCAGACTCCCCCCAATACCGACGAAAAAGATCTTCGTCCATCACCACTTTTCCACCATCGGTGGAATAATCATAAAAAATCCCCTTAACCGGAAATGCCTGTTGACCTGAAGGCGTCTTCACATCAATGTGACTTCCTACCGCCAGCCCCAGCCGTCCAGCTAATACCTCAGATACAATCACGCCTTCACCTTCGATCGTTTCTTGTAAGATGGGAGTGGAATCTCCTGTCACAAACAGATATCGGCTGCGCCCGGCATGCAGGGCCATGTCGCGTGCGACCAGGGACACCGACTCCCCTGAAACCTCCCTCGTAGTTTCCAAATAGGGATCAACCGCCTCGACCCCTGGGACCATCATCACCGTCTTGACTAGAGACAACGGCAGTCCAAGCCTGCCGTTCTCGCCCTCTTGGTCTCCTAGCCAGGACACCGGCGCCACGATGATATCCGCCAGCATCGTTTGCTCAATCCAGATTTCTACCGTAATCCGAAAACTCTGGATCATGATGCCCACCCCAACCATAATGGCAAGACCGACGACAATCGCGGCCATGGTCACACTGGTTCGACCGGGACTGCGGCTGATCTGTTCTGCCGCGAGGGACGGCAGAAGGCCCCATCGACCGCTTTGCCATATCCGCCTCCACTCATGAATCAATCCGCAAAGCACCGGCCCCAAGGCCGTTCCTCCCACCAGAAGACAAAATGCCGCGGCATACCCTCCGACCGGAATACCATCCACGGGGGCCATGGTACTCAAGGCGACACTTCCACCAAAGGCAATCACCGCAATCCACCCTGACGTCCTGTACGAACCAGATTCTTCATCTTCCGATTGGCCTACCGATAAGGCTTGAACCGGGGCGATCGTGCTGGCATCCCAGGAAGGGCGGAGCGCTCCCAGAAGGGAAACCCCGACCCCAATTCCTATCGCTTCCAGTAACAGCCAGGGATGAAACTGTGACACCGCCAAAGACGTGACCCCATATAATTCGCCGACACTGTGCCCGATGAGCGTCGTCAACCCCCCAGCCAGGAAGACCCCGAACCAACAGCCCATGACTCCACCCACAAGGCCGAGCAGACCCGACTCCAAGAGAAACAATCCCGTGATGGCTCGCCGTTCCATGCCGAGTGACCGGAGAATACCAATCTCCCGACGATGGTGTGCCACCGAAAACGCCATCGTGTTATAAACCAGAAACACTCCCACTAACAGCGCAATTCCGCTGAGCATGGTGAGATTAAACTGAAAGGCTTTCAACATCGATTCCACTTGCGCCGTCCGTCGCGAGGATTGATTGATTTGAATATCCGACGGTACCACCGTTTTCAAAGCTTGGATGAGGGTAGCCCCCGACACGCCAGGGTCAGAAACGACCGCAATGGAATGCAGACGCCCTAACCAACCAAACGACCATTGGGCCGCAGCAATATCCATGATTGCCTGTCGTTCGGTGCCTTGGAGCAGGGCATCGGAGGATCTCAACAGACCTCCCACGATCAGATCATGGGAAATACCCTGACTCGTCACAGTCAGGGTCTGCCCTTCGGTCACCCCTAATTCTTTGGCAAACTCTTTTCCTAAAAAGACGGTACGCGGAGAAAAGACCTGTTTCCACTGATTGTCCGTGATCGCATTGGTCGAATCCCCTGATGGCCTTAGTTCCTCATAGTCCAGAAGATCGACTCCCCAAATCACAAGCGTGCGACCCGTGGAGGGACCTCCTTGGATCATGGACTCAACTTTCAGAACGGGCTGAACCGATTGGACCCCGGGAAAGCGTTGAATTTCCTCGATAATTGACTCATCCATCCCCTCCGACCCACGTGATAGTGTGATAGACGCCTTTCCAACAACAGACGCCACCGAATCCTCAAATGATTGATACACTGCGCCATTGGCCAGGCGAATGGCCAACCAGGCCGAGACCCCAATCGCCACCCCGACCACTGTGAGAAAGGCTCGAAAGGGCCGATGGCGCACATGGTCAAGAACCAATAGAAGAAGAATTCGTATCATAGGAGCGGTTGTCGGAAGTAATGGGCGTATGTTAAAACAACTAGAAAATTATGCGTGGGGCACGGACTCAACATGCCAAAAGGGAAAGTGACTGAATCGGAATCAACAGAAGAACTCTTGGAATCAAATTCCGAGGGACAATCTCTCACCGCTCGGCAAAAGGAAATCTTGAGCCTGGTGGCTCAAGGACTTACCAATCGTGAAATTGGTGAAAAGCTCGACATTAGCGTTCGAACGGTTGAAGTCCATCGATTCAATTTGATGCGCCGATTACGGGTCAGAAACGTGGCTCAATTACTTCGGCAAGCCATTGCGCTTCGCATCATTCCCCAAGGCCCCACGACTCCCCCCACAAAGACCTGAGGGACATGCTTCTCAACCCGGCCTGCTCCTTAAGCGTTGAAAAATGCAACTGAACGCAAATGTTGCCTCTGCCCTGTGAAGGCGTCAATCGCATTCTTCTTCAATCCATTTCCCGTAATTTCCCTCGACACGCCAACAATGACGGATACCCTTTGCTTCGCAGGCAATCAGCAATTTCCCGTTCGAGTCTTGCAAACACTTCACAACCTTCCTCAACCAGCACGGTGCCTACCTGAACCGCCGAGGCGCCACACAACACATGCTCGAACACATCCACGCCGTGTTCCACCCCACCTGTGCCAATAATAGGAATCTGATCGCCCCAGATCTTCCAAAACGCGCGAACATTGGCCAGGGCCACAGGCTTAATGATCCGTCCACCTAACCCACCAAAACCACCCTTGGGTTTAATCACCACGGTTTCTTTTTCCGGATCAACGACCAGGGTATTTCCCACTGAATTGATGACCGTAACAAAGGCCACCCCACTTCGCTGAAGCACCTCGGCAATTTTCTGATGATGGATCGGATCAAAGTAGGGCGGAAGTTTCACTCCGAACGGCACTGTCAGCAACGCACGAATTTCTGTCAATAACCGTTCTGTTTCCTCAAAGTCATAGCCGATCTGTGGCTTACCGGAAATATTGGGACACGACAAATTCACTTCCACTAAATCCGGTCGAGCGACCTCCAAGGCTTTGGCGCCTTCTAGAAAATCATCGGGATGAAGGCCGGCCAGACTGGCGATGACGGGTTTCCCAAACCGCTTCAACTCTGGAATGAGTTTCGCGTAGACGGGAAATCCTAAATTGGGAAGGCCCATCGAATTGATCGAGCCGCCGTCGAAGGCCACATACCTCGGTTGAGGATTTCCCTCACGGGCTAGCGGCGTCATCGATTTGGTCACAATCGCACCGGCATGGGACATGCCTAGGGCCTCCAGCTCTTTGGGCGTTACGCACAACGCCCCTGACGCGTTCATCACGCCAAAGGGGAACAACACACCGGCAATTACCGATGAAAGATCCATTTCGTATTACTCCAATTGTCCATCTCGAATCGCGACGATCCGATCCGCTGCCTGAGCGGCGCGTAATGAATGGGTGGCCAAGAGCACTGTCTGGCCAAATTCCTTCGCACATTGACGTAGCAATGACACAATTTTCTCTCCGGTTTCACCATCCAAATTGCCGGTGGGTTCATCAGCCACAATCAATCGAGGGCGATGCCCAAAGGCCCTGGCAAGCGCTACCCGCTGCTGTTCTCCTCCGGATAATTCATGCGACCGGTGACCCAGCCGATGACTCATCCCTACCCGCTCCAGCATGTCAGCGGTCCGGGTTCGGATCGTTCCGGATTCCTCACCTCGTAAACGCAAGGGAAGCGCCACGTTTTCTTCGATCGTCAATCCCGGGATCAGATGGAAAGCCTGAAATACGACCCCTACCTCCTCCCGACGCCATCGGGTCCATTCCTGATCACCAAACCCCAGACAGGAACGCCCATCCAGCAGGATATCCCCGGACGTCACCCAGTCCAGCCCAGCCACCAAATGCAACAGCGTGCTTTTTCCACTCCCGCTGGGTCCCATGAGCGCGCAAAATTCTCCCTGCTGAATTTCCACACAGACATCCTGTAGCGCAACGACCGAAGTGGGTCCGCGCTGATATTCCTTACAGACATGTTGAAACTGAATCACGTGAACCTATCAGAAATTTCTGCCCTTAGTAACGCTCTTGAATCATGGCATATTCACTATCTCTCCTATATCATAACGAAGGTAAATGGACCAAGGTGCCCCACGAATATTAGGTTCCCTACCCGGTTGCCATCAGCACGGAAAGTTCACCTCCGTTGCTCCGCCATTTACCATGACACGTCTACTCCGAAGGCTCCTGCATGTCATTTTTCCCACCGCCTGTGCCGGTTGTCAGAATCCCTTGGAGGACGATCCCGTTCCCTTTTTTTGCCGCCGGTGTTGGGATAGGATCCAACCAATTCCAGGTCCGGTTTGTCCGCGATGTGGACGACCATTTGCCTCCTCCACCGCCCTATTGCATAGTCCTACTCATCAGTGCGGAGCCTGCCGCGCACGACCAATGGCTCTTACGCAAATCTGGAGCCTCTTTCCCTACCAACCCCCACTGAAAGAAGCCATTACGCTGTTCAAATACCGGGGAAAACTGTCCTTGACTCAACCACTCGCCCAAGCCATGGTTGAAGCGTTGCCCCACTTACCACCCTTAGATGCCATCATTCCCGTCCCCCTTCATCCGCAACGATTTCGAGAACGTGAATACAATCAATCCCTGCTGCTGGCAAACCGACTGAGTTACCACCTGGGGATTCCTCTTTTCCTGGCGTGCTTACTGCGGATTCGCCCCACAGTCCCCCAAACCTCGTTATCAAGGAAAGAGCGACTCACGAATTTGCGTCGGGCTTTTTCTGTCAACAAGCCGGCCTGTATCAAAGGCAAACGGATCTTATTGGTGGACGATGTTTTGACCACTGGCACGACCCTACATGAATGTGCCAAAACGCTTCGACGTGCCGGCTCAGGCCCGGTATATGGACTGACACTCGCCAGAATGGTGTAAGGAATTTGTTGCATGTCCCTACTGGTAAATCGAGCCAAATAGTCTGCCAACATGGATCTTCTGCTGGCTGTCTTTTCTACATACCCCCCCACCTTACTTCTTTCTCTCCCTCCCTTTCTTTTCTCGGTTGGCCATTTTCACCATCCTCTTCTCATGATGGTCTTAGAAGATAAAAGTCCAATACCTCCGCTCTATTAAAATATTAAAGATCTTTTGATTCGCATCAACTACTTTTCGACTCTTCCCAAAGAGACTATTTTGCGATATATACAGCCCGTACATTGCGATCAGGAGGAACGACTCAATGCCCATTTACGAATACCGTTGTCAGGATTGCCGGAAGCGCAACTCCTTTTTAATCCTCACCTCGAAAGCCCCAGTCCCATCCTGCAAGCATTGCCAAAGTCCCAACCTTGAACGCATCATGTCCCGCTTTTCTGCACCCAAATCGGAAGAAGCCAGAATGGAAGCCTTGGCCGATCCCAGTAACTTTGGGGACCTGGACGAAAACGATCCACAGAGCATGGCCCGTTTCATGAAAAAAATGGGAAAGGAGATGGGGGAAGACCTGGGAGAGGACATGGATGAGGCCATGGACGCGATGGACACTGACGATATGGATATGGGAATGCCTGCAACCGAAAGCGATTAGCTCGACTACTCAAGCAAAACTACTTGACTTTTCTTAAACTTTCGTTAAGCTACACTCAGAGATAGAACTTTCAGGAGATCCAAGGAATATTCTGCATGTTTGCCGGACAATATTATTGTAAAATCGACGAAAAAGGACGATTTGTTGTCCCGAGTCCTATTCGTGAAGAAATCGAAATTCACGGGAATAGTCTGATGTTCCTCAGGGGGCAGGATATGCCCGTCTCTGCCTATACCAATCCGGAATGGGCCAAGATCCTAGAAAATGCCAAACAATCTCTTGATGAAGACCAACGACGTCTTTTCATGTATCACATGGTCTCTGAAGCCTCCGCATCAGAAATGGATAAAGCAGGTCGCATCCTCATCCCTGGCCGGTTTCGCAAACTCGTCCCGGTCGATGATGATCAAGAAGTGGTATTAGTCGGCATGTTTCATCGCCTTGAAGTGTGGAATCCATCGGAATGGCGACGTTTTGTCCATATCAACGAAGACACCTTTGAACACAGTATGAGCAAAATTCAGAGCCTCCTTTAACAGACCATTTGCCATTCGTTCCATGACCGATACCATACCTCTTCCGTAGATGCCCCATTGAGAACGATTCGTATCCCCTCCCTTCCCGAACTTTTGCAGTCCAAGGGGAAAGGTGGCTTGGTCCTCCTCCACAGTCATAAACGAAAAACCCGAGTTGAAGATTCTGGTTTGGATTGGTCGAATTTAGGCGGGGATACTCTGTCGACCGGCGAACTGTTTATTGTCTTACCGCTTCCTCCCAGCATTAATCATCAATACGCCACCGTCAACGGACGGAGGGTCCTGGCCTCCGCAGGCCGGCGTTATAAGGCCGCTGTGGCCCGACACTTATTCACCATCTTGCGGCATTCATCTCACCGGACCGAATTTTTAGAGCGGGTGGAGACCCACACCCTTAGTTTCTCCCTACGCTTCCACTTCAAAACAGCCCTGCGACGGGATCTGGATGGCGGACTCAAAATCGCACAGGATGCCATTTGCCAAGCCATCGATTTAAATGACAATCGCATCACGGAAATTCATTTACACAAACACCTGGATTCGGTTCGTCCTCGCCTAGAATGCCTCTTAGCCATTCAGGAACCCACCTCCCGGACAATCCGACCCTGCAACACTCGTTAAACGGTTACCAAAACACGTCCTCGCCCTGTCCTTCAGTCTTCAACAGACCACACCCTCGTTGAAATCTAATTACGCCGATCCTCTTTAACGGTGGATATTCCATATGCCGTTTTACTCTACCAATCCTCATTCACCAGAATTCGCTTTTGGGAGTGTTGAATAATAAGGATGTTCAAGGGCCAATTTGCGCAGGATGAGATTCCTCATCAAAGGCTCCGGGTGGGTCCCCAAAAGCATGCCCTGAGTCTTCCCGAAGGGTCCGTCCAGCAAGGCCGCAGCCGTTTGTACGCGCGGAGCGTACGCAGAGTATGTGAGCACGGGAACATGGCGAGAACGCCGCTGGCGGCTTTTTTCAACAGACCCCTTTTTCAATCGGCTATAGACGGAGCCCGTCATAGGTGGTTGGTAGGACAAAGACCCTGCATGATGATACCGTTCTGTTCAATGGTCAGATGAAAATCTGCTCAGAATCGGCGACACGGCTGAAACCATAGAAAAAAGGAGAGATTATGGAGAGGTGACTGCGCGGGAGAGTGAGTGCAGAACGATGGTCAACGGATGTTTGGCCGCTCTCGTCGGATGCTTGGTCAGGGCCGGGAACAAAAATCCGATTTTCTGGCCTTTGCAATGTCGGACAAGTCCAGGCAACCAAATGCTGTCGCCGAGGTAATGCAGTTTGACAGATACCTGGGCTCCCCTTACCACCGGAGGAATTTGGTTGTCGGGGAATTCAACGAGCATGCCCTGAGAACTCAGATTGAGCACCCGGCCCCGACACACCGTGTTTTGGCCACACCGAATGGCTACCGGAAGTACTTGGTAGGGTTTGACGGACATACGGCGAAACGATCGCCGATCTCCCTGAGGAATTGATATCGGTTGCCAGGGATCTTGCCTCAATGCAGTCGATGTTCCCATCATCACGACTCCGCTGGATGTTCTTTGCCAGACTCAAAGATCTGTAAGGCTTCGTCTTCACTGGAAAAGATGGGGATCCATTCCCCAATCTCAGTGACCTCCAGGACATCCCGAACAAATCCTATCGGAGATATGATGGCCAGCTTGCCACCGATTCGCTGAAAGCGCCGTTGAGCGAGAACCAACCATCCGAGGGCAGCGCTATCAATAAATGAAACGGCCACCATATTTAACATCACAAACCGATAACCTTGCAGAATGGCATGATCAATCCGCCATTTAAAATCTTGTCTGGCATGTTGATCAAATCGACCCATAAAAGTTTCCACCAGGGTATCGTGGTTGAGGCTACGTTCGGTAATAACCATAGAGGATTCTTTCGGGGTGATAGTAGATGGTATCTTCTTGTATCGGTTCTCCTCGCTCCACTCTTTACCCGGCTTATCGGCAACGGACATGGTTCATTTTTACTAAGGCTCAAGGGACCTTTCAGGGTTGGGAAAGGAATTCCACTATGACATCATCGATAAACTGAACCGGTGCCGGCTTGCCGGCACCGCTCTGAAACGGACGGGTTATCCGAAGCTGAATGGTATGACGACCTGCTGCCACAGAGACTTTTCCAATAAATTGGTGCTGAACCGTGCCACCATCATCCATCGGACCGACATCGAGATCGGCTATGACTTGATCATCAACAATCCATTCAAACAATCCTCCGTTCAGATTCCTTTTATAATCAGGGGAATGGTAAGTGACCCCCACACGGGCTGAGAGCTGAATGAGACCGGCAATAGTCATTGTGGTCAGCTCAATCCCTCCACCTTGTTGCACGTCATGGGCAGAAGCGAAATGAAGCTGGCCGACTTGGACCTGAAGACAATGAGAGAGAGAAACCGGGTTCCCTTGATCACACAGGGCAACGGTAGGAAATCCCTTGCCCCCTAAGGTTCCATTGGAGGTAGAAAACACCGTCCAGTCAGAAAGGATCCCCGATTCAAAATCCGTAGCCATGAGAACTTCGGCCGAAACAGGACAAATCCCCATCAGCAAAATGCTTATGAGAAAAGAGAAGCCCCATCGTTGAACAGCATGTAGGCACAATTCGATTTTTGAAACCATAGTGGTATTTCCCTCCCTAACCTGCACCCTTTTGCCTCTCATAGTTTTTTTCAGACTTGAATGCCTGATAAGATATGTAAAAGTGGGTGACTAGATCCAGGTTTCTCCCATTGAGTCTCTACTCAGACCACAAATTCTCCTCTTAAGAACCCCATTTTTTCCGTTCTTATCGTCCATTGCAAGGGCAGAGGAGATTCGTGCACGACACAATTCATTTTTTCATTCACCCCGAACATTAAGGTCCTACAATATGAGAACCCTCTTCACACCTCTGTTCTTCTTTTGGCACATATTCGGAGGAATTTCCTGTCTGATGGGTCTATTTTCGGTGTCCTGGGCCCAACAAATACCACCGGAGGCTCATCCGGTTCATCCCCTGACTGCAGCCCAAGTCTTAGTGGTCGAAAGTATCGCGCTCACAGAGCGCGGACTCCAGGACTCCACGGCTATCACAAAGACTGTCACCGACCGATTGGCCGACACAGGATTTACCATCGTCTCTACTCCAGAAGAACCTCACGATGCCGTCATACGGGTGAAATGCGAAGAACGACAGACATTCACCGGCCCGAGTCAGCATCGGAATACGAGTCCGGCTCTTACTTCACGATTATGGAAAGGCCCTGCCTGTCATATTTCTTATCGCTATGGAGAACAATTTCCTCCTTGGAACTGGGATGTTCACACGGCATTTGAAGATACAAGTGAGGCTGCGGAAAACGCAGGAGCCTCGGATCCGGGAACCTTCGCCATGACTGCTCTAAACACCCGACTTCATCAGGATGATTTCCCATTGTATCTACTGGCTGAATGGGAACAAGCCGACAGATTGCTGATGCTCTTTCAGAAATCCTCCGACAATATCGCCCGACAAACGACAATCCTCAAACTTTTGGGAACTTTGGCTTCCGATCAAGCCTTCGAAATCCTCAAGCAAGCGCTCACCAACCCCGCTTTAACACCGACGGCACTAGCGGCCCTTGGGCAACAAGGAGAAAAGGCTATTCCTGCTTTGGCTTCATTTCTGGAATCCTCCACAAACTCAGACCACAGATTAGCCGCCATGCAAGCCTTGAGCGCCATTGCCACACAGAGCAATGCTCCCGCCTTATTCACTCAGCTTATGAAGGGTTTAAATACAGAAGAGCCCAAGATACAAACGGAAGCCGTCAAAGGCCTTGGGAACCTCGGGGATCGACGCGCGATTCAACCTCTGGAAAAACTTAACCTGAAGGCCTGGACCAATCCTTCCGCCAGTCCTGACATGGTGGCTCTCCGTAAAATGTTGAGTTGGAGCATTTGGCAACTAAGTCCCAGCGCTCACACCGCAGAATGAACCACATGTGGATATTTCAGCGTGTGAGAAACCCTGTCTGAGTTTTTCACCCGAGGCTCTTCTAATTTTTCAAACATAAATCAAAAAAACTCCCAAGGTCGCATTTTCTCTACCTCTACTCCCCACCGCAGCCGTAAAAAGTCCTCGCCAAATTTACCAAACCGCCTCGTAGGGTGATGACGGATCGGGATTAAGAAAGACTCTTCGACAGCCAATACGGACAAGAGCAAGCAAGCGGCTCATGGGAAAAATGCCTGGAGGCCCCTCAATATTGCACACAGCAAATCAATACGTCGGGATTTGGAAAAAATATGTGAGGGGTTCTAAAAATGAATAACCGATGATGGTGCGCCTCAGCGGAGTAACCTCGAACCAATTATTCGATATTCTTGAGGATTGGAATCGTATTCTCCAGGGCACTGCGGTTGATCTTAGCCCATCTTTTTAACGATCAACAACACCGTTTTTAAAATTAACGGCTTTTAAACGCCAGCCCGCAGATTTGACGGGCTGGCGTTTTTTCTTTTTCCCTCATTTTTAACCCCAGCGATTCGCGGCTCTTTTGCACCCTGTTTCCCAGGAAACAGGGCCTGGCCCTGTATTGTCTATTTTACGAAAAACCAAAAATATGCTCACATCCAACAAAAAAACATTCCCGCCCTTTTCCCTACGCCTGACACCAGAGGAGCGCGCGCAGCTCGAAAAAGACGCGGCGGGCCTGTCTATAGGGGCCTATATCCGCTCCCGTGTTTTTGACACTTCGGTGCCAAAAAGACGGACCCGAAACAAACATCCCGTCAAAGACCATCAGGAATTGGCCAAGGTTCTGGCCGAACTCGGCAGATCGCGCCTGGCCAATAATCTTAATCAACTGGCCAAGGCCGTGAATACAG
>BQIW01000060.1 GCA_021604105.1 Nitrospirales bacterium | reverse complement strand
CTGGGCCGACTCGGCCTACCGATCCACCGAGATCGAAGCCCACCTCAAAGCCACAGGGCTGCGCTCCAAGATTCACCGGAAAGGGTATCGCCACAAACCCCTGACCGCGCAACAGAAGACCCACAACCGGTGCCGCTCGCGTATTCGCGCGCGTGTCGAACATGTCTTCGGCCATCAGGTCACCGCGATGAGTGGTAAATGGATTCGAACGATTGGGCTCGTGCGGGCTCGGCTCAAGATTGGGATGAAGAATCTCACCTATAATTTCCACCGGTTTCTGCTCCTCACAGTTCCGCGAAAGACCCAGGTGGCTTAAGATGAAGGAGAAACAGACAGAGTCCATCCCTCAAGAACCAGCTGAGTACTCCACTCATCCTCATGGCCAGGACTTCCGGAAACTGTCGCTCCAAGCGAGAACAAGAAGCATATACACAACTAAGAGTTTTTAGAGGTGCCCATTATTTAACAGTCCCATAGAGGGGCTCCTTCGGTCGGACTCAGGGCATGATTTTTCAATACTCCCATTAGGGGCGATTACCCCTATTCGCATAGGGGAAGAATAGTTGCCCGGCTCCTGGTGTTCGCACCTACCGCTTTCTTCTCAATTCATACACAATAGCCTCAGACGATGAAGACTCCGACCCGGAGCCTGTTTTCATTCACTGTTCATCTAAGGAGGCCGTCATGCTGAATTTCATTCCTAAGCCATTCCTGGTGCTCTCGGCGTTGGTGTTTGCTTGCGTGTATGGACTTTTTCTGAGTCCCGGGTTGGTGTTGGCAGATACAACACCGGGCCAGGACAAAGTGAAGGTGTTGTATCATTTAGATAGTAACGACCAGGCTCTCGCCAAGTATGCATTGGCATTGATCAATAAACACATTGAGGCTGAAGGCGGGCCCGACAAGATCGACCTGGTTTTGGTCGTGCATGGGCCGGCCCTGAAGTTGTTTGAAAGCGATACGGTCGATCAAGAGTTGAAAGATAAATTGAAGGCGGTGATTGACAAAGGGATCAAGGCCGAAATGTGTCAGGTCTCGATGAAGCTTTATGGGACACCCCTGGAGAAATTGCTTGCCGGGTTCACACCCACCGAACATCCGGTTGCGGTGAAGCGAATCGCCGACCTTCAACGCGCAGGGTATGTGTATATCAAACCGTAAGGAGCCAATATGCGGAATGAGCTTTATAAATGGACGAGCCAAAAAAGAGGGACATTCGGTGGGAGCCTCACAGGCTTCCACCGGGGACGACGGTTTTCGACAATTAGAAAAGCCTTTGGCGGGCTCATGATGGTCGGCTTGAGTCTGCTTTTTGGAGTCTTGCCGGTTCCTGCGGCTTCATCCGTCCCGGCTCCGGAATTTCAGCTCCGGGATTTTGACGGCCATACGTACAGCAAAAATTCTTTACAGGGGCGCCCGACGCTTTTGGTCTTTTGGGCGCCATGGTGTCGGTATTGCCAAATGGAATTGCCGATTCTTTCGAAATTCTATCAGGGAAACAAACCGGACCAACTCCAGGTTTTGACTGTGGCCTTCTCGGACAGTCTGGCCCATGTGGAGGAGTATGTCACAGCCAACCCTGACACCTTTATCTTTCCCACCGCCTATGATCAGGATAATGAGGTGGCGCAGGCTTTCGGTGTCAATGTCACCCCGACATTCGTGGTGATGGACGCACAAGGAGAAATGATCCTTGCGCATCGTGGTGCAGGGATCAACCAGAATCCTCAATATCAGAAGTTTCTCAAGAGTTTGAACCCATAAATGTTCAACCGTGACGAATCGATTCGCCAGGTTTAGAACACTCACAATGGAGTCCGGCATACACATTTCTCAGGTGACCTTGCCGGGGGCGTTTGGAGCCATACTTTTGTCAGTCGTTTCCCCTTGTGTGCTTCCTTTGGTGCCGTCCTTCCTCTCATATATAACAGGACTTTCCATTAACCAACTCCGTGATGCATCGGCACCCCACAAGATTCGCATAACGATCATGTGCAAGTCGTGATGGTTCATCGGAGGCTTTTCCGTCGTCTTCATCGCGTTTGGCCTCTCAGCCGGCTTGTTCGGCCAATGGCTGTCAAGTATCAGGACCATCTGCGAAAGTTCGGTGGAGGGCTGCTTATCCTATTTGGCCTATATGTGCTGGGCCTGTTCAACTTTGGATTTGTGTCTTAAGAACGGCGGCTCCATTTTCAGGGTCGCCCGGTAGGCTCTCTGGGTTCGTTTCTCATCGGAGCCACCTTTGCCGTGGACTGGACTCCCTGCGTGGGTCCTATACTCACGGCTATCTTCCTGTCTGTCGGCACCACGGATACCGCTGCTGATGGACTGGCCCTCCTCGTGTTCTATTCAATTGGGATGGGGCTTCCACTGCTTGTCACGGCTGTTTGGCTCGATCGATTTTTAACCCGCTTCCGGCGGTTTCCAAAATTTCTGAAACTGCTCCCCATCATGAGCGGATTGCTACTGGTGGCAGGCAGTAGTCTTCTCTATACCAATTCATTCTTTCTTCTGACGAGCTACTTGGAACGCTCGGGGATTGGATGGTATATCGGCCAATAGGTCCTATTAGGCTGTTGTTTTTTCTCTGGTCATCAATATCTCTCCTGCCAATGTGCGTACCCCGTTGCTCCTCCATCATGCTATCGTTTACCCTTGGGTCAGATGAAGGCGAGGTCCCGCTTTGCGGGCCTGTGTAGTAGTGTATTTCAAAAGTTTTGAAGATCCATTTAAAAAGGAGAATACCCGTATGGCGACAATTGCGCCCTTCCGAGCTGTGAGGCCCCAATCTGAATTAGCCAGCCAAGTGGCGGCCCCTCCCTATGATGTGGTCTCTTTGCAAGAGGCGCGTGATTTAGCGGATGGAAATCCCTATTGCTTCCTTCGCATTGGTCGGGCCGAACTTGAGCTTGGTGATGGAGTCGATCCCTATTCCGCTGAGGTCTATCAACGAGGGGCAGATAATCTCCGGAAGCTCATTAAGGACGGGGTCCTGGCCCAGGAGCCACAACCACTCTTCGGTGTCTACCGACAAAAGTGGGGGCGGCATGAGCAGACCGGCATCGTGGCATTGGCATCCGTCGACGAATACGACCGGGGCATCATCAAAAAACATGAATATACCCGGCCGGTCAAAGAAGCTGACCGGGTGCGGATTATCGAAACCCATGAATCTCAATCGGGGCCGGTTTTGCTCTTTTTTCGCCAGACTGCCAAAATTGATCAGTGGTTAAAAGGGGTGACGAGTACGAAGCCGGATGTACATTTTGTCGCTCATGATAAGGTCGAGCATACGGTCTGGAGCGTGCGAGATTCACTGGTCATTCAAGAGGGCATGAAGAACTTTCAAGATCTCCCGGCCTTATATATCGCCGATGGGCATCATCGGTCGGCTGCGGCAAGCCGGGTTCGTGCGTCCCGTGGCCAGGCCGGCGCAGAGCCTGCTGGAAAGCATGAAGAAGGCTTTTTGGCAGTCATCTTTCCACATGACCAATTACAAATCCTTCCCTACAACCGGGTTGTTCGGGATTTGAATGGGCTCACCCCCCAAGAATTGCTCGAAAAATTATCTCCACACTTTGAATTGCAGGTGACCGCTCGACCAGGGGACCCACCTGCCGCCGGTTTCGATATGTACCTGGAAGGGCAATGGCATCGCGCGAAACCTAAAGAGAATCCGTCGTTGAACAGTCAGCAGGACCCGGTGCGTGCGCTAGCCGTTTCAGAATTGACGGAACGGGTCTTGGATCCTTTGTTAGGCATAAAAGACCAACGGTCAGATCCACGCATAGATTTTGTGGGCGGTATTCGCGGAACCCAACAACTTGCAGCGTTGGTGGACAGTGGAGACTGGGCTGTCGCCTTCTGGTTGTATCCGACCACGGTTGAGGAATTGATGGCGGTGGCTGATGCGGATCGCGTCATGCCTCCCAAAAGTACCTGGTTTGAACCCAAGCTCCGTGATGGCCTCTTCATTCATATGTTACGCGACTAAAGAAACATAGCTCTCAGGTGGGGGAAGTCGGCCAATGCATGAGTTGGCCAGGCTGGGTGAAATTCTTATTAGATACCCATGTCTTGCTCTGGTAGCTGAGTAGTCATAAGTTATTCATCACCAAAGCAGCTGTGGCGGTCAAGAATGGAGAAAATGCGATATTTGTGAGTGCCGTCACCGCATGGGAAATTTCCATTAATCCGGCACCGAGAAAGCTTAAGGTCCATGATGAACTGGAAGAAGTCCTAGAGTCTAATAGTTTTCAACACCTTCCAAACTCAATCCGGCATGGCCTTGTTGCCGGAAACCTATCCCGTCACCATGCTGACCGGTATGATCGTATGCTCATTGCCCAATCTCAAACGATACAATTAACGAGTATCACGCATGATATTTAAATGGAGTCGCCTTCTGGTTATATCCGACAAGGGGTGAGGAACAGTTGGCGGTGGCAGATGCGGATCACGTTGTGCCCCTAAAAGCATCCGGTTTGACCCCAATCTCCATGATGGCCTTTTCATCCACATCTGACAGGATAGGGCGAATGTAGAAATCGCACACTCTTGAATCGATTGTGCTTCCACATTCATATAGCTTATTAAGTTTAATCTCGGGTTGGGGAGTATGAGAGGAAAGGCTTCTTTAGCCGGAATGAACCAACATTATTTTGAATGGAATTTGCCCTGATAGAATGTGGTGGTGGATAAAGATAACTATTGGCAAAGACTAATTGGATTAAAATGGCGTGAATATTAGGCATGAAAAATTTAAAAATCCGTGAGCATAATAAAAAATGAATTACTGAGATGAGGAGCTTGTCAATCATTGTTGCCTCCCTAAGTAAAATTGTCTTTATTCAATGTATAGGGAGCATATTGCAAAGTGGTAAAGGATTTGTTCCCGGTCAGTAAAATTTCTGTTGTACCATGAGATTTTGAGGTTCATGAACGATATTCAGTGGAACATTAAGACTTTTCAAGAATTGGAATCGGATCAGTTATATGACCTGCTGAAGCTGCGCGTGGAGGTGTTTGTGGTGGAGCAACAATGTACCTATCGGGAATTGGATGAGTATGACCGGCATCCGGAAACCAGGCACATTTCTGGACGCAGTGAAGGTGGGGAATTGATTGCCTATACACGGATTCTCTCGCCTGGACTCTGTCATCCTGAGGTGAATCTGGGGCGGTTTGTGGTGAAGGCAAATTTTCGTCAGCAGGGGATTGGGCATCAATTGTTACAGACAGCCTTGCAGGAAATAGCCGGTTTGTGGCCTGAGATACCTATAAAAATGTCGGCACAAACGTACCTACACAGATTTTATGCGCAGTATGGATTTCTCCAAGTGACGGATGGCTATCTCGAAGATGGCATTCCTCATGTTGAAATGGTGAAAGAACCTTGTTGAATATTTTGGCGGTTTGTCATATCTAGGGAAACCTGTATCTTTTTTTGTTTAAAAGGTATTTCCGTGTGGAACCAGAATTTTTTTGAGCACGTTTCCAATGTCCATTTCAACCAAACTACTACCAATCATATCCAAGCGATTAGCGATATCGCCGGGTTTCGCCCCGGCAGACGAGGCCCTTTTGTTTCGGCAAAAGGGCCCAAAACCATGTTGACCGTGATGTGGCCCTTCGGGTCCCCTGCGCGGTTCGCCGACTCCGGCGGCGCGCAAACTCGCTTTGCTCAAACAATGCGCGCTTTTTCCCCGGTGTCGGCTGCACTGCTCGGCCACACCACCAGGCCAGGGAAGTCTGCTGAAATAGGGAGGGTTTTCTTTGAGTTGAGTGGTCCAACTCGCTAGTAAATGTGGTGACCATACAAAGGTTAGAAGAGCCTCAAGACACAGATAGCTTTCTGATGAAAATTGAGGATGACCATAGATAAGTTTTGTGGTTGCTGTTTGAATGGATAGCTTGCGCTGGCAAATGAAAACAAATCCCTTAGGCAATCTTTCACCTGAAGTGTTTCTTGCTGAATATTGGCAGAAGAAGCCGTTGTTGATTCGGCAGGCCTTGCCCGGGATCAAGCCACCGATTGTGGCGGATGAATTGGCCGGTCTTGCTTGTGAAGAAGACGTCGAATCGAGGCTGATCATTCAAGATCCCCAAAGCGACCAATGGGAACTTTCTCATGGTCCGTTTACTGATGCGACATTTTCCAGCTTGCCAATTACGCATTGGACTTTGTTGGTCCAGGCCGTGGATCATTGGGTGCCGGCCGCCGCTGACTTGCTTGCGCAATTTTATTTTATCCCCAGTTGGAGGGTTGATGATTTGATGATCAGCTATTCCGGCGACAAGGGGGGTGTCGGGCCACATTATGATAATTATGATGTGTTTCTGGTGCAGGTCAGTGGCCGTCGTCAGTGGGAAGTCGGGGGTATCTATGATGAAACGTCTCCTCGTCGTTCAGATGTTCCGGTCAAGATCCTGTCCGAATGGAAGCCGGTGCAACGGTGGATATTAGAGCCGGGCGATCTGCTCTATGTACCCCCGCGTGTCGGACATAACGGGATAGCTGTGGGTGAGGATTGCATGACCTGTTCGGTGGGATTTCGTGCGCCGTCTCATCGGGATATCTTGCTTGACTATTCCGAATCTGTTGGAGAAGCGTTGAGCGAAGAGGTTCGCTATGCGGATCCGGATCTGGTTCCTCAAGCCAATCCCGGCCAGATTACTTCCGAGGCCGTTGAAAAAGTTCAAAAGATCTTCACCCGGTATGTCGAGGATGATGACAAGCTGGTTCAATGGTTTGGTTGTTATATGACCTCTCCGAAATACCATGATGAGGAGATGGCGCCGGAGGAACACCGTCTGGAAGAAGTTCGTACCCATCTTTCGGAGGGAGGAAAACTTGTCAGAAATGAAGGCTCACGTTTTGCGTTTCATGAACATGGACAGAATATCTGGCTATTTGTTGATGGGCGTCAGTACACCTGCAGTGGGCTCATGACTGATCTGGTGAAAACCTTGTGCGCCGAACGCCAAATCGGTCCGGAGCACTTCGTCCCGTCGGAAGGGCATGATTCCCTACTTCTCGATTTGCTGAGCCACGGTAGCCTTTATCTTTCTTCCTGAAAAATATTTGTCCGCCTCTCGTGGAAAGAGAGGCTTTCTTGCAGTGGAAAGCAACTGATCATCCCCCTGGTTGGCTGCCATCATCAGTGAAAAAGTTACAGTTGTGTGGCGCCTCCATCGACGGTGAGGTCAATTCCCGTAATATAGGATGAATCATCTGATGCGAGAAATAACGCGGCTGTGGCAACTTCATGTGAGGTTCCCATTCGTTTCATGGGATTTTGGTCACCAAAGTTGGCTTTCATGCCTGGAACTTCTTCTGCTGGAACGCCGACTTTCTCAAAAATAGGGGTATCAATTGGCCCAGGCGCCAGGGCGTTCACCCGAATGTTTCTCTCGAGAAATTCAGTCGATAAGGTTCTGGCCAGATTCCGAACGGCCGCTTTGGTTGCGCCATAGACACTGGAATTGGGAAACCCTTTCTGGTCGGCGATGGACGAATTGATAATGATCGACGCCCCTTCATTCAGAAGCGGTGAGGCTTTTTGAATATTGAAGAACAGGCCTTTGAAATTGACATTAACCATCCTATCGAATGTGGCTTCGTCTACGGTGTCAAATGGGCCAAAAATCGCAATGCCGGCATTGAGGAAGAGAACATCGATCCGTCCCGCCGTCTTGTGTATCTGTTGATACAAATCCGCAATGTCATTGAGATTCCCGGTATCTGATACGAAACCGACACTCGCTCCTCCGATCTCTTTCACTGCCGCTTCTACCGGCTCTTTCCTTCTTCCCGTAATGATCACCCTGGCTCCTTCAGCCTGAAATAATTTGGCTGTGGCCAAACCAATCCCACTATTGCCACCCGTAATGACCGCCACTTTGTCCTGAAGCTTTTGAGGCATAGGTATTTTCCTTCCAAGGTGGATAGAGAACATGACAATCGTATGTCATGCCAGTAAAACATTTTAGAATGAAAATTTCATCTCTCTTCCAACAACGCATTGCTGAATGGTTCTGAGATGTTTGTCGTGAGGTAACCCATCAGAGATCGTCGTCATCTTCTTCCCATTCTCTCTTAATGGCTGCGGCTCGCATCCGCTGTCTGGAAAACGCCCAAAAGGCCAGGAAGGTGATCGCAAGCCAGACCATGCCGGAACTGGTGGCCACAGGGATCCAGCGATTCCAGAGTGTTTGCCGACTCCAGAATTGCTCTTCTGCATCTGTGAGTGTCATAAAGGTCGTTTGCGCAAAGGCTTCAGAAAAGGACAGGCCTTGCCGGACTTTTGCCAAAAGACGTTTGGGGGTATCCTGCCCTGTGTGTTCCAGGAGGTCTCGCGTAAAGGCGTAAGCCAGCACATAGGCCCGTCGCACAGAGGTCTCATCTTTGCTGAAGAGAGTATTGAGTTCTTTCAGGGAGATTTGCGTGTCTGAGACCATTGCCCAGACTAATCGGGCTCGGTCTTCCATATCCCACCTTCGGGCGGCCACCATCGCTAATCCCTCATCAAACCATCGAGGCAAAGGCTGGCCTCCTGCCGCCCGATGGGCCAGGATATGGCTGATTTCATGCAGGAAGACTTCGTTGAGTGAATCATTCGGATAGGTCAAACTCCGGTCAGTGAGGAGCACAATTGTGGAAGTCTGACTGACTGCGTAACCAGACACCCATTTCGGCGCTTCCTGTGCAAGGGACGATTCCTTTGGCGCCAGGATGACTCGAATGGGAAGTCCGGGATGTTCAAGTCCCATAAAGTCTAGCATGCGTTGAAGAGCTTGTGGGTTGCTGTCCTTCAAGTGGGCAGCTAAGGGTTCCAAGGATTCCGGGGTTTCAATGATGAATTGGGGGGAGGCGGCTCCCTTCATTAGTCCGGGGTACGCCAGTATCACCATGATCGTCAGAAGCAGGAGTTGGAGTCCAATCTTTGCAAACTTTGCAAAAGGACACTTGGATTTGCGAAATCGTTGTTGAATTCTGCAAAAACGCATTGTTTAGCCGAGGAGTGAGGGTTTTTTGAGGAAAGCTTGAAGGCTTGGATGGTGCCCAATTCCTGGATTCAAGTCTCTGCATTCAGGTGGTCAAGCAGGTAGTCAAGGATGATGCGGGCGTCGGTGATGGGATCCGTGGTCATGGGCAATTCTGTCTGTTCCGTCACTTTGGTCAGAAGTCGTTGCGCGGCCGCTCTCACCGGTGGTGGAAACGTGGGTTCTGCTTGGATCTGCCGAAGATGATGCATGGCATCTCCCTTCCATGTTGCCAGATTTTGTTGCTCCGCCCACTGATGAGAGGCCAATGCGACGGCTCGTCGTGCGCATACTCTGGCCAAACCATCGTTCCCATTCCGGAGTCCCCTGGCGGCCTTGGTGAGTTCCCGTTCGATCTGTTCAGACCGACTCATGAATCCTGAGGTGCGGTACGGTTGGCATACAGTTCCCGCCTGGTGGCAATTCGATGGATGTGGACGACATGCTCGTCCGGGTCGATGGAGTAGAGAATGCGCCAATCTCCCACGGCGTATTGGACGAGACCGGGAAGATCCTCGTGCAGGGGGTCATGTCGAAGGTTGGCGACATTCGAGGCCAACCACTTGGTCTTATCCAACAGGCGCTGGGCCATACCCTGGTCGGTTGATTGAAGGTCGTCCAGGATTGCAGGCTGATAGGTGACGCGATACCAGGCCATGTCATCTCACCACTTGAGATCTAGTCGTTCAGCGACGGTTTCTCCCGTCACCCGCTCCGGGGAATTCAAAGCTTGTTTTAATTGCGCACGCACCTTGTCATCCAGAGCCAGCCCAAGATCGGGGTCGCCCAGCAGTTCACACAACCGGTCATCCACCATGCTATTCACCAGTTCTTTAAATTCTTTCTGAGAGAGATCGGAGATGTTCATTGTGAAGCCTCCATGCAAGTCATAAGCTGAGTCGGTAATCTTTGATAGATATTCCACCTCATTTGATCAGGCTGAACGGGATGTTGTTGGATTTTGGTTTATTGTCTCCCCAAAAAAGATTCTTGCTCTTCGAGACATATCAACTTCCGGACTGAAGCCCGGGATCTCTCGTCCATTCAAGAAGGTTTTAAAGAACGAAGTTTAGAAACTTCCCGCTTCCACGACATCATCGAGGCTGTTAATGTCCAGCCAATGCCCGACGGTGTAGAGAACCCTAATCGGATAATCCCTTCGCAATAATTCCTGGAACAGGATGGCCATTCCCGCTTTCCGGTGATTCGGGTTGGCAAGAAGTTCGGTAAGGATCCCATGCAATTGTGTCACACCTTGGGACGAGACTTTAAAAAATCCCATCCATACGCCATGAATCATGTCCGAAGGCACTGCCCTGCCTAATTGCTTGAGATGAATCTGGGCGTTAAAGGCCTTTCGGGAATTCGGAGCGCTACATTCGGCAAACCCACCAAGCCTCGTATAGCTCGTTTTTTCCTGCCAGTCGCTATCCACAAAAATGACAAAGTCATCCTTGGTTTGCAGCAATGCCTGAGGAATGTACGTGTTAAACAAGACATCGCCATAGGATACGATGGTGTCCTGAAATCGGGCGTCTTTTGATTGAAGCGCTTTCAATAAGGAATCCAATTCTCCCGTTTCCGTGAAGGCATCGTTATCGACATAGGTCAAATTGGGAAGATTGACGGCTTCTTTCTTATACCCCCGGACCACAAGAATCTCCTTGATGCCCACGCTATTGTAGGCGTCAACGATATGAGCAAGGAGGGGGACGCCACGAATATTCACCATGGTTTTTGGTTTGTCTTCGGTGAGATCCCCTAACTCATCCCCACGGGAAGCGGCCAGGACAATAGCCGATGCGCGGTCGGCACTTTTAGGAAGGTAGCGTTGCTCGGCTTCCATGAGTTCATCTGCACCTTGCAGACGAAAAACCTCAGAGACCGGGACAATGTTATCCTCAATGAATAAAAGATTTTCCTGTTTCTTCAGAACGCGAGCGGTCGTTTGCATGGTGGCGACTGCGGCGCGGAGCAGGTGATTCGCCCAAATCACCATGGAAAAGCCATGCTGCCGGAACACATCGGTGGGAGTGGAGTAATATTTCGTGGGCACAATCACCACGGGTGAGCGATTGCTCCATTCCCGCTTGAACGCCAGAATCTCATCCGGCACCGCCAGCGCACTGTGAATCAGAATGCCATCCGCTCCGGCCTGGCGATACGCCTCTGCCCGTCGCAAGGCTTCCGTCAGTCCCCATCCGCAGATGAACGATTCAACCCGGGCGATGATGCAGAAATCCGGATCGGATTGCGCATCTTTCCCGGCTTTTATTTTTCCACAAAATTCTTCCATGTCGGCCATGGGTTGTGTGTCACCCTTGAGAAAGCTATTCGTCTTCGGAAACAACTTGTCTTCAATGCACACGGCCGCGATATGCCGTTGTTCCAGTTTGCGAATGAGACGCTGCATATTATTGAAGTTGCCGTATCCTGTATCTCCATCGAGGAGAATCGGAATGCGGGCCGCGTCAGACATAAATTCCAGATTATCCAGGACCTGGGTCCAACTGGCCTCGTTATTATCTCGCACACCGAATTGAGCCGAGATCGAGAGTCCGCTGGCCCAGATGCCATGGAATCCTGCTTCTTCCACGATCTTGGCGCTCAGCCCATTGTGCGCCTCGCAAATAAATTCAAGCTGGGGGGACAACAGGAGCTTTTTGAATTGCGTTGATTTTGGTGGTTGGGGTTCGCGTGGCATACTCAGTCAATGCGACAGTGTTTCAGGTTGTTCAGTGTAGTATTCAAGTCTACATCAGAGCGAATCTTGCTGCCAAACCCTTCCGCATCCGATTGAGAACCGGGGAAGTGTTTGGTCGTGGAATCTGTCGGACGAACGAGTAGGCAGAATGATTGACCCCAATGCTTGTGACAGGTTTGGAAGATATGGGGGGCAGGACACGGGCATAGCCACGAGACCATGCCCTTGCCCATATGAACAGTGTGCAATTTATGGAGTGCGGCTGGTGATCTCAAGGAGATGATAGCCAAACTGGGTTTTGACCGGGCCGTGGACTTTGCCGAGTTCGCCGTTAAACACAACCGCATCAAACTCTTTGACCATTTGACCCGGGCCGAACTCGCCCAGATCTCCACCTTGTTTGCCTGATGGACAGGTGGAATGTTCCTTCGCCGCCGCAGCAAAATCTCCACCACTCTCAATTTGAGTTTTTAATTGGTTGCATGCTTCTTCTGTTGAAACCAAAATGTGACGGGCGCGCGCTTTCGCCATGAGCATTCTCCTTCTAGGCTAGAAAATTGGACAATAGTCCTTTTCCCATGATTGACCAGCCGAGGTCAAATTTCCTGAAAATCAATCAGTGCAACCGGCGGAATCCTCTTGTTCATAAGGTAAGGTGAAAGGGCGAATGTTTTGGTTGTCAGAAACGGGCAAGGTGGACGAGGCCCTGTGATCGTGTGGGACTGAAGGCGGGTGAAAGGAGGAAAGAGTCCTGGTAGAAGAGCGCGAGATTCGCAAGAACGAGAGGCGGTAATGGTGTTGATAGTTTAATTGTCGGGATTCATCGCCAGGTAATCACAAATAAAATCCAAAACCAATTCGTCAAAATTGTTGAAAATGGTTTTGACCCCACCCGCCGTCACGACGCCTTGTTCCCAGGTGATGGCGTGTCCTGTGGAGGAGTTATGAACAAGGGCTACCAGTTGGTGGACTTCAAGGTCGATCCGACAGGCGTATCGCTTTGGGCCCAGGGGAAGAGCCGCCATATTGACATATAAATACGGCTCTCCGGGCAATTTGGCGGCTTCGAGTTCTTTGACCAGGCGAATCCCCGCCGTTTGCAATTGTGCCTCCACTCGTTTGCGCAACTCACTTCGGTTTAATACTCCCCTCAGCTCTGGACCTAAGTCCTCAACGACCACATAGATGCCATGTATTCCCCGTAGTGATTCTTTCCTCAGCATAGGATGATCAACCTCTCCGTCAATTCGTTCTAGCCAATATCAAGTGTTCTGCGCCCGTTCAGGGATTGTAGACTGATTTCCTACGCCTTGTCCTCTTTTGTCTTGCGCAAATAATCACCAAGGATTCCCCGGCTGTGTTCATCATCGTGGCAGTATACGCAGAGGTTCTCCCAGTTCGATCCGTCCGGTGGATTGTTGTGGTGATTGCCGTCCTTATGGTGCACGGTGAGCAGATGTCTGTTCTTGAGGTCGAATTCTCTGGCGCATTTGGCACAAATGAGCCCGTGAATCTTCAGTGACTGTTCCCGATAAGAGCTGTTGCTCGAGGCTGAAGGCTTGGGTCGTAGTCCTTTGAGGAGTTCGTCAACAGGTTTGTCGACGGCAGGTTTTTGGAGTCGTCGCAGTTTGTGCCGACCGCGGTATGTATTACCCATAATGTGCGTCCTTTCAAGTGATGGCGGAGTGGTAGTCTGTCGCCAGCGATGAATAGCCGCGTGAATTTAATGCCAGGATTCTCAAAGTTTTCCTGGTCTTTGTCAATGCGGTTTGGAAGGACCCTGCGTTGGACATGTATTGTCAACCGTTGGAGGAAGCCGTCGAGCTGGTTGGAGACGAATCGTGTGGTGTGGGGCCTGCGAGCCCTATGCGGTAAGTGCTAAAATGATGATGAGTTCTGCGGATAGGGTTCGTCTGATTATTCCCTTTACAGGCACCCGTTTCGAGACGGGTGCTCTCACCAGGAGGGTGCCATGTTTGGTCCTATTACTCTTCCATTTGGGGCGAAAATGTTGTTTAACACCGTCAAATTGAAGCCCGGCGTTTCCTTCGATCAGGTGGAGCTGGCCGTTGGAGAGATGTGCATGGTCGTCAAGGAAACCTATGGCGGAGACAAAGGGGGCTTCATCGCCGGGCAGGTGTTCAAATTTTCCGGTTTCGTATCCGACAAAGGGTCCTTAAGTGAATCAAAAACCGCAGATGACCATTACGCGATTGTGACCTATTGGAGTTCATTTGAGGATCACGAAAAATCTCATGCCGATGAACTGTTCAATAAGACCTTCGCCGCTTTGGCTACGATGTGTTCTGAGACGAAAGAACTCGGCTACGATATGCTATGGCAGGGGGCTGCGAAGGATGGATAAACTTTAAGACGCGGAATGAGTCCCGTCACCCACCTGGCCAGGCATCGGTCAGTTTGGCGCGTGTGTACAGAAAATGAGGTCATGCCTGGACTAGGAGCGCCTGAAACAAACGCGATATGAAGTCCCATGCTGATTCAAGTGTTTCCACAGCATTTTTTATACTTTTTCCCGCTGCCGCAGGGGCACGGATCGTTCCGTCCAATTTTGGCCTCACTCCGCACGACAGTCTGAACTCCAGGACTTTTGCCGTCGGTGAAATACCAGGTCCCCTTATGTTTCCTAAACTCGCTTAGCTCATGATGGATTTGAGGGCCTTCTTCGGTCTCAAACGTGGCCTTGAATTCGACGAGGCCCGCTTCATCGTCCATACCGCCCTGTTTCGTCGACAGAATTTCTAACCCCGTCCATTTGGTGGTTTCTGCCCACTTGCGATTGGCCTCAAGATCGATGTCGTGTTTGGTTTTGGGATCATGGGTCTTTTCGATGAAATCCATCTGGACTTGCGTATAGGCCGAATATCTGGCCCGCATGAGTTGTTCGGCAGTCACTGCCTGTTGCATTCCGGCGATGATTGGCTCACAGCATTGTTTGAAGGTCTTACCACTCTGACACGGACACTGCATATGGGACTCCTTTTCTAAGTGCATGCCAATGATAATTGACTCTTGTACGTCGCGAGTAACAGAAAAGTCAAAAGGCCTGGTCTCCGATCTCTCTCAATAGAGTATTGAAAAGGCCGGGAAGAAGTCTTCCCGTTATTCGTTCCTCCTTGTCCCACTTTTGAATAGATGGTCGATTTTTGTTCCTAAGGCCATGCTCGATAATCACTTTTTGAATGGCACGCACCCATTATTCAATACCCACATGGCGTGTCATGCATGATTTCATTGGGATATATAGGCCTTCAGCTGCACGTAAATCATTATCTACGCATTAATGGTGTGTAGGATTGTTGTTGGGCATGAAGCCTGATGAGGGCATGGGGGAATTGAAGAATGTGTGGAAGTTCTTGATCAGTTAAGTTAGGCTTTTTGGCAAACCTGAATGGGCGTCGTTTTGATAAAAAATTGGGGGCAAACGCTGAATGCCCCGGGAATTTGAGCAGCCGCAGGCTTTTTTGTAAGCGGACCTGGCTGCACATAACATATGCTCCACTTGGTAATGCGCGGAAGCAGCAATGATTTTATTGTTGGTTTTATCACTAAACTTTATTCAAGGCTCTGGAGGAACCCCCATGAAAATTTTCAATCAGTTGGTCACTGTGGCGGGCATGATCGGACTTTTGCCTGCATTGATTGCCTCCCCGACCTATGGGGCGGAGACGGCCCGGGTCAGTGTCAGTAGTGGAAAACTACAGGCCAATAATAATAGTTTCACTCCGGACCTTAATGAAAATGGGAGGCTTGTTGCCTACTATTCTTTGGCGACCAATCTGGTGCCCGGTGATACCAATGGGGTACGAGATATATTCGTGCACGATAGGCATACCCAACAAACTACACGCGTGAGTGTGGCCACGGGCGGAGGGCAGGCCAATGGCGAGAGCCTTGAGCCAGCCATAAGTGCAAATGGGCGTTATGTGGCATTTCGATCGGATGCCACGAACCTTGTCCCGGGAGATACCAATGGGGCTATTGATGTGTTCGTTCATGATCGGCAGACGGGCATGACGAGCCGGGTCAGTGTGGCGACGGGCGGGGGGCAGTCCAATAATAATAGTTTTACTCCAGCCTTGAGTGCTGACGGCAGATTTGTGGCGTTCCACTCCTTCGCGACCAACCTGGTGCCTGGCGACACCAATGGAGTCTTAGATGTGTTCGTTCACGATCGGCAAACAGGCGCGACCACACGCGTGAGTATGGGCACAGGTGGGATCCAAGGGAATAATACCAGTCGAGCAGGGTTTCTGAGTGCGAATGGTGAATTGGTTGCGTTTGAATCCGATGCGACTAACCTGGCCATGAATGATACTAATGGTGTGCGAGATTTGTTTATTCATGATCGGCAAACAGGGGTGACGACGCGTGTGAGTGTGGCCACAGGCGGAGGGCAGGTCAATGGTGAGAGTGTGGATGCCGAATTAAGTGCGGATGGTCGCTATGTCACATTTCAGTCGGATGCGACAAATCTCGTCCCTGGCGATACGAATGGAGAAGGTGATGTGTTTGTCCATGACCGTCAAACGATCACCACTACGCGTGTGAGTGTGGCAAGTGGGGGTCTCCAAGGAAATGGAGAAAGTTCGGAGGGGACCATCAGCGGGGATGGACGATTTGTCACATTTCTTTCTTTTGCCACGAATTTCGTCGCTGACGATACGAATGGAGAGGGTGATGTGTTTGTCCATGATCGTCAGACCAACACCACCACCAGGATGAGTGTGACGACAGGTGGAGTGCAAGGCAATGACTTTAGTTGTAATCCTGCGATCAGTCAGGATGGTCGGATTGTTGGATTTTTTTCCGATTCGTCCAATCTTGTCCCGGGTGATACGAATGGAATCCGGGATATTTTCATTCATAACCGCACGGCGGATTTTGATTTGGATGGAGATGGCAAGGCGGATATCGTGTGGCGCCATACGAGTAACGGGACGACGGCCATATGGTTGATGAATGGGACGACCATTGCTTCTTCAAGTTTTCCTGGAGGGGTTCCCGCGGCTTGGGAGATTGTCGGTATCGGCGATGTGAATGCCGATGGCAAGGCTGATGTTATTTGGCGCAATAGCACCAGTGGCACGGTGGCCGTGTGGGTAATGGATGGGCCAACCATCACATCGGTAGGGTTCCCGGGCACTGTCCCCACTGGTTGGGTGCTTGAGCAACTTGGAGATGTGGATGGGAATGGCACGGCAGACATCATTTGGCAAAACATCAATAGCAAAGTCGTCGTCGCATGGCTGATGAACGGATCGACCATTGCTTCCTCCAAATCCCTCGGTGGTGTTCCAGGTGAGTGGAAGATTGTCGGATTAGGCGATGTGAATGCCGATCGCAAAGCCGATATCATTTGGCGGAATAGCAACAGTGGGGCTGTGGCCGTGTGGTTAATGAACGGGCTCACGGTTCTGTCAATCGGAGTGCCAGGGAGTGCCATTTTGGCCTTTGAGGTGGCTGGGGTGGGGGATGTTGATGGGAATGGGACAGCTGATGTGATCTGGCGCAACACCGGGAGCGGTGCGGTGGCGTTCTGGCTGATGAATGGACTCACGATTGGAACCACGGGTTCTTTGGCGGGCAAGGCCTTGGAGTGGGACATTGCCCAGATCAGTGATCGGGATGGTAGCGGGAAAGTCGATTTGACCTGGTTTAATACCGATACGGGTGGGGTGGAGGTGTGGCTGATGAATGGGGTCACTGTTGGCTCAACAGGTTCTCCAGGGACCACCTCTCCAAGCTGGGAGATTCAATAGGTATTCTATAGAAACCGCCCAATGACTAGATATTTTTTTCATTCTTGCAACGCATCCGTCTATAACATTTCTGCGTCAGATCTGGTGAAATGAAAGTGAATTGGAATTTCCCTGCTAAAATTATAGGGTTTAATATCTTGCAGGAGTAAAAGGAACAAATCCCCTATGGTGCGACACTCCCGAAAATTTGAAATTGCCAAACATCTGGCGGAAATATTAGACCGGCGTTTTACGATTCCCGGAACCTCAATTCGTATCGGGTTAGATCCGATCCTGGGACTGATTCCAGGTGTGGGCGATGCCCTCGCAGGTCTGGCTGGATCAGTTATTCTTGTCGTGGCGGCTCAATCCCAACTTCCTAAAATCGTCCTCATCCGTATGAGTCTCAATATCGCGATTAATAGCGTGGTCGGTGCCATTCCTATTCTCGGTGATCTGTTCTCTGTCTGGTTTAAAAGTAATGTGAAAAATGTTGAGCTGTTGGAGCGATATGCTGTTGGGGAACGTCCAAGCTCCACGACAGGGGATTGGGTTTTCGTAATAGGGTTATTGTTAGTCGTTGCTTTGGTGATCGCCGGAACGGTGGTAGGGATCCTCTGGCTTCTTATGCGTATCTGGGAAATCCTGCAAGGCATGCAATAAATCTTTTGTTTATGGCCCCGCCAGAGAGAAGGGGATGATAGGGGAGCGACGGTTCATGGTGGATCTTGTGGAATCTGATCAGAAGTTTTAAGCGAACGGCTACAGAGAAGGGGTCTACCCTTTACGATATTCCGCCTGCCATCCATGCAAAAATTTTTATGTGTTTGTGAAAGCCACCCATTTTGACTCCCTCCCGGGATGCTTGGATGGGACACATTAATTGTTGAAATTGACTTCAAGTCGCGCGCCTACCACGACGGCGTTATTCCTGCCGGGAACCGTCCCGGGATTAATGACGTATTGAAAATCCGGTTGAATGACGAGGTTTTGATTCACAAAGATGGAATGCGTCAATTCCAGCGTGATCTCCGTACTCTCAACCGGTTTTCCCTCCCGCTGTTGAGACTGTTTATACTCATGGCTATTCACTGCGGCTGCCACCCCGAACGCGGTTCGGTCAATTTTTCGCCCCGGAATTAATCCCTTATAGATGAACCCGCCGCCATAATACTGTGAAATGCGGTTCACATTGGGGTCTGCCATTCCGGCTCGGCCAAAGAGAGTCAGTCCCTGATCGTTGTCGTCCTTTTCATAATACACATCATATTCCGCTAACCCATATATCCCGTAAGTGCCATTTTGTTTTACAGGTTCTCCCGAACTATTGACCTTGTTGAGTTGATCCACAGAAGTCGTGTACCCCCAGAATCCGAGGGCAACTTTTGCTTCATACACGAGAGGGGCGGATCTTCCAATCCGGCGGAAGGTCAGGCGACGAGGGAGCTCTTCGAGCGTTTTTTCCTTTGTTTGTGCTAAATCAGCCGTGCTGTATTTGTAATATGCCAATTCCATGGAACCGAACAGGCCATCATCTTTTTTTAAACGAACGTGAGTACCCTGAGCATTATTGGGATCCCCCGGAATGCCATCGGCGACCACGGCGCGAACCATGAGAGAATCGGTGAGGATGGCTTGCGCCCTGATTCCCAGAGAGGTTGCAGGAAAGGTGGACAGGTTGTTTCTGCCACCCGCTCCAAGTTCAGCTCCAGTCCCGAAGGAGCTATTCAGAAAAAGTGTCGACGCCGATACGATGACATCAAACTCGGAGGTGATATCATACAGGCCGGCAAGCAGAGAAAAGCGTTTAAACAGATTGTGCTGGTACCAGGCTTCGAACAGTTTCCATGTATTTGGTGCCGCAATGTTACTCACTCCTTGGATGTCATCGACATTATTGCTTGGATCGCCCCCATACAAGCCCAAGCCATACAGAAAAACGGTGCCTCTCCAATTAGGAACTAATTTTTTTAGATCGACGGTGAGCAGGAGATCCAGGTCGCCGGTGAGAGTGGTTTTTTGATGAAGGCCGCCGGAAACATTGGAGAGAATATCTATCGTATTGGTGGCTTCCAGGAGGAGCCCCTGATCTTTCAAACTTTTTCGAGCAGTCTTCTGTTTTTCGATGATCTTTTCCAATTGTTCAATCGGCTGACGTTCTTCGGAATGGGCTAACCCGGGAATCAACAGCACCAAATAGAATAGCCCACAAAGGGGGTGAAGGGGCATTTGTGTTCGACAGAATTTCATGCTGGTGAATCAGGCTCCCTGGGCTTGGCAGTCCGGGGTTTTGCCGGTGAGGGCAATGCGGACGAAATTAAATTTTAATGGATGCCGCGCATCTCGTCCAAGTGCCCAAGCAGGGCCAGTGCCATCCCATGTGTGTTTGTTGGCCTCTAGGTTTTCTCATTTTTCTGCTTGATCAGAATCGTGAGATAATAGTCGAAGTGTTTGGCGAATAACTGCCGGTCCCGTTGATTCATCGCCGACGGCCCGGAGCGTCTCCATGAAATCCTTTGCGGTCAGCACACTCCATATGGGGTCAGGACCCTAAACTTTTGACATGTTCCCTTTCTAATACACATCTAGAATTCTTTCCTGCTTTCTCAACAATGTTATCTAATCAGATACGCCTCTGTATCTCAATCGATACAAGGCTTCAGCAGCATGCTGCCTATTAGATGGGCTTTCACGGTAATTTATTCGTTTTTCCTAGAAGATTCCTGCTCAAAAACAGCAATCCCAGATGTAATGCCTTGGTCTTACATTTGCAGGCTTTTGAAAAATTAAACAGTAATAAGTAAAGAAAGGTTTCAACTAATTTGAGTTTTTGGGCTAGCGTAAAAAAATAATTGGGTGGCTAAGGTCACGCAGCGGAGGGAGGATTTTCCTAATTACTTCGATGAACCCTAGTTCAACTGTCATTTGGATTATTTAAAGGGCAGCGGCCAATGGTGAGAAATTGCGGAGGATTTTTGCCTGGGAAATTCATAACCTTTTTCACTAGATGAGACTTCTTCGTTTGTAATTCGAGAAGAAAGTTATTTAATACGGCCCCTTACTATTCAGAATAACTGTAAATGCCATTCCTCTCGCCATTTAGGTTGACGTTAAGAATCTTCGTTGTCGCGATTGTAGCTTTTCACGTGTTTGGTTGTGCCATCTATTATCGTGATGCAGAGTCTGGCGCCGAACATATCTGGGGCTTTGGTCATCTGGCGATGAAGGCAACACCACCTCTTGATGGAAAGCAGGCGCTTATTCGGAAATCCACCATGGCCGGAGTGGCCGTCGGGGTTGATGATGGTTCTTTAGGTTTGAGTATTGGATGGGATCAACGGGAACGTCTTATGATCTATGACGAAAATACGGCTGTTACGATACAGCGTCCGCCTAGTAATGATTTTTTTTATTTCAAGGTCGGTTCCTATCCCCTTGAATTTAATCCTACCAAAAGTACGGACCAGCACTCTTCTGAAGCCAAGGAGGATCAACCATGACACTTTCACTTAAGGGTATTATTTTTTTTGCTGTTCTTCTCTCTGGCTGTGCTGGATATGATCGAGTCCTATTTGTCACAAAAACAAATGTCGGACTTGATATCGATACTGAACCTCCAACGGCTGAGATTACGATAGCGCGACGCGAATTGGCCATCCAGCCAACCTTTTCGAATGTAGAAAAAGAAAGTGGGTTATCTCTCTTGGCCGCATTCGGATTGACAGGAAATTTTTTCAATCCAAGTATCACAGCCCATTTTGCCGGGGGAGATGCGGCGGTATACCTAATCCCTGGAGACGAGACCAACCCAGTCAACTCTGGTCTATGTTTATCACAAGAACCCCAAGATCCTCGGGGCCTTTTACTCAGATTCTGGCATTACATCACCGGACAGGAATACAAAAACGTTAAGGATGAGCCCCGGCCTTTTTATTTTGCCACAGATACTTCGTATGGAGTAAAAGTGGCTTGGAGTGGTACGGCTGGGCCATATCCCGATTCCTTGAAGCTAGGGTATAACCGGAAAGAGTTTGCTTCCCCACCGATTTACATTGATAGTGAAGGAAGTTGCACTATTGAGGAGGATACTGGAAAAGGATCGCCGGGGTACAAAGTCACAATGCCTTCGTTTTATGCGGCGATAGATAATGCAGGTGGATTTACAACAGTCACAGAAAGTGGAGTGAAGCATGTGCAATTCTTTGCCACTGGAGAGGCCGCGACCCGATTCGCAAAAGACCCCTATGTTCAGAAAATTGCATATAGCCAAATGGCGCCTTCTGCCGCAACATTAAAAGCTGATGAGCTGGGGTTAAATGAAGCCCTGATAAAGGAAATCGAAGAGGCATTTAAAAAGTCAAATGCCGAGAAGAAAACTGAAATTATGGAAGCTGCAAAAATCTTAAAAGTCGTGGACGAGGATGAAATAACCAGTAGCAGTTTTGTGGGAAAACTCAAAAAATATTCAGATGCATCAGGTCCAGAAGTTTCTACTAATCTCATTATAGTGAGACGCGTTGCCGTGGCACAGTCCGAAAAACCAGCAGTGCCGGTAGAATCTCCAACACAGTAATAGTTCGAATCCTTGCGGTCTTACAGCCAAAAGTAATGGCAAGCAGGACGTTGTCAAATGACCTTAAAGACGACTTAATGCAATAAAAATTCTTAACGAAAATCTCTCGCCTTTCTCTTTGCGGACTATCTTTCATTTAGTTGAGAGGAGGCATCATGTTTAGCCATGAATTTTCTCCGTTTAGGATTTTAAAAGTATGTCTCTTTGGAATCGTATTAGCTGGATGCGCAATTACCAAGCCTTCCCAAAACTCATTTCAGGCATCAATCCAGGTTAGGGAATGGGATTTTAAGGCAGATAAATCTGGAAAATTTTACGAAATGGAAGATGAATGTACGCCTGATCTTACCAAAGATCAAAACGCCTTTGTGCTTATTCATGGAATCTATGGAGACGAGGACACTTTCGGTAAGCTCCAGGAAAAACTTACATTTGATCCTGATCTTGCTAGGCTTGGACCATCCGCGGTCTATCTCATGGAATATTGGAGTAGCCGGTATTTCCCCAATTTTCAATCTTTATCAGAGCTAGGGCGAACCTTCAAGAGGCGCGTAGAAGACCTTGTGGATTGTAAAGATCCCAAAACAATCATTATTATTGCACACAGTCAAGGCGGACTTATAGCGAAAGAGGCAGTTCTTTCGTGGAGAGAAAAGGGTGATGATAGGGACATATTGGATAGAACTAAACTCATCCTGATCGGTACACCAAATTCTTTTTCAACCTTTGCAGCGTATAATAATTTGATTGTGAATACCATCTTTGCTCCCATTACCCACGTGACAAGTATTTTTACTTTGCCTTTCTTCGGCAAAGCCTATGTTTATAACCGACAAGCCTTCGATATGGCTGACACTCTTTTTTTTGATGCAAAAAAAGATTGGACAGGCGTAAACCGCTCCAAATTTATGCTAAATCATATCGCAAAATGGGGAAAACACTTTCCGGAAGGAGTCAGGGACAAGCCCAAAACTTATGCAATTGTCGGCGTTAAGGGGCTTTTTAATGATTTCGCACTCAATGATGGCATTGTACATTCCAGCACCCTTCTTTTTGCGGGGATACCCGCTCAAAGAGTCCACAACGTGCCGTATCGACATTTTGATGATGTGGCCTCGGTAGACAGTGATCATCATCGCACTTTTGCAGCCATAAAAAAGATTGTGTTAGGTAAATTGGACGAAGGGTTGACGACAGATAATGCGGATAAATCTGGCCAGCAACTCTCACCATTCAAGGACCTTCCCTACTCTATCGTCACATTTGTGATGGACCAGAAACTCTCAACCGACCCTGATGAGAATGCTGAAGAACCTATGGAAGTAAAATTCCAAGGCATTGATCTAGACGGAGAAAAAACTTTCATTGAGGAAGTTGAAGATGTAAAGAAGCGCGCCAAATCAGATTTCTTAATCACTTTCCTTGGGAGTATAGGTAAACTTGTCATATTACCTTTTCAAACTTTGTTGAATTTCGCTTATCCTGCAACTCATTTTGAGGATTATGTGCAACGTGTAAAATCAGGAGATCCCGAGTCCAGATGGAAGATAATGCGCTTGCCAGATATCGTTCTAGATGGACCGCATAAAGGTAGAATTTATTTAAGTAGAGAAAGCCGTGTAAAAAGCTGGTTCTTTGAGATGGCTAAGGATACAAATGGGATTGTGGAGTATGCCATTACAGATAAAGATTCATCTGATCCTAATGTGGGTTGTGTGTGGGAATACCCCATACATTGGGAATCCCAGACGAATTTCAGTTTTTCTAATAATGTAAAAAAGATTAAATTACAGCCGAATGCAGTGAATTACATAAAGGTTGAGCTCGAAAATGATGGAATAAAGCTGTCAAGAGCAGGATGTGCGTAATTAGAGAATAAATAAGTATGGATAATCTTGGAATGGTTTTGTACGGAATCTCCTTGAAGAACGGTTGAGCTGTTTTTCTAGGGTGGTTTGGCTGTTTCCTGGGGTAATCATAGCTTTGACGGATTTTCCAGTGGCTAATTCCACGAAATGGTAGATTCAATTTGGACGGGCTAGGCTTCCTCCCAGTAGGCCAAGTAGATTCTATTGGCGTGAGACCTTGGAAACTAATCCTTCTAATTCTCCTGCTTGGCAAGCTTCGTTAAATAGTAATCGAGGTGTTTGGCGAATAATTGCCGATCCCTTTGATTCAAGACCGACGGCCCTCCGGTTTCGACGCCGCTGGCCCGGAGGGTCTCCATGAAATCCCGCATCATCAGCCGGGCTTGAATCGTATCGGAAGAATGCATCTCCCCCCGTGGATCAAGCGCATGGCCACCCTTCGCAATCACCTCAGCGGCAAGCGGAATGTCGGCGGTGATCACCAGGTCACCGGCCTCGAGTCTTTTCACAATTTCGGAATCCGCCACATCAAATCCATCGGCGACTTGGATAGCTGATATATAGGGCGAGGGCGGAGTATACAAGAGGCGATTGGCCACAAGCGTCACCTGCACCGCGGTCCGATCTGCGGCGCGAAATAATATTTCTTTAATCACCTTGGGGCAGGCATCGGCATCAACCCAGATTGGCATGGTCGACCTTTATGATTGAGGGATGAAAAAGAACCGTGTTCTTTGGATATTGTAGACGTCTATCTGTATTAAGAGAAGACGAGGAGCGATGGTGTTCCATAAGAACCGGAAGCGCGGGTTCACTCACACTTTGTAACCCAAACCCCGACATGAAGCGTTGAGCCTGGGGGCCCCACGAAAGATCCTTCGATGGGCGGAACGGATTCGGGCAATCTTGCGACGGCTACGGCAATATGATCGGTTCCGGCTATGGTCCCAACTGTGGGATCGAACCCCTTCCACCCGGCCCCTGGCAGGTAGACTTCGGCCCAGGCATGGGTGGCGCCATAATCGGTTGCTGATGGTGGTGCATGGAGATACCCGCTGACAAAGCGCGAAGCAAGACCCAAGCACCGTGCAGCTTCCATAAAGAGTAACGCAAAGTCACGGCATGAGCCGGTGCCGTATTCCAGTGTTTGCCCCACCCTTTGAACGCCAGGTTCTTCCCGTACTCGATAGGACAGGGTTTGGTTGATGTGGGTGCTAAGACGCTGCAAGAGGGTGTAGGTCTGAATCGGTTCATTTGATTGCCAGAAACCGGCGATCCATTCAGTCAGTTGAGTTTTGGTGTTCGGCTCAGGGTATGCCATGTAGGGCAGCAGCATGATCCGGTCATCGGGTTGATAGGTAAACGGGTACGCGACAGCGTAGTCGGCGACGAGAAAGTCGAGTGGAGCCTCATTGAATTGCTGGATGATCACTTCGCTCTCAACCACAAGTTGACTAGCAGGCACATCGAAGGTGGCACTGGCCACCGAATTACCTTCTACATCCCGATGCCACAGCAGGGTGGCCGGTGGTGTGAGCTTCAGGTTTAACGACTCAATGTGCAGGTCATAGTCTTCTCTCGGACGCAGACGCAGGTGATGCGGTCCAAGTGTCACCGCACCCGAGAAATTATAATATGTCCGATGAAGAATTTTATAGCGCTGCATCCTGTATCCTATTTGGGAATTTCAATGGTTTCAAAAGATATTTTCCAGATTGTGATTAACCCGAGGGGAGGCTGGCCTCTAGAGAATTATCAAAACTTTTGTGTTTGTTGAGAAGGCAAGTGCAGAAATAGTAGATATTGTTACGAAAAAACTTTTCCTATGGGGCTTAAGGCTAGGAATCTTTTCTCCATTCCTTGGTCTTTGGTGGCTAATGATCCAACCAGACAGCCTATCATGCAGTATTCTAGGTCAAGATATTCATTTTCAATCTTGGAGGTTTCTAAACTCATTTCTTTTTCCCCATATTTTCGAAAATAATCCAGAGCTGCTATGAGCCTGATTTGTATCCACCTAAATAATGCCCAACGTTCATCAATGTGATCTGCCGGAGGCCAAGTGTCCCCTCGTCCACCCCTATAGAATTTACGGACATATTCTGGGTCAGTGCATATGCGTTTCTGGATTCCTTCTATTTGGCTGGAGTTATAGCCAGGGCGATAATTCCTAAGTTCTGGAAATCGAACCATGACTTGACTGCCGTGTACTTCGAAGTCTTTCATATTATGTTTCAACTCTTTTTTTCAGTCTTCAAGATGCCTGGCTTGCTCTTCCTCTATAATGAAGTTTTCGTTAACCAATCTTTGATTGAAATTAAAAGAATCCTGGATGATAACATGATCGATATTCAGTAATGGCCTCTGATTTTTTACCTCCCACCGAAGTATTGAACCCACAGGTTCAACTTTCTCCACGGGGTTTTCTCCCTTAGGCAATCTTTTAAAACAGCAGGCCCGTTCAATCGGCTTTGTTGTAAGAAGCTCGTAAAAGTTCCCATGGGTCATTAAAACGCGATGATTTTTGAATAATAATTGTAGAGTATCTTTTGACGCTCCTTGAAGAAAGCTTTTGTCGATGACAACGTCTGTTTTAGCGACATTCATTTTGCGAAAAATTTACCCTTCATTGGTAATCTAATGTTGGTGGATTAATTGGTTCAGTTTAACTGGTTGGGCGGTAATCTTTTTGAGAAGTCCGGCACTCAGGAATTGTGGGCTTCGCATAGGCGAAGCCCACAGCTTTCATCAAAGCAAGCGTCTTGGCTATTTCTTTTTGTCTTTTTTCTTCTGTTGATTGGCTTTCTGCTTTTGAGCTTTGTCTTTATCCTTTTTTCCGCCTTTGTCTCCCATGGTGTACCTCCTTTCTCTTTAAGGTTAACCGTCTTTCTGTGAAGGTTTTTTCCTGAACCTTTCTGATTCTGTGACTGGCTATTTTCGTTATCCTCAGGATTAGCGATTTAGCTTACCATGATCCGGGAATAATAGAATCATTGTGGTGCCCGTTTGTTCTGGTGAACCAGTCAGACTCGCTTACGCCTGATTGACTGGCTTGGGGAGGTTGAGCCCATGTTTTGGTTGAATGAAGATCCAACAGAGTCCACCGAGTAAGGCGATGCCGGCGGCGATGCCGAGGGAGACCGACCAGCCGACAGAAAAGATCTACAATGAAATTGATGTTTGCGGATAGGGACGGGTTGAGTCGCAAGTGTTAGACGGGATGTTTGACAGGCCGTGCGGGAAGGCCTTCGAGCATTCCGATAGCGCTAATGTCCTCATCAACATCAGGCCAATGCACTCCATGTCCATTTCCAATAATTTGGAAGTTCTTGCGTTGTTCAGGAGTAGCATTGGTTAACCGCCATGACCATACCAAGGGCACACTGATCTTTCGCCCGTCGGTTAACTGCGCGGTGATGGTCTCATCTGAGACCTCTATCGTGGATATTCTGGGTTCATTCGTGACCACAATGTTCCTCCCAGGCTTCGATCATTTTGTCTATCCGGTCGAGCAGGATTTTTCGGATTCGATTTAACTCATGTGGCGCAAATCCATCATTACCTGCCAAGGAAATTGGTTCTAGCCAAAATTTGCAGATATGGCGCTCTCGTTGAACGTGAACATGTTTGGGTTCATTGCAGTCAAAACTATAAAAGAAAAATCGGTAAGGCCCTTCAATCCCTCGAACAGTTGGCACGATACTTTACAATTTTCCTAATCGAACTGTTGTTGACTGACAGTATACGAAAAAAGTCAATGAGACTCCAGGAGGGGAGAGAAGAGAAGAGAAGTATTAAGTGGTTATAGCAAGGCACCTGAGGTCTGATTGCTATTAAGATCTTATTCCCATTCCCGGACGAATGCGGATCCAGCACAGTCCACCGAGTAGGGCGATGCCGGCGGCGATGCCGAGGGAGACCGACCAGCCGAAGGTTTCGGCCAGCCAGGGCGTCAGTGTTGGCGAGAGGGTCCCACCCAGGTTGGCGCCCGTGTTCATGAGGCCCGAGAGCGTGCCGGCATAGGGTTTGGATAAGTCCGTGGTTGAAGACCAGAACGGGCCGACGGTGAAATATAGCCACCCGGCACCGAGCGAGAGGAAGCCGATTGCGACATAGGGCGCTTCGATGTTGGCGCCGATGATGATAGAGAGCGCGGCCAGGATCATTCCTGCTCCTCCCACGCTCGCGCGACCACGATTGATCCCGTATTGTTCGGTGAGACGATCGGTCACCCATCCTCCCAATGGGCAGAAGATAGCCATCGCGATAAATGGTGCCGAGGCGAAGAAGGCGCCTTGGAGGATGGCAAAGCCTCTCACGTTGACGAGGTAGAGATAGAACCAGGACATATAGACATAGGCGACATAGCCGAGACAGGTGTAACTGAGCGTGAGCCACCAAACAGTAGGTGTGGTGAGAATGGCTTTCCAGGGAACTGTGGTCGTCTTTGACTTCAGAATGGGCGCTGGTTCGCTTTTCTTTCCTGTTCGTAGTGGGGTGGGGGAGTTGGGGTTGTCCTTCTTCCCACCGGTCCCGTTCCCCTTTGCCTGTGAAGCTGGAGGCCGTCCTTCACGTGTTTCGAGTTCGGTGAATACATCATGGACCGTTCCCCAGGCCTTACCGGATCGTCCTTCCAAGGGAGCAGGAGGGTCGGGAAGATATTCCGAACCTTCGATTAGTTCGGCCTCGGCGGTGTTGACGTGTGCATGTTGCCGGGGATGATCGGTTGCGTACCAATACCACAAGAGGGCGATGCCAATACCCAATCCGCCTGCGACATAAAACGCCGTTTGCCAGCCATAATTGACCATGATCCAGGCGGTGATAGGTGGCGTGAGGGCTGAACCCAGGCCTATCCCTCCGATGGTGATGCCAATGCCTAAGCCCCGTTCATTCGGGGGATGCCAGTTTGCGACGGCTCGATTGAAATTGGGCAGCGCGGCGGCTTCGCCGATGCCGATGAGGAAACGCACGACCATGAGTGAACCCATAATCCCGATCAGGTTGGCCAGTGGAATAGTGGGAGCGACGGCCGTCAGCGCTGTAAAGATCGACCACCAGATGAGGGCGAAGGTCAATACGCGACGTGGTCCCCAGCGATCGCCCAACCAGCCACCGGGAACTTGAAAGAGGGCGTAGCCAAAGACAAAGGCCGAAAAGATCTGACCCATTTGCAGATCGGTGAGCCCAAGTGCGGGCATCATTTGGCGGGCGGTGACGGAAATATTCACCCGGTCGACATACGTGATGATGCTGATGAGGAGGAGCAGAAAAAGAATTCGCCAGCGAATTCGAGAGGGTTGGGGAGGCGATGAAAGCTGGTGCATGGGGAATGAATAGAATGCCTGCCGGGAGAACCAACCGGAAGGTTATCCGCCGCCGCCTTTCCTTGCCGATGAAGGGGATTTGGAGCGGCTTCCTGAAGCGGTTTCTTGCGCAATGAAGGTTTTGGCAAGGCGAAATTCATCTTCCTGTGTGGTCACCAGGCGATCCAGTTTGGCTTTGAAGATGCGATCGAGCACCCGGCGATAGGCTGGACCTTTGGGAAGGCCCATGTCCTCCAGGTCGTGGCCGGTTAAGGTGATGGCGGTATGTTGGAACGTGGTGAGATAATCCCGGATCCGTTCCGTGGCCGCATGAATCGTCGGCTTGCTTTGCGCCTTGGCCATGAGAAATAACACGAGTTCCTTCGGCCATGGCGTGAGGAGATCGTAAATTTCTGAAGGAGCCAGATGCTTTCGGTTGAGAGTCCTTATCAAGGTGGACTGGGCCTGTAAGAATTCTCCGACGGTTGCTGTGGTTCGTTGCGGGAATCCCAATCGTTTCCATGTTTTGACCAGTTCGGCTTTTCCTAACGATTCGAACCAGGCAAGGGCATAGAGCAGCCATCGCTCGGTTCCTGATCTGGCGTTTTCCACCTCATGCCAGGCCAGGATTTTTTCCCCGGATGCAAAGAGGGTA